>NZ_JBCNAD010000063.1:0-35277 GCF_050477905.1 Neobacillus pocheonensis | reverse complement strand
AGTTTGTCCTCATGAACGACTCATGAGGACAGTTTTGGCTTTTGCTGAACGAAGTTTGTCCTCATGAACGACTTATGAGGACAGTTTTGGCTTTTGCCGAACGAAGTTTGTCCTCATGAACACCTCACTCAAGTTCAAACTCTAAAAATTCTCCAATGCCGTCCCATGAATTTCCTGCAGGCGATGTGGTGGGCAAACTTTTACAGTTCCTTTTATGACGGTTTCATTTTTTTCATTGGTTGCACCAACATGGATTACTACGGTGTGATCATCACTGTTTACATCAATAATCTCAAAAAGAAACTCGACGGTTCCGTAATGATAGATCGGCTTAGGAAACTCTAGATTTTGGCTTAAAATATGGCTTCCTGGACCAGGCACGTATTTTGAAATAGCTGAAGTAATCAAACCGGTTAGCATGATGCTTGGAACTATTGGTTTTTCAAATGGTGTTTGTGAGGCATAGTCATGTTGAATATACAGAGGGTTCGCATCATCTGTTAAGCCTAAATAAAGGAGCAAATCCCTATCTTCTATTTTTTCTGTTAGTGATAGCTTTTCCCCAACAGATATTTCTTCAATTCTTCTCCCAAGTTTTCTTTTTTTCCCTAATAGCATCGAAAAAACACCCCTTTGTAAGCGATTTCAAATATATATATAGAAAATTCGGGGCCCCTTTAACCCCGAATTCCCTTACAAGCCTATTAAGCTAGGACGTTCATTACATTCCGCACAGAATCAACTGATTTGTCCAATGCTGCTTTTTCGTCTGCAGTAAGATCAAGCTCGATTATTTTTTCAATACCGTTGGCACCAAGAATAGTTGGTACGCCAAGGTAGATGCCTTCATAACCATATTCACCTTCAAGATAAGCAATGGAAGGAAGAACGCGGCGTTGATCTTTTAGAATCGCTTCGCACATTTCCACTAAAGATGCTGCCGGAGCATAGTAAGCGCTTCCGTTTCCAAGAAGGTTTACAATTTCTCCGCCGCCTTTACGAGTGCGCTCAACAATAGCATCAAGACGATCTTTCGGAATTAACGTTTCTAACGGGATACCGCCAGCATAAGAGTAACGGACAAGTGGAACCATGTCGTCACCGTGACCGCCTAATACGAAACCAGTAATATCTTTAACAGAAAGGTTTAATTCTTGTGAAATAAATGTACGGAAACGAGCTGTATCAAGTACGCCAGATTGACCGATTACACGGTTCTTAGGGAAGCCTGACTCTTTGAATACAGTGTAAGTCATTGCATCAACAGGATTTGTTAATACAAGAATCGTACAGTTTGGAGAAAACTTAGCAATTTCCTGTGTTACACTTTTCATTACTTTTTGGTTGGTTTGAACTAGATCATCACGGCTCATGCCTGGTTTACGGGCAATACCAGCAGTGATAACAACGATGTCAGAATCACGAGTATCTTCATAGTTAGAAGTCCCAGTAATATTTGCATCAAAGCCTTGAACAGGACTTGCTTCAAGCATGTCTAACGCTTTTCCTTTAGTTGGGTTTTCCATTTGTGGAATATCAACTAGAACTACATCCGCAAGCTCTTTTTGTGCAAGTAAAAATGCAGTTGTTGCACCAGTAAATCCGCCGCCAATTACAGAAACCTTTTTACGTTTTAATGACATCTTAGCTCTCCCCTTTTATGTGTTAAAAATTCACTTAAAGGGCTGTCCTAAAACAGCCCTTTTTATGTCCAGCTTCAGCGCCTAGGGGCTCGAGGTCATAAGCCAATCCGTCGAGAAGGTTAAAAAGCAACCTTCCCGCCGGCTCGACTTATGCTTGTCGCCCCTGGTAAAGGCGCTTCCGCTTTTCGATTTATTCCATGTTTTTAATTAATTCGTCGCCAAACTCAGAGGTTTTAACTTCAGTTGCTCCGTCCATTAAGCGGGCGAAGTCATACGTTACAACTTTAGATGCAATGGTTTTTTCCACTGATTTGATGACCATTTTAGCTGCTTCAGTCCAGCCTAGGTGCTCAAGCAATAATACGCCTGATAAAATGACGGATGAAGGATTTACTTTATCAAGGCCTGCATATTTAGGGGCAGTACCATGTGTTGCTTCAAAAATAGCATGTCCTGTTTCGTAGTTGATGTTTGCTCCAGGAGCAATACCAATGCCTCCAACTTGTGCAGCAAGTGCATCGGAAATGAAGTCTCCGTTTAAGTTCATTGTTGCCACAACATCAAATTCACGTGGACGTGTAAGGATTTGCTGTAAGAAGATATCTGCAATCGCATCTTTCACGATAATTTTGCCAGCAGCCTCTGCATCAGCCTGTGCTTTGTTTGCAGCGTCTGCACCTTGCTCAGCTTTAATGCGATCATATTGAGCCCATGTAAATACTTTATCGCCAAATTCTTTTTCAGCAAGCTCATAACCCCAGTTTTTGAACGCGCCTTCAGTGAATTTCATGATATTTCCTTTATGCACGAGCGTAACGGATTTACGGCCTTCTTTGATTGCATAGTTAATGGCAGCACGTACTAGACGAGTTGTTCCTTCTTCAGAAACAGGTTTGATACCGATACCTGAAGTTTCAGGGAATCGGATTTTATTAACACCCATTTCATTTTGAAGGAAGTTGATTACTTTTTTAACAGCTTCGGTGCCTTTTTCATATTCGATTCCTGCATAAATATCTTCAGTATTTTCACGGAAGATAACCATATCAGTATCTTGCGGGCGCTTAACTGGTGAAGGAACACCTTCAAACCATCTTACTGGACGCAAGCACACAAATAAATCTAATTCTTGACGTAAAGCAACGTTTAAAGAACGAATGCCGCCGCCAACTGGTGTTGTTAATGGACCTTTGATGGCAATCAAATATTCATTGATAACATCAAGTGTTTCTTTTGGAAGCCATTCACCAGTTTGGTTAAAAGCCTTTTCTCCTGCTAAAACTTCTTTCCAAACTAATTTACGTTCACCTTTATAAGCTTTTTCTACAGCTGCATTTAAAACTCTCTCAGAAGCAGCCCAAATATCTGGTCCAATACCGTCTCCCTCGATGAATGGGATAATTGGAATGTTTGGTACATTTAATACTCCGTCTTTAACCGTGATTTTTTCGCCTTGCATAGATGTTCTCCCTCCTGTTATGTAAAAAAAACTAAAATCATTGGACTGAATCAAAGGCTAGAGAGCTCTTCGGCCCCTAACCTTTTCATACCTTCCTTATTTTACTACAATTTTTAGAAAAAATAAAAATATTATCCTCTTTGTTCAATTGGAATATATTTCTGCATTCCAGGACCCGTGTACTCAGCACGAGGACGGATCAGACGATTGTTTTCATATTGCTCTAAAATATGAGCCAACCACCCGGAAACACGACTTACGGCAAAGATTGGTGTCATTAAGTCATGATCAATTCCTAAGCTATGATAAACAGATGCTGAATAGAAATCCACGTTTGGTGGAAGATTTTTTTCACCAGTAACGATGCTTTCAATTTTAACTGACATATCGTACCACTGTGGTTCGCCGGTTAATTCTGTTAGTTTTTTAGACATTTCTTTTAAATGCTTGGCACGTGGGTCACCTTGACGATATACCCTGTGACCAAAGCCCATTATTTTTTCTTTCTTTTCAAGTTTACCGCGTACATATGGCTCAACATTTTCCAATGTCCCAATATCCGTCAACATTTTCATTACTGCTTCGTTAGCTCCTCCGTGAAGAGGTCCTTTTAAAGCACCAATTGCAGCAGTTACACCAGAATATACATCGGATAATGTTGCCACACATACACGTGCTGTGAATGTAGATGCATTTAATTCATGGTCAGCATGTAATACCAATGCTTTATCAATTGCTTCAACAGCAATAGCATCTGGTACATTGCCTGTTAACATATAAAGGAAATTTGCTGCAAAGCTTAAATCTTGTCTTGGTGCGATTGGGTCAAGGCCCTTTCGTACACGAGCAAAAGTAGTGACAATCGCCGGCATTTTCGCTTGTAGGCGAACTGCTTTACGATAATTTGCATCCGAATCCATTAAATCTGCTTCTTCATCGTATAATCCTAGTAACGATACTGCTGACCGAAGTGCTGCCATTGGGTGCACTTTTCCAATTGGGTACATTTTAAAATGTTCAATTACTTCTTGAGGAAGTGCAGAGTTTTCAGCTAACTGTTGTTTCAATTCCGCTAATTGATCCGCGTTTGGCAGCTTGCGGTGCCATAATAAGTAAACGACTTCTTCAAAGCTAGCATTTTTAGCTAAGTCATCAATGTCGTAGCCAACATACGTTAGCGTGTCATCGATAATTGAACTAATAGAGGAAGTTGTTGCCACTACCCCTTCAAGACCACGTGTTACTGACATAGTAAATCTCTCCTTCACTATACTAATTTTCCCCATTACCCATTTTGTTAATAAAAAATTTAATTGAGCGATTGCTCAGGATAGGAACTAAAAAAAATCTGAATATCTTTCATTCATAATGAAAAAATTCTTTTCCAAGTAATTCATTATACATATTTGGTTTATGTAAAAAAGGATACGCTTACAAGCCTATTATAAACAATTATCAGAACTTTGTGAATGAAAAGGAACTGAATTTGTAAAAAAAATATTATTTCACAAAAAATCTACGTAAAAAAACTAAATATTTTCATAGCGGCATAGGCAATTCCTGCCCCAATTAATGGGCCAACGGCTACACCTTTAAAGATCGATACAGAAAGAATTGTCCCTAATACCAATGCCGTTGTAATCTGTGGATCATCGGCTAGTAATCTTACTCCACCCTTGGCTAACAGGGCGACAAGCATTCCTGATATTAAAGCAATCCATGCATAGGGTGTTTTAAAGGCACCAGATAAATCTTTGAATCCAATTTCACCAGTAGCAATGGGTACTAAAACGGCAATGGTAATCACCGTTACTCCCCAATTTATCCCTTTTGATTGTAGGAACGAGAAAGATTTCATTTCCAACCCAACAATCTTTAATATGAGAAGGACCGTAATCGCAATCATTAAAGAACTATTTTTTGCAATAAATCCAATTACCAGTAATAGAATTAGGAATAGATAGGGCTCTTTCATCATTTTCACCATTTCCTCAAGTAAATTATTGTACCATAATATCTAAAAAGAGTTAGAATCGTGAATTTGGCGGTTATTTTTATCATTTCTTTTTTGAAACCTTTTTTCATTAATTTCGTAATGTAGTTACGGGAATGGAAAATTATGCACAACCATTTATAAAATGGTAAACTTAAACTAGTCGAAAGAATAGGAGGTTTAAGCTTGAATCCTAAATACATATACCAGACATTAAGATTTTTACTTGTCTTAGGTGTTGTGGTTTTGGCGTTCTACTCTTTATATTTTGTTGGAAAAGTGGCCTATCCTTTTATTATTGGCCTCTTGATTGCCCTCATGATTAACCCGCTTGTCAATATTTTTGAGAAAAAAGCGAAGATGCCGCGAGTACTCTCGGTGTTCCTAGCACTTATTATTATATTTGCCTTGTTTGCAGGGTTAATTACGTTATTAATCGCCGAGATTGTATCCGGGGCTACTTATTTAGCGAGAGTGGTTCCCGAACACCTTGATACTCTCATTAATTATCTCGAAGACTATTTTACAGGTCAAATTGTCCCGCTTTACAATCAATTAACTAGTGTTTTTAATAAGCTTGAAACCGGTCAGCAGGATACTATTATCACCAATATCCAAAGTGTCGGAAAGAATATCGGCAAAACAGTTGGATCGTTTATTCAAAATTTATTTTTAAAAATTCCAAATATCATTTCTTGGTTTCCCAATGTGGCTACTGTTCTTATTTTTTCCTTGTTGGCAACTTTCTTCATCAGTAAGGATTGGTATCGATTATCTGCCTTGGGAGGACGACTTTTACCAGAAAAGGCGAAAAGAAGCGGAAGAACTGTATTCGTCGACTTAAAGAAAGCATTATTTGGCTTCGTTAGAGCACAGCTGACGCTTATCTCTATCACAACTGTCATTATTTTAATTGGTTTGCTTGTTCTTAGGGTTGATTATGCCATCACGATTGCTTTGGTTACGGGTATTGTTGATATCATTCCATACCTAGGTACAGGTGCTGTGTTTGTACCTTGGATCATTTATGAGGCAATCGGCGGTGATATGGGCCTTGCGATTGGACTTGGCGTTCTTTATGTCATTGTCTTAGTTCAAAGACAAATCATGGAGCCGAAGATTCTTTCTTCCAGTATCGGCCTAGATCCATTAGCCACTTTGATTGCTTTATTTGTTGGCTTTAAATTGATTGGTTTTCTTGGCTTGATTGTCGGCCCCGTTACCCTCGTCATCATTAGCACTTTATATCGCGCCAATGTTTTTCATGACGTTTGGTCATTTATTAAAGGAAAGCAAGCATAAAAAAACGTCAGCTCCGAATTCGGAAGCTGACGTTTTGTTTTTATAGGACACTAGCATGACCGTTATAGATAACTCCTCTTGTAGCATCAACGGTGATCTCTTGGCCTTCTTTAAATAATTCAAGCGCATTATCTACCCCAACAATTACCGGAATGCTTAGATTTAAACCAACCACAGCAGCATGGCTTGTTAATCCACCTTCTTGGGTAATAAGAGCAGCGCATTTTTCAATGGCAGGAACCATATCACGGTCTGAACCGATTGTGACAAGAATTGAACCTGGTTTTACTTTTTCGATAGCCTCTTGTGCAGTATGGGCAATTACTACTTTCCCAAATGCAGACCTACGGCCAATTCCTTGCGCCTTTGTGATAATATCGCCAACAACATGAATCTTCATCAGATTCGTTGTACCTGCTTCACCAACAGGAACACCTGCAGTGATTACAACTAAATCTCCACTCTTAACAATACCACTGTTTAAGCTTTCCTGTACTGCAATATCAAGCATTTCATCAGTCGTTGAGCACATAGTTCCAACACGTGGATAAACGCCCCAAACAAGTGACAAGCGTCGGGAAATTGAGTCGTTTGCAGCAACGGCAACAATTGGTGCCTTAGGACGATACTTAGATATCATTCTTGCTGTATGCCCACTTTCAGTAGGGGTAATAATAGCATTTACTTCTAAATTTAAAGCAGTATGAGCAACTGACTGACCAATCGCATCCGTTAGATTGTGCTCTGTATCTTTACTGCGGCTTGATAGAATTTCTTTGTGATCTAAAGCCTGCTCTGCTCTTGAAGCGATATTGTGCATCGTTTGCACTGCTTCCACTGGATAAAGACCTGCAGCTGTTTCTCCGGAAAGCATAATCGCATCTGTTCCATCAAAAATAGCATTGGCAACGTCGCTTGCTTCCGCTCTTGTTGGTCTTGGGTTTCTTTGCATAGAGTCAAGCATTTGTGTAGCTGTAATAACAGGTTTACCCTGGGCATTACATTTCTTAATGAGCATTTTTTGAACAAGTGGAACCTCTTCGGCAGGTATTTCTACGCCAAGATCTCCACGCGCAACCATTAAACCATCAGAAATTTCAAGAATTTCATCAATGTTATCGACGCCTTCATGGTTTTCAATTTTAGGGATAATTTGGATATGTGCAGCATTATTTTCTTCTAAAAGCTGACGGATTTCTAATACATCTTTAGCCGTACGCACAAACGAAGCGGCGATAAAATCGATTCCTTGCTCAATCCCAAAAAGGATATCTTGTCGATCTTTCTCCGTAATCCCTGGTAGTTTTACAGATACGCCAGGAACGTTAACACCCTTTTTATTTTTCAGCGTACCACTGTTTAAGATTTTTGTATGAATTTCGTTTTCTGCACTATCTACTTTCAATACTTCAAGTCCAATTAAACCATCGTCTAATAAGATTTTAGAACCAACGTGAACATCTTCTATTAACCCTGGATATGTAACAGAAAATTTTTCAACCGTTCCTTCTACTTCTGTCATCGAAACAATGATATTTTCTCCAGCCTTAAGTTCAATCGCACCATTTACCATATTATTTGTTCGAATCTCTGGACCCTTTGTATCGAGTAAAATAGCGACAGTTTTTCCGGTTTGTTCTGCAGCAGTGCGGATATTTTGAATCCTTCCGCCATGTTCTTCAAAATCCCCGTGGGAAAAATTTAACCGGGCCACATTCATACCCGAATTGATTAATTGTGTTAACTTCTCAACACTTTCACTTGCTGGACCAATCGTACAAACGATTTTTGTTTTACGTAACATTCTTGTTATCCTCCGATACAATCAAATATTAAATAGATAATTCCTTTGAAAGCTTAAATAAATCAAAATCCAATGTATGCTTTCGGCCAAGAGCTTCGATAATGTCATAGTCAACTAACTGATTTTTTTCGATTCCAACGGCACGACCGCCTTTACCTTCAATCAGAAGTTCTACTGCTCTTGCCCCTAATCTACTAGCAAGCACCCTGTCAGCAGCAGTTGGCGAGCCACCGCGCTGCATATGGCCTAAAACAGAGACTCTAGTGTCGAAATTCGTTAACTCTTGCAGCTGCTTCGCAAATTCCACTCCACTGCAAACACCTTCAGCAACAATGATGATACTATGCTTTTTCCCGCGTTCCTGACCTTTTCGGAGCCTGTCGGCCACCTCATTAATGTCATAATTTTCTTCAGGAATAAGTATCGTTTCCGCACCGCCGGCAAGTCCTGCCCATAGTGCAATATCTCCAGCATCGCGGCCCATGACTTCTATGACAAATGTTCTTTCATGTGATGTTGCTGTGTCACGAATTTTATCGACTGCATCGATGACCGTATTTAATGCTGTATCAAATCCAATTGTAAGTTCTGTTCCAGGGATATCATTATCTATCGTTCCTGGTACACCCACACAAGGATACCCCTGCTCTGTTAAGGCCTTCGCTCCGCGATATGAACCATCTCCGCCTATGACAACAAGACCCTCAATTCCATGAGCTTTTAGCTGCTCAATACCTTGCTGCTGAACTTCTTTATTTTTAAATTCTGGACAACGTGCCGATTGAAGCATGGTTCCACCACGATGAATAATATCACCAACTGAACCGAGCTCAAGCTTTTTTATATTTCCAGAAATCAAACCGGAATAACCACCGTAAATTCCATAAACATCCACATTATGATAAATTGCTTTTCGAACAACAGCACGAATAGCCGGGTTCATCCCTGGAGAGTCTCCACCGCTTGTAAGTACCCCAATTTTCTTCATAGTTTCCACCTCAATATCAGATTAATAAATTTATGTAATCAGTCATAAGAAGAACATATAATTTGCAAAAAATACCTTCTTTTATTATTAACATAAAACCCTTGAATATTAATAAAATAACACGAAGAAATAGCCATAACAACCCAATCGTATTAGTAATTACAATAGACAGAATAGTTAGTTAACTGGAAGCGTTTTATGCTTAAATGTAAGCGTAATCATTGTCTTTTCAATGAAATTTTCGTGATTATTTGTTGAACTTAAATAAAAAAAATCGTGCCCTTATGAGCACGATTTTTTAATTAACACTTATAAAATCATTAATTAAACCATACTCACCGATTGATCTAAATCGATTATAACGGTCAGTAATTAGTTCATTATCTGAGAGTTTTAACAGCTGCTGTAAGGATGAACTGAGGACCTTATCAATTTCATCCGCCTGTTTTTGAACATCCTTATGCGCTCCGCCCTTTACTTCAGGGATAATATCATCAATAACGCCAAGTTCTTTTAAATCAGGAGCGGTGATTTTCATCGTCTCAGCTGCATTTTTAGCAAACGAAGCATCTTTCCATAAAATAGCTGCGGCTCCCTCTGGTGAAATAACCGAGTAGGTAGAGTTTTCAAGCATATAAATGCGGTTGCCCACTCCTAGTGCTAAGGCCCCGCCGCTGCCGCCTTCTCCAATGACAATACAAATAACTGGTACCTTAAGTCCTGCCATCTCAAATAGATTTCTGGCTATCGCTTCACTTTGGCCCCGTTCCTCGGCCGCTTTACCTGGATAAGCACCCTTTGTATCAATAAAGCAAATAATAGGCCGGTTAAATTTATCCGCTTGCTTCATTAAGCGAAGAGCTTTTCGATAACCCTCAGGATGAGGCATGCCAAAATTACGACGGATATTTTCTTTCGTGTCTTTTCCTCGCTGATGACCAATAACGGTGACAGGAAGACCCTTAAATTTAGCAATTCCGCCAACGATCGCTTCATCGTCAGCAAAAGTACGATCACCATGACATTCAAAGAAATCTTCAAACAGATATGAAATGTAATCAAGTGTTGTCGGTCTATTCGCAAGCCGTGCGATTTGAACCCGATCCCAAGGCTTAATATTTTCATAAATATCCTGTTCCAGCTTTTCTAAACGCCCCTCTAATTTCTTTATTTCAGAGCTCAAATCAACATCAGCGTTTTTTGTGAACTCTTTTAGTTCAGCGATTTTCTTCCTTAGCTCTATTACCGGGCGTTCAAATTCTAATTCACCGATCATGCGAATTCACCCCCTGGTTGATGAATGTCAAGTATGGTTGATATCTTTTCGACCATGTCTAAACGTGAAATGATTGCATCAAGCTGACCATGCTTTAAAAGGAACTCTGCTGTTTGAAAATCCTCAGGCAATTCTTCCCGGATTGATTGTTCAATGACTCTCCGACCAGCAAAGGCGATTAACGCTCCCGGTTCAGCGAGATTATAATCCCCCAATGAGGCAAAGCTTGCCGACACACCGCCAGTGGTCGGATGTGTCATGATTGAAATTATTAAGCCGCCATGGTCGCTGAAATTCTTTAAAGCGACACTTGTTTTGGCCATTTGCATTAAGCTTAAGGCACCCTCTTGCATCCTAGCACCGCCGGAAGCAGTAAAAATGACAAATGGTACACCAATTTCATGGGCTTTTTCAATCGCAAGCGTAATTTTTTCGCCTACCACCGAACCCATACTTCCCATACGAAAAGAAGAGTCCATGATAGCCAAAACAATTTTGTGTCCGCCAACGGTTCCAATTCCTGTTACAACAGCTTCATTTAATTGACTTTTTTGACGGTCTTTTTCAAGTTTTTCCAAATAATCAGGGAAATTAAGTGGATTCTTGGAAATCATATTCTCATTGATTTCCTCAAAGCTCCCCTCATCAATAAAACTGCCAATTCTCTCTTTTGCATTCATTGGAAAATGATGTCCACAATGCAAGCACACCTTTAAATTTTTTGACAACTCTTTTGTATACATAATTTTCTTACATGTTGGACATTTGGTCATAATTCCTTCAGGAACATCATTTTTAGCTGTTTCAGTTGGAATGGTTGCATATTTTTTCTTTTTCGTTTGGTTTTTTGTAAATAAATCTTTAAGTGCCAAAATTAAACCTCCCTCGGTCACTTCGTATTAATGGAAGTTTACCCACTATCTTCTATTCAGAAGTCTTTCTATCTTATTTAGACTTCATACGTTTATTTTCACAAAAGTGGTCAGACCACCAGATGATTAAAAATAGCCGATGTATCAGGCTTGTACAGAATTCACTATAAAATAAAAAGAGTCCAAAATTTGTTAGTTCTTGTCGTTAATACGATAACAAATTTCTTAGTTTGTGATAAGCAGCAAGTGTTTTTACCTCATCTTTTTCAGCTAACGCTTTTAACAAAAATTGATAGTCTTCAAAATGATAGGTAACCTGGCTGGATCCTAATGAATGATAGTATTCCTTTAATATTAACCAAATTCTCATGAAAAGGTGGTTATCTGACATTTCGATAATTCGATAAAAAAACTCATCATCCGATAGATGAGCTTCGTTTTTAATCCAATCATGCAAAATGGCTAAATTATGTTCGTCCATTCTGTGCAGGGTCAAGCGTAGACAATCCATCTCGATATAGGTTTTAGTTTCGAAAACATCCCGTTTTGCTCTTTCATCTTGCAAAATAAATGTGCTAAGCAGCTGAACAAGATGGTGACCGCGAAAGTCCCTAATAAAAGTACCTTCGCCACGGCGTGTTTCAATTAATCCAAGTAATTCTAATGCTCTAAGTGCTTCTCTAACGGAAGAGCGCCCGAAATTCAGGCGCTCAGACAATTCTCGTTCTGAAGGAATCTTATCTCCCGTTTTAAGACCATCTAATGATATCATTTCACGTAATTGCTTTACAATCTCTAAGTATACTTTCGAGCTTGTCACTTACTGAATCACTCACTTTTGCCAATAATAGCGAGCCTCTGTGTCTTTTCTTTCACATCTTCTGGGTCTACTTTAATGCGAGCGACACCTGTTTCCATCGCTGCCTTCGCAACTGCTGCCGCCACATTTGGTGCTACCCTTGCATCAAAAGGAGCAGGAATGACATAATCTGCACTTAACTCATCTTCATTAATTAAACCAGCGATGGCTTCGACCGCTGCTACTTTCATTTTTTCATTAATATGTGTGGCACGAACATCAAGTGCGCCGCGGAAAATACCCGGGAAAGCAAGTACATTATTTACCTGGTTTGGAAAATCGGAGCGGCCTGTTCCAACCACTTTCGCTCCTGCTTCTTTTGCATCATCCGGCATAATTTCAGGTACCGGATTAGCCATCGCAAAAATGATGGAGTCTGGATTCATCGATGCAACCATTTCTTTTGTAAGCGCACCCGCAACAGAAACTCCAATGAATACATCGGCACCTTTAATAACGTCCTCAAGACTGCCAGTAAGATTATCACGATTTGTAAATTTCGCGACTTCTGCTTTTACCGCATTCATTCCCTGAGGGCGTCCTTCGTAGATGGCACCCTTCGTATCACACATGATGATATCTCTAACTCCATAGCTATATAACAATTTAATAATGGCAATTCCAGCGGCACCTGCACCGTTAGCCACTACTTTTATTTCAGTCATTTTCTTGCCAACAAGCTTTAAGGCATTGACAAGGCCAGCAACCGTAACAATGGCAGTTCCGTGCTGATCATCATGGAAGATAGGAATGTTCGCTTCTTTTTTTAATCTTTCCTCTATGACAAAGCAATTTGGAGCAGCAATGTCTTCAAGATTTACACCGCCAAAGGTTGGTTCAAGCAACTTAACTGTTTCAATGATTTTTTCAACATCTGTTGTGTTTAAACAAATTGGAAACGCATCCACTCCGGCAAAGCTTTTAAATAAAACAGCTTTACCCTCCATAACAGGGAGCGCTGCTTCAGGCCCAATATTTCCAAGTCCTAGAACCGCTGTGCCATCAGATACCACCGCTACCATGTTTCCTTTCATGGTATAGTCGTAAACTGTTTCAGGTTTTTCATAGATTTCTTTACAAGGTTCGGCAACACCTGGTGAATAAGCAAGGCTTAAATCATGCGCGTTTCGAACTTGCACCTTTGATTTTGACTCTAACTTTCCTTTATTAATTCGATGCATATGTAATGCTTCTTCACGTAAAGTCAAGACATGTCACCCCTCGATTATTTACAAAAAAATGAATAAAACATCCTGTTTAGGCAGTCTAACTGTTGGTGGTCAGACCACACTTGTCTCTTTATCACTATAACATATCTACCATAGTTGTAAAGAATTAATCTTTCAGTACCACATTTTTGGGACCAAGAATTAACCTCAGCTGTTCCAGTAATTCTGGGGTAGGATTTATATTATTTTCAAGACCGAGCTTTATTGTTTTTCGAGTGGATTCATAATGTAAAACTACGTTTGTCTCTCCTTTATTCCCTTTAAGGACATGATTTATTTTCTGCAATGATTTTTCATCCTGTTTATCCTTGACTATTTTTAAATATAATACCGATTGTTTTACCGCATGTGTTTCTAACCATTGTTCTAAATCAAATACTTGCTGGATGATCAATTGCTGTTTGCCATCACGTTCTTCTATTTTCCCGTCCAGCCAAGCAAATTTTCCTTGTCCCAACTGAAGAGAAGATTTTTTATAAACATTTGGGAAAGCAACTGCTTCCATCTCCCCACTTGAATCACTGATTGATAAAAAGGCCATAGAATCTCCTTTTCTCGTGCGAATTGATTTCATTGATGAAATATAAACTGCTGCCCCAACTCTTCGATTATCATTTTTCATCTGGAACAAGACCTGTGCCCCAATCTGCTTGAGCTGCTTTTCGAAAATAGAGATTGGATGATCTGAAAGGTACAGGCCAAGTGCTTCTTTTTCGAAGAAAAGCTTATTTTCCTGACTGATAGGGTCCACTTGAACATACTTTGGCTTTAGATTAAATTCTTCTACAAATAAATCAAATTGGTTAGAATCATCTGGCTTAAATATTTGTGCATGTTCAATCGCCACATCCAAACTAGCCAGCAAAACGGCGCGATCTTCGCCGAATTCATCGAAGCTTCCGGAGTGGACGAGAGACTCGAGGGTTTTACGATTAATGGCTTTTGATGAAACCCTTATACAAAAATCAAATAAGTCCAGAAATTTCTTTGTCTTCCTAGCTTGAAAAATTTCTTTTAAAGCAGCTCCGCCAACACTTTTAATCGCTGCAATGCTATAGCGGATGGCTCCATTCTCTACTAAAAAAGGGTAACCGCTTTGATTAATCGATGGCGTGAGGATGGTGATATCCTTTTGTTTGGTTTCCATAATATATTGCGCTATTTTAGTCTCATTTCCAATGGCGGAAGTAAGTAATCCTGCCATGAAATAGACTGGAAAGTTAGCTTTTAAATAGGCGAGTTGGTAAGCAATCATACTGTAAGCAACCGCATGACTCCGGTTAAATCCGTAATTCGCAAATCGGACAATTAAATCATAAATATCATTAGCAAGTGAGCGATCGTACCCTTTTGATATAGCCCCTTGAACAAAATGATGACGCTCTTTGTCGAGCACCTCTTTTTGCTTTTTTCCGACAGCCCTTCTTAATAAATCCGCTTCCCCAAGCGAAAACCCAGCTAACTTCGAAGCGATCTGCATGATTTGTTCCTGATAGACAATAACACCATATGTATTCTCTAGGATAGGTTTCAAATCTGGATGTGGAAATTCGACTGACTGGCGGCCATGTTTCCTATCGATAAATAGGGGAATATTCTCCATTGGTCCTGGTCGGTACAGGGCATTTACAGCCACAATATCTTCAAAACGGGAAGGCTTCAGCCGGGTTAAAACCTTTCTCATCCCTTCCGATTCAAGCTGGAAAATCCCAGTCGTTTCTCCTTTTGCCAACAGTTCGTATGTAGCATTGTCATCTAATGGAATTTTTTTAATATCTAATTTTGTTCCTTTATGACGGTAAATAGAAGATAAAATGGATTCTATGAGTGAAAGATTTCGCAGGCCTAAAAAGTCCATTTTAAGCAAGCCGATTTCTTCAAGGTGTTCCATAGAATATTGAGTTAGAAATACATTTGCCGAGCCTTTTTGGATCGGAATTAGTTCAATGAGCTGCTTTTGGCTAATTACCACACCAGCTGCATGTGTAGAGGTATGACGTGGTAAGCCCTCCAGTTTTATTGCCGTGTCAAAGAGTTTGCGGTTGAGCGGAGTTTCATTGACAAACCTTCGAAATCCTTCAGATTCATTGTAGGCGGATTGGATATTAACTCCTAATTGGGAAGGAATGAATCTAGATAACTGCTCGAGCTCTTTTGAATTTAACCCAAATACCTTGCCTACATCTCTTAATGCGGCTTTGGCTGCAAGTGTACCAAACGTGACAATTTGAGCAACATGAAGCTCTCCGTACTTCTTTGCGACATATTCAATGACTTCATCTCGACGATGGTCAGGAAAATCAATATCAATATCGGGCATTGAAATTCTTTCGGGATTTAAAAACCGCTCAAATAACAAATTATGTTCTAAAGGATCGACATCGGTAATAAATAACACATATGCAACCAATGAACCTGCCGCTGATCCCCTTCCAGGTCCTGTTAATATTCCGTTTTCACGGGCGTATCTCATAAAATCCCAAACAATTAAAAAATAATCGCTAAACTTCATGCGCTTAATTACATCTAATTCAAATGACAAACGTTCGTTATATTCTTCGGTTGGCGAGGAAAATCGCTCCGCTAAACCTTTCCTACATAGCCTCTCGAGGTATTCTTCAGCAGGAATACCATTCTCCGTTGGGAAAGACGGTAAATACGTTTTATTTAATTCAATATTTACATTGCATCGATCAGCAATATTCAGTGTATTTTCTAATGCCTCAGGAATATCCGCGAAGGAATTAGTCATTTCTGCTGCCGTTTTTAAATAGAATTGGTCGCTACCCAATCTCTCCCTATGTTCATCCTGCAATTTGTCCCCCTTCTTTATTGCCAGTAAGCATTCATGTGCAAAGGTATCTTCCCTTTCTAAATAGTGAACACAATTGCTGGCAACCAATGGGACATTCAATTCTTTGGAGAGGGACAAAAGCTGATTTTTGAGTGTTTTTTCTTGCTCAAGTTGATGATCTTGCAAGGATAGAAAAAAATTGCTGCTGCCGAAAAACGCGGTTAATTTTTTTACTAAAGCTCTCGCCATCTCGATATTGCCTTTTAATAATTGCTGTTCGATTTCCCCTTCAAGTCCAGGAGTAATTGCAATAAGGCCATCAGAATAATGCTTTAGCCATTTTAGTGGAAGCCCATTTTCAACTTTAGTTTGGAAGGCACTGGATAATTTTAATAGATTCTTAAAACCTTTATCATTTTCGGCAAGTAAAACAAGTGGATAAGTTTCATTTTCTTCCTGCTCACTGGCTACATCCACTGTCAAGCCGATGATTGGTTTCAGATGATGCTTTTTACAAAGTTTATAAAATTCAATGGTCCCGTACATCACATTTCTATCCGTTAATGCAAGTGCATGGAAGCCCTTGCTCTGGGCGTTATTAATTAACTCTAGAACAGAAGCCGTGCTTGTTAACAAAGAATACGCGCTATATACATGCAGGTGAATAAAAGACATAAACGTCACACCCTTAACTTTATCTCACTATCTATTATAAAACTTCGCAACAAAAAAAGAAAATATGTTCTCATTTTTTTAGAAATAACATAATCGAGAATCTTTGTCCATATAAATGGAATAGAAGGAAAATGACTTTTCACAGGGGCGGTTGAAGGAATGAAAGAAATAGGTTTTTTTCCTGCATTTATCGAAAGTTATTTTATTGCATTGGGAGTCATCCTTGGCGGTTCGTTAATCGGAGGTATTGCCTCCTTTTTAACTGGACAACCTCCTTTAACAACGGTGTACCGATTATCTTCAGCACTTAGAATCTGGGCAATCGTAGCGGCGATTGGCGGTACTTTTGATACGGTCTACAGTTTTGAGCGGGGAATATTAAATGCTGATACAAGGGACCTTTTTAAACAATTTTTATTAATTCTTTCCGCTTTAGGCGGTGCACAGACAGGAGCCCTTATCATCAATTGGTTAACCCAGGAGCATATTTCATCATGAGAATTCCCCCTTATTACCGAAGACCCTCTTGGCAGCGATTTTTTTCCGGTATGGCGATTGGCGGTGCCATCAGTTGGTGCATTTTTTTATATATACATGGTGTTTGGCAGGAGAGATATTCCAAACAAATCCTTAGTCTACAGGATGATATTTCCGATCTTCATAACGAAAAGAAAATTTGGCAGGAAGAATATAAAGAATTAAATAAACGGAACTTAGAAAAAATTACGGTTCAAAAAATTAACATTAAAATAACCAACGGGGAAAAATACAAGCTAGATGACTTTAGCACCTTCCAAACGGAAGAAGCGGTTAGAGATGAATTAAGTATGATGCTGGCAAAGGATTTAGAGACAGTTTACAAAAGTAAAGACCTCCTCAAAAAGATCATCGAGAATAAGCCTATCAAAATAAATGACAAGCGCTACAAACTTAAGGTTAAAGAAATGGTGATCTACACCACCCTCTCCATCCAGTTGGACATTCAATTTGACCAATAAAAAAGGGTGTCCCAAAAGGTTTAGTGGAACACTCTTTTTTGTATGGTTTAGTAATCATGTCTGTTGATTTCCGCTCCAGGCGCTTTGCTTTCCGCGGGCGTGCCGGGGAGCCTCCTCGTCGCTTCATTCCTGCGGGGTCTCCCCTGACCCGTACTCCCGCAGGAGTCTTCGCGTCTTCCGCTTCAATCAACAGAGTGGATAAATTAGTGTCGTCAATCTCCGACCTTTTGGGTCTGCCACTTTTTAAATTAACTTTTACAAACTTCATTTAACTCTTTCAAAACATTGCTTACTTCGTCCCAAGAATAGATGGAGGCACCCGCTGCCATTGGATGTCCACCGCCTTTGAACTTCCTGGCGACACCATTAATGACCGGTCCCTTCGAGCGTAACCTTACCCGGATTTGGTCATTTTCCTCAATAAAGAAAACCCAGGCTTTAATTCCTTTTACATTTCCCAATATCCCAACAAGGAGGGAGGCCTCTGCCGGTCTTGCACTATATTCAGCTAACAGTTCTTTAGTTAGCTTCACAGAAGCCACTCCGTTGTCGTGCATCTCGAAATTTTGTAATATGTAGCCGTTTAGCTTGATGATATTTGCATCCAATTCGTACATTTTGTCAAACAGTTCTGTCCGTGAGAAATTGTAATGGATGAGTTCTCCTGCATAAGCGAATGTTTTTTCAGTCGAACTTGGAAAGAGAAATCTTCCAGTATCACCGACAATTCCTGCAAATAAAAGTCTTGCCGCTGTATCATTCATTTTCAAGCCTTTATCTTTTCCAAATAGATAGAATTCATAAATCATTTCACTGCAAGAGCTTGCACTCGTTTCAACCCATAATAGATCCCCATATGGGTCTTCATTTGGATGATGGTCAATTTTAATAAGCTTATCACCCATTGTATAACGCTTATCACAAATTCTCTCTTGATTGGCAGTATCACAAACAATGACTAGTGCTCCTGTATAAACTTCGTCCTCAATCACATCAAGCCTGCGCATGAAATGAAGTGTTGGTTCTTCCTGGCCAACAGCGTAAATCTTTTTCTCAGGAAAGGATGCTTGTAAAATTGCTACTAAGCCACCTTGTGAACCATAGGCATCAGGGTCCGGACGGACATGACGATGGACAATTATCGTTTCATATTGTTCAATCGCTTCCAAAATTTTCTCTTTCATAGGGTCTCCTTTTTAGAACCAAATGTGGCGTTTTTTTTAAATAAAAGTTACAATAATAGATGATTTTGAATCTTGGAGGAACAAATCATGTTTGTTTTTGTCGTATTAATCGCCCTATTATTTGCTTTTTATTTATTTTATAAAACAAAATACATCAGAAGCAACCGTTTAGTCGAAAAGAAATGGCTTTCTGCTAAATCCAATATTGCTCTTGGACTTTTTGTCTGTATGTTTGGCATCAATCATTTAATTTTTATTTCCGAATCAACGACTGCCTATATTGTTGCTACTATTTTCACCATCTATGGTGCTTTATTTAGCTGGATAGGATTCAAAAAATATAAACACTACCTCCCATTTGCAATCGAGGAAGCAAAAGAATTGGATACACAAAAATAATTGTTAAAGCCGCTTCTTTGAATAGAAGCGGCTTTAGTATATCACTTTGTTAACTGTCTAGCTCCAGCGCCCAGCGACTAGTGTCCTTCGCTCTCCGCCCTACGATATGTCAACACGAAAAAGCTGACGCTCTTCGTGTTTCCTTTATCTCAGTTGGAGCGCTCCAGGCCATACGTCGCAAAACGGGCGCTTCCGCTTTTCTATGTCCTGTCGATCAACTGGCACATCATCATCGCTTTTCCAACTAATACTCCATCATTGAACACTTCAACGTCCACTTTCCCAAATTTCCGGCCGACTTCAAGAATTTTAGGAAAAATCTCCAGCTTGCTTTCCATTTGAACTGGTTTTATAAAGTAGATGGTCATATTTTCGACGACGAGGTCGCCTTTTTTTAAACTTCTGAGTACTCGATTCGCTGCATCTGAGACAATAGTGGTAAATACACCATATGAAATCGTTCCTAGATGATTCGTCATTTGCGGTGTCACTTCACAAGAAAAGGCATCTTCTCCTTTTGCTCTCCCCTGCATTAACACCATTTGATTGGTCACGATATCATCAATCGTTTCCCCAACCTGCGGCTGTCTTTGATTCATTTGAAGCGCTTTTAAAACATCCTGCCTGCTGATTAATCCTTCAAGACGATTGGAGTCATCAGCTACGGGAAGAACTTCAATCCCCTCCCACACCATCGTATGGGCAGTGGAAGCAACACTGGTCTTCCCGTTTACGGTCATTGGATGTTTGGTCATGATTTTATCAATTGATGTTTCAGCATGCTCGCCTAATACATCCTTACTGGTTACCATTCCTTGAATTCTCATATTTTGATCGACTACAGGGTAACGGCTATGGGTTGTTTGTCGATTTAATTCATGCCATTTTGACACCTTATCATTCGTTTTTAGAAAAAAAGTTTCTGAAATAGGCGTTAAAATATCTTCCACCAAAATAATTTCTTTTTTGATTAATTGGTCATATATAGCACGATTAATCATCGTGGCAACCGTAAACGTATCATAGCTAGTTGATATAACGGGCAATTCCAGTTTATCCGCTAACCTTTTAACATGTTCCTCTGTATCAAATCCTCCAGTGACCAAAACAGCTGCTCCAGCCTTCAAGGCAAGCTCATGTGCCTGCGTACGGTTTCCGACAATTAACAGGTTGCCAGCTTCGGTATAGCGCATCATTGCCTCTAATTTCATCGCACCGATCACAAATTTATTCAGGGTCTTATGCAAACCGGCCCTTCCGCCTAATAACTGACCGTCGACAATGTTGACCACTTCGGCAAAGGTCAACTTTTCGATATTTTCTTTCTTTTTCCGTTCAATCCTTATAGTTCCAACGCGTTCGATTGTACTGACATAGCCTTTATTTTCTGCTTCTTTTATTGCCCGGTAGGCAGTGCCCTCACTTACGGTCATCGCCTTGGCGATTTGCCGAACGGATATTTTTTCCCCAATCGGAAGTCCATCAATGTATTGTAATATTTGTTCATGCTTAGTAGCCAAGACCTTCACCCTTTATAATCAAATTCCAATCTATACTGTCAAGATTTAGTCAATTACATTTAAATTTTATTATAAAGTGTTAAAAGCCTTGATTCAATGCGGTTTCTCACTGATTAATGAAATGAGCGCGATTTTCTCTTTAATTGTTGCGATTGAATTTTGGAAATAGTTTTCTTTGGGGTATATAACAACCCTGTTAAATTACCTGCTATAACAATCAAAGCAAAAGCTAACCAGGACAGCGCGAAAATCCCTTCCGCTCCATTGGCATGCAGCGATAATCTTGGTATGGCAAAATAAAGCATAAACGCACAAAGCAATAAGCAAAGTAAATATCTATTCTTTTTCAATATTTTTTCCTCCTTTAAAAAAAGTGCTTGTTTCATTTTTATGCACAGAGGAAGAAAAAAAGTATGTGAAGGCCTAAGAACATTTATAATTCGATAGCTTCTCCAGGCTTTAATACTATCCCATTCTTAGCTTCTAGCATTTCAATAAAATGAAATGGATCTTGTTTGATTGGCGGGAAGGTATTATAGTGCATAGGCACAACTTTTTGCGCATTTAATAGCTTTGCTGCATAGGCCGCATCTTCTGGACCCATTGTAAAATTATCACCGATTGGTAAGAAGGCAACATCGATAGGGTGGCGTTCCCCAATCAGTTTCATATCAGAGAATAAAGCTGTATCACCGGCATGGTAAATGGTTTTTCCTTCATTCATAAATAGAATACCCGCAGGCATGCCACAATAAATGATTTGATTATCTTCCGTCGTATAGCTGGAACCGTGGAATGCTTGAGTGAACTTCACCTTTCCAAAATCAAACTGATAGGCGCCGCCAATAGACATGCCATGAGTTTGAACCCCTTGTGAGCTTAAATAATCAGCCAGCTCAAACGCGGCGATAACAAGGGCCTTGTGTTTTTTCGCTAATTGTACGGTATCTCCAACATGGTCATTGTGACCATGCGACAGAATGATTACATCAGGATTTACATCATCTGCTTTTATGTCTGCTAATGGGTTTCCAGTAATAAATGGATCAATTAAAATTGTTTTGCCATTAGAGTTTATTTGGACAACCGAATGGCCATGGTATGAAACTTTCATTTCACTATCCCCTTTCAAAATGGTTTATTATGTACTTCCATAAAAAGTTTGAATTTCCTTCCTCATTTATATCCATATCCGATTTGTTTTAGCACAAGCTAAGGGAAGATGGTTTACAATTACTTTTAATATTGATAATCTCATAGTGGATTTGAATTTTTAGGGGGACTCCAAAAATGAATCACCGTATCGAAAAGCTTCAAACATGGATGAAGGAAAATGATATTGAAGTAAGTTTCCTTACCTCTTCAGAAAATGTATTTTATTTAAGCGGATATTTCACAAACCCTCATGAACGCTTGCTAGCCCTTGTCGTTTTTCAAGAGCAGGAGCCGTTTTTGGTTTGTCCGGGGATGGAGGTTCATGATGCTAAACGTTCCGGCTGGGAACATGAGATTATCGGTTTTAGCGACATCGAAAATCCATGGGAAATGATTTTAAATTCAATCAATAAACGAATCAACTCCGTTTCAAAGGCAGCGATTGAAAAAGAACATATGAATGTGGAGCGGTACGAACAGCTTTCAAGGTTATTCCCTAATGCAGCTTTTGTTTCTGCTGAGGAAAAATTAAGAATGCTTCGCATGATTAAGGACGCTAAAGAATTAAAGATAATCGAAGAGGCTTGTGCTCTAGCTGATTATGCCATTGAAGTTGGCTGCAGTGAAATAAAAGAGGGTAAAACTGAGCTGGAAGTACTGAATGCTGTTGAATTCGCTCTTAAACAAAAGGGTGTTACCGAAATGTCCTTTGCCACGATGGTATTGACTGGAGCAAATGCTGCTTCCCCACACGGCACACCTGGTACGACGAAAATCCAAAAAGGCGATTTAGTCTTATTCGATTTAGGTGTTGTTGTTGATCGTTATTGTTCAGATATTACAAGAACGGTTGCTTTCGGAGACATTAACGATAAGCAAAAGGAAATTTATGATACCGTATTAAAAGCACAGCTTGCTGCTGTTGAGGCAAGTAGGCCTGGTATTACTGCAGCAGAAGTAGATTTAACTGCCCGGAGAATTATTGCCGAAGCAGGATTTGGCGAGTATTTTCCACACCGACTCGGTCATGGACTTGGGATCAGCATACACGAATATCCATCGCTAACAGAAACAAACGAATTAGTGATTAAAGAAGGTATGGTTTATACAATCGAACCTGGAATTTATGTGCCTAATGTGGCAGGAGTTCGTATTGAGGATGATGTGTATATTGGTGCAGATGGTGCCAAGATTTTAACCAAATTCCCGAAAGAGCTGCAAATTATCCAATAATCCATCTGGATGTTTTTTACATTGAAATGCTTGGCCAATTGATGTAATATAAAAATACAAGCTGCGTTGTACGTAATAATAATAAAGTTTTAACCTTATAAGCTGTAATAGGGAGTTTAAACAATGAAGCCGGATGACAAGCCTCTGTCTATAAGACATGGAGGACAAGCAGCAAAGCTTCTGAGAACACCCACTTTGAGGAGTGGTGGTTTAAAACTTTCTTATATAGAATACGGCAAATGCGGCTACATAGTTTTAGTATTAAAGCCAGTTCCATTTTGGAGCTGGTTTTCCTATTTTATTAAAGAAAAAAGCGTTCCTTGTCAAAAAGCATTTTCTATAATTGGAGTATATATTATGTGGACAAATTCAATAATAAAGTAACGAAAACTGTCCTCATGAACGATTCATAAGGACAAAATCAGCCATGCACCCATGAATTCTGTCCTCATGAAAGCCCTATGAAGACAAAATCAGCTTTGCACCCATGAACTTTGTCCTCATGAAAGCCTCATGAGGACAAAATTAGCTATGCACCCATGAATTCTGTCCTCATGAACGATTCATGAGGACAAAATCAGAGATAACCCTTCAAAAACTATCCTCATGGAAGACGCCACGAATCCTTATTTTTCCAACAATAATTTCGTATCTTTAAATTCTAGTCCATGTGCCTCAGCAACAGCCTCATAGGTCACATAGCCGCCAAGGGTATTGATTCCCTTTAACAATGCTTCATTTTCAAGACAAGCTTTTTGGTAGCCCTTATTGGCTATTTGAACCGCATACGGAACAGTCACGTTAGTTAAAGCTATGGTCGAAGTTCGCGGTACTGCACCTGGCATATTGGCAACGGCATAATGGACAACACCATGCTTCTCATAAGTTGGATTATCATGTGTGGTAATTCGGTCTGTTGTTTCAAAAATACCACCTTGGTCTATCGCGATATCTACGACAACACTTCCCGGTTTCATCGATTGAATCATTCCCTCTGTAACCAACTTTGGCGCCTTAGCCCCAGGAATGAGAACCGCACCAATGACTAAATCAGACTCCTTTATCGCTTCGGCAATATTATAAGGATTGGACATTAATGTCGTAACATCTGATCCAAAAATGTCATCTAATTGGCGTAAACGATCTGGGTTTAAATCGATAATTGTCACTTTAGCTCCTAATCCAATTGCCATTTTTGCCGCATTGGTTCCAGCAACTCCTCCGCCAATAATGGTAACAACGCCTCTTTGTACCCCTGGCACTCCAGAAAGAAGAATGCCCATTCCTCCATTAACCTTCTCTAAAAATTGTGCGCCAATTTGAGCTGCCATTCTACCGGCTACTTCACTCATCGGTGTCAATAACGGCAGGCTGCGGTTTGCTAACTGAACCGTTTCATAGGCAATACCAACCACTTTATTATCAATTAACGCTTTCGTTAATTCTGGTTCAGGTGCTAGATGTAAATATGTAAATAGTATTAATCCTTCACGAAAGTATTTATATTCACTTGGAAGCGGCTCCTTAACCTTCATTACCATTTCCATCGACCAGGCTTCTTCAGCTGTTTCAACCAGCTTTGCACCAGCTAAACGATAATCCTTATCTGAAAAGCCAGAGCCCAGTCCTGCGCTTTTTTCGATCATGACTTCATGACCAAATTTCACAAGATTCACTACTCCTGCCGGTGTCATGGCTACACGGTTTTCATTATTTTTTATCTCTTTAGGTACTCCAATCCGCATGTGCTTACCTCCAAATAAGTATCGACTTCTAATATTAACCAAGACAACTCTATTATAACCTTTTTACTAAGTAAGATGTAACAACAAAGATATCGTAGCAAAAGCTTTGCCATACCCGGCAAAGCTTTTGTTTTGCTTTTCAATTAATACCAAGGATAGTATGGGTAATCGTATCCGTATCCATAAGGATATCCGTATCCATAAGGATAACCATATCCATATCCATATCCATAACCTGGAGTTAATAATGCACCTGCAGCTAACCCAGTTAGGAATGGGAGCCCAAATCCAAAACCGAATGGACGGCCAAAACCAAATCCAAACGGACGGCCAAAACCAAATCCAAACGGACGGCCAAAACCGCCGAAGTGTCCAAAGTGCCCGAACCCCCCAAAATGTCCGAACCCTGGGCGAATCCTTTCATCCGCTGGGTTCACCAAATCATAATTCACATCAACAGGCATTCCAGTATTCATTTTTTTCCTCCTCTTTTTTAATAAATTACACACTAAAGATTATGCATTTGTTGATGTAGATTCTTGGGTTTATGCCCCTCTAAGCTGAAATTTCCTAGACATTTGTCCAAAAAAAAGACTATCCGGTTATTATAGGACAGCCTTCTACTTTCATATTAATTTAGATTTACTCCTCTGCTACTGCAAAATCTTCTTTGTCAGCAAGTGCCGTACCCTGATCAATAAAACCGCTGTTATAGGAATCAAATATTTGCTCGCTTACTTCATTTGCACCTTGTTCGTCAAACTCAAACGAAAATTGTTTATTCGGATCATTGAAAATCACTTTGCAAATCTCCTTTCCAATGTAAGTTACTTCATTATTGTTCGAAAAATTGCAACAGTTATGCGTTGTTAAATATTGTATAATTAGGTTGAGGAGATGATGATCATGGGACTTAAATATAAAAATATTTTAGTCGCTATTGATGGTTCGAAAGAGGCTGATTGGGCTTTTAAAAAAGGGCTTGAAATTGCCAAAAGAAATAATGCCAAGATACTTTTAGTCCACGTAATCGACACCAGATCATTTGCATTAGTTGAAGGCTATGACACAGTTATCGGAGATCGAGCAGAAAAGTTAGCAAAGGATATGCTTGAAAACTATCAACAACAAGCTTTAGACGCTGATTTACCAGAAGTTCAATATGAAATTGATTTTGGTTCTCCAAAACTAAGAATCCCGAGAGAGGTAGCTAAAAAACATAAGGTAGATTTAATACTTTGCGGTGCAACCGGAATGAATGTTGTGGAAAGATTCTTTATCGGCAGTGTCTCTGAACATATAACGCGCTATGCCCCATGTGATGTCCTTGTCGTCCGTACAGAAAAAGAAAATGAATAATAACGAGCACGAGGCCCATTCGGCTTCGTGCTTTCTAATAGTTTTATCGTGAAGGCTTACTTAATGTGTAGTACAATGAAATCAACTAAACAAATTTGGAGGCAATTATGAAAGAACATTTTTCTTTCGATCAACGTCTTGGTATTCTCATACCTGATTTAACAAAAGAATGGGATGAATATAGTAAAGAATCTCGGGAAAATATCTTATTTAATTGGGAACAAATCCGCGGTTCTATCCCTGACCGCATAGCTGAGCTCGAAAACCAAATCAATCAAAAACAAGCCCAACTTTCCGACGAAAGTAACTTCAAACGGTCTTGTCAATTGAACACGGAGATAGCAGAGCTTGCCTCAATTATTAATGATTTATGGTTATGGTACCGTGCTAATCAAACTCTATCATCCAAAACCCATCATTAAAAAACTCCCTGCTTTTAAGGGAGTTTTCTTCTTTTTTTATAAATCTTTCTTAATTTCTCTTACAATATGGCCAAGTTCAGGAAGAATTAATTTATTCATCGCCAACTTCACTGCTCCGGAAGAACCTGGTGTGGAAAACACGGCTTTATTTTGGACAACTCCAGCAATTGCTCTTGAAAGAATGGCTGCAGAACCAATATCCTCTTGATAACTAAGCATCCTAAACAATTCTCCGAAGCCGACAATTTCTTTCTCCAGTAGACTTTGAACCGTTTCAATCGTAACATCACGCTTGGCTATTCCAGTACCACCATTTGTTAAAATAACATCAATATCATCGCGGTCGCAGCCTTTAAGAATTTCAGTTTGGATTGGACGGGTTTCGTCTTTTACAATCACATAATCGACAATCTTGTGTTCAGCCTGCTCAAGTAAGTCCATCATCAGCCTGCCGCTCTTATCTGTATCCTTGTTTCTCGTATCACTGACGGTGATCACTTTACAATTTACCGTTTTAGGTGCTTCCCGTTTATGCTCCTTAGTGCTCATCCAAAAAACTCCTCTTTTTCCATTAGATAACGAAGTTGATAGTATTTATGGGCCAAATCCGTTACTTTTCTTGTTAAATGATAATTAGTTCCAGCACCAATCGCCATGCTTATTAGCGGTACTCCTCGAACTAACTTTTTCCGAAACAGGATGATAACGATTGCTTTCAATATTTGTTGGACTGGCTGCTCAAGCCATGTGATATCGGTGATTTCCTCTGTTCCTTCGTAAAAATAAGGATCACCATCTGCATCTAAGTCCTTTATCAGAGATAACCAGCCCTCTTTTTGAATTCCGGGTGGTAATGTTGCGGTATGAAAAACCTTTAGGGATGTCATCATTTCAAATGGGGTATTCACATCGAACCCATAGACAGAAGCTATTAATTGAACAACTCTTAAATTAATCACTGCCATTGCTGGAATGTCCGTTCCTAAAAGAAGTGTACTACCCATACCTGCCAAACCACCCTGTGCAAACGAATAAAAACGGTGTCTTGCTATTTGCTGTTCAGCAATATACTGCAATTGATCTATTTCTAATTGCTTTAAATCTTTAATTTTTTCAATGTCCTTCCGAAAAGCTCTCCCGGAAGATAGAATTCTCTCTTTTGCATCCATTTGAAATTGGGAACCTTGGATAATTCCATGCAAATAAAACAGCCAGCTATCTATGACCGAAAAAAACTGCCTTTGAACATTTTCAGGCAATAAGGAAAAGGACCGCTCTAAATATGTTTCATACGTTAAACGTAAATCGTTTGATTCATAGTTAAGTATCTTATTTTCCCATTGACGTATGTCAGTTAAGACTTTGTTCTCGCGGTTTGTTAGCGGTGGCATGTTTAGGTTCCTCCTTTTTAACTTTTTCTTTCAGTATAGCACAAAGAAAGGCAAAAGCAGTCACCCGCCTTTGCCTTTTTGATTATTAGATTGCTGCTAAACGAACAACGTCTCTCGCGATCATGACTTCTTCATTTGTTGGAATAATGATGACTTTTACTGGGGAGTGAGGATAATTGATAAACGCTTCCTCGCCTCTTACTTTATTCAAAGCAGGATCCCAATAAACGCCCATAAATTCAAGGCCTTTTAATACGTTTTCGCGGATTACGTCGCTGTTTTCACCAATACCTGCTGTAAAAATAATCGCATCAACGCCATACATTCTAGAAGCGTATGAGCCTATATATTTATGAATGCGGTTGGCAAAAACATCTAACGCTAACTGTGCACGCGCGTTTCCTTCTTTAGCTTGAATTTCAATATCTCGTAAATCACTTGAGAAACCAGAAACACCAAGCATTCCACTCTTTTTATTTAAAACATCGAGTACTTCTTCTGCCGTTTTGTTTGTTTTTTCCATAATAAATGGAATGAGGGCAGGGTCAATGTTTCCAGACCGTGTTCCCATTGTCACACCTGCCAGCGGTGTAAAGCCCATGGATGTATCGATAGATTTTCCACCTTCAATCGCCGCGATACTCGCTCCATTCCCTAAGTGACAGGAAATGAGACGAAGCTGTTCGACTGGACGGCCTAGCAGTTCGGCTGCACGCTGTGAAACATATTTATGACTTGTCCCATGAAAACCATATTTCCGAATGCCATATTTTTCATAGTATTCATATGGAAGACTATAAAGGAAAGAGCTTTCCGGCATTGTTTGATGGAAGGCAGTATCGAAAACTGCAATAGCTGGAACATTTGGCAACACATTTTGGAATGCTTTAATACCTGTAATATTAGCTGGGTTATGCAATGGAGCAAGCTCTGATAATTCTTCAATTGCTGCTAATACCTCGTCAGTTATAAGAACGGAATCATTAAATGCTTCTCCACCATGGACAACACGGTGGCCAATTCCATCAATCTCACTAAGGGAGGCAATGATTCCTAATGAAGTCAATTTATCTAATAGCATTTTGACCGCAATTTCATGGTCAGGGATATCGAGGATCTCTTGGACTTTTTCTCCATTTGCCGTAATATTAAAAATCGAGTCCTTTAAGCCGATTCTTTCGATTAATCCCTTTGTAATCACTTCTTCGCTTGGCATTTCAAATAATTGAAACTTTAAGGATGAACTTCCTGCATTGATTGCAATAATTTTTGCCATTTGCTGACGCTCCTTTTATATAACAACATCGGTTAGTTTAAATGTTAATAGTTCAACTTTATTTTGCTCTAACCGACCTCGATTATTTCTCTCAATTCCTCATTTAAACACTCTAGAAATCACATATCAAGGAATATTTTAATTGGGAACGTTTTCAGCAAAATATAAATATATTCGATTAATTTGAAAATTAAAAAAGGATAAAACCGCGATAATTCTTCGGTTTTATCCTTTATTTTCTTGAAACCACTTTTCCATTTTTACCAAAATTTTATCCACTTCTACCGCACTTGACAAACTTGGCAAATCGACAAGCAGCGCTTGTTTAGGAGGTGTGACATTTACTCCTTTTTTCTGCAAAATTAAGATGCTTTTCGCTGCTGATTTGTTTTTAAACATACTTGTCGGTAGTTGAAGCAATCCTTGAATTATTACATTTTCTTTAAAATATTCCTTGAGCTGGTCTGCTTGTTCACTTTCAAAAAGTCCATTGGGAATAATGAAAAATAAATAGCCCCCAGGCTTTGTGTGTCGAACACTTTGCTCAATAAATAAATGATGGGCATACGAATGTCCTTCATCCGCTTTTAGTTGGTAATCGGCAGCTCTTACATCATTAGGGTAAAAACCTACAGGCAAATCAGCGATAATCGCATCAACAGGATCAATGAATAAAGGTTCTAAACTGTCCTGATTAAACAACTGAACCGGATGCTCTTGTAAATTAGCATTTACATATGCAAGCTTGATTAAAAGATCATCAATTTCTACCCCGATGGATGTTATCTTTCTTTGCATGTGATTTAGAACAGTCGTTAATAAATTACCGGTACCGACGGCTGGGTCCAGCAATCGAAAACTTGATTGCTTCATAAATCTTTCAACAAGATATCCTACTAGCATCCCAACCGTATCCGGAGTCATTTGATGGTTCGGCTGGACATTTTCTTTCATCCCTTTTAAAATAACCAGCTGATATGCCTTGCGGATTTCCTCATTCGAATACTTTTGAATATGAATGTCTTCGTACTGTTTCTTGAGCCGCTTAACTGTTAATTCACTTAACTCTTCTTGAAGTATGGAGCCCTGAAATAAATTCTCTCCTGTTTCAGCTAGCGCTTCTAGATATGTACAATTTAATTCTTCTTGTAATGTCATTGCTGTTTCATTAAATAAAGTAAATAATTGTTCTATTGGAGAAATATTCATTTTTCTCCCCCTATCATTGATTTCCTTAACCATTTTAAACGAAAAATAAGAATTTAAACAACTAAAAGGCCCCGCCATATGACGAGGCCTTCAATCGTTTACAATTATTTTGCTGCTTTTGCTGCTTCAAGTGCTGCTTCGTAGTTAGGGTGGTTGGTCGCTTCACTTAAATATTCCACATATGTTACAGTGTCGCTGGAGTCAACTACAAATAATGCGCGAGTTAATAATCTTAATTCTTGGATGGCCACACCATATGCTTCACCAAAAGAAAGGTCGCGGTGATCTGATAAAGTTTGCACATTTTCAATTCCCGCTGCTGAGCACCAACGCTTTTGAGCAAATGGAAGATCACAGCTAATAGTTAAGATTTTTACGCCTCCTAAAGAATTAGCTTCTTCATTAAAACGGCGTGTTTCTGCATCACAAACACCTGTATCTAGAGAGGGTACTGCACTAATTAAACGAACTTGCCCCTTCGTATCGTCTAAAGTAACAGCGGATAAATCATTTGCTAGGACTGAGAAATTTGGAGCTTTGTCTCCAACCTTTACTTCATTACCAAGTAGTGTAACTGGGTTTCCTTTAAATGTAACATTTGCCATTATTACATCCTCCTTTGTTTATCTCGAATATGTACAGTGTAAATATATCTTTTCAGAATTATTTTTGCAATTAATACGTATTGCAGCTGCTCATCTCATTAAAAAAGTTAACCTTCCTCGTTGTTTCGGAAGATTAACCTTTTCTGCTATAGGTCTAAATCCTGTTTAGCTTGATTATTGACTTGTTGGTTATCTTTTTTGGAGAACATTTGCTGAATTTTATCGACGGCTTGTGGGGCAACCTCTAAAATTTTCTCATACAAATGAGTGCTCTCGTCCAAGTGAAGCATTTTGACTCCGTGCGAATTGACAATTAAGAAGGCAATCGGTGTAATTGAAACGCCGCCGCCACTACCTCCGCCAAACGGTAATTTAGGCTGCCCTTGACTTTGCCCCTGACCTTGATTTTGGTTACCGGATTGCGACTGAGAACTATCCATCTTAAATTCACTGCCTCCGGCAGCGAATCCAAAACCAACCTTTGAAACTGTTAAAATGACACTTCCGTCTGGGGTTTCTACTGGATCCCCGATAATCGTATTTACATCAATCATTTCTTTTAAGCTTTCCATCGCTGTTGTCATTAAACCTTGAATTGGGTGATCAGACATACAGTACCCTCCTCCATCAAATGGATTTCATTTTTTCATTTGAAATATCTGCTTTGCTTTTAAAGTGCGGTTTCCCGCCTTTCCAGAATTTAATCAGTTTTAATCCTGCCAGAATAGCTTGCCCGATTCGAAACTGAAACATACATGTCAACTGTGTCTGAATTACGGCAGCTTGAAAATGCGGAGTTACCGTTAAATGGGGCATTTCTTTAAGTTTTAAAAAATGACTAAGAAGACCAACTATTCCACCTTTTATCCCCCATAGCGCGCCTGTCGCCATACCCGTATAAGCTGCATCTCCGACACCAATAAAGGAGTGCCACTCTAGTTTTTTTATCGTGACTTTTTGAAAAAATTTCCTAACAATTACATGCATTCCAAAAACATGATGAAGTATTTCTTTTGTATTTTTTAGATTTGTGAGAACATCATTTGGAGTAATTTGTTTGGCATCTTTATTTGATGAATCATCCTTCACCACAATGCTAGGCGAATTATCATCAACTTTTATTAATGGAATATGTTTTTTAAATTTAATTAGCCCAAACCAAATCCTAAACTCAATTTTTAAGTCATCATTGTCATTATGGTGATAGTAATTTACAAGAATCGTTAATTTACTAAAAATAATTAGAATAAATAAGAGCAGTAGTATGGACAGGGAAAGTAACAGCCAAAACAATTTCCTTCACAACCTTTCCGACTGTTAGTATTTACCCATTTTAGAAAAATAAAACTATCAACCACCGTTGATAGTTTCATTTTTAACGATCAGCATGGATAACTGTTGTATTAGCAAAGAAATCATGAAGACCCTGCTTTTTAGGTAAAAACGCTACAATGAAGTATCCAACGATGACCGTCGCTGAGATAAACCGGCCAATCCATTCCCGAAAAAGAATGGTTCCCCATGAGATTTTTTCCTGTTTTAAATCAATTACTTTTAGTCCAAACACCATTTTCCCTAGCGTTTGATTAAATAATTTCGTCATCAGCACGAAATATACGTAAAAGATGACAGCAGAAGCAATGGAAATAGGTGCAAACATATTAAATTCTGATAATGATAAATCAAGCAAGCGAAAAACAGGCTTAATTACTATTCGCTCAATACTGCCAATAACTATTAGGTCAAGTAGATAGGCCCAAAAGCGCATCCAAAATCCAGCATAACGAACCGGCCAATTGATTCCCGTTTCATGTGGAGCCAGTTCTGCAAATAAATAATCATTCGATTCCATTTAGAGCCCCCTATCTCGCATATAAATACATGATCCGTGGTGAATTCGGTCTGGAAATGATTTTCATAAGCCCTCCCATTTCAGAGTTGTCACTCATCCATTTTTTTGCTTTTAAACTGAATATTGAACCGAGCCCAAGATCATCGGTATAACGGACCACTTTGACACCCTTAAGCTTTTCATTTTTTTTCATCTCAGAAATGACATCGTCCAAATAGCCAAATCCATCAATCAAATGCAAATCTTTTGCCTGGCGTCCATCATAAATTCGGCCGTCAGCTATTTTTTTTACTTGATCTACTGTCATTTGACGGCCTTCTGAAATCACTTTGACAAAGCCTTCATAAGAATTATCAATCATTCTTTGTAATATTTGCCTTTCCTCTTCGGTCATTTTTCTCGTTGGGCTCATAATATCTTTGTATTTTCCACTTTTAATCGTGACAAAATCAACACCATACTTATCAGCTAGTCCTTCATAATTAATTCCTTCCATAATTACCCCGAGACTGCCTGTAAGTGTTTCAGGGCTGGCATAGATTTTTTTTGCTGCCGTTGAAATATAATATCCCCCTGATGCAGCCATAGAGCCCATTGATATGTACACAGGTTTTTTCGTATCCTTCTGAATTTCTTTTAATCGATCGTGGATTTCTGCACTTTCAACTACGCCGCCTCCTGGGGAATTTACTTTAATAATAATGCCTTTCACAGTGTCATCTTTTTTAATATAGTTTAGCTTTTTCATAAATTCCTGATGATTATAACTGACATTTTGTAATAACGATGCTGCTGAATCACCTGTATCTTGAATGACTCCATCGACATTAAGTATGACTATTTTCTTCAATTCGCTTCCTTTTTGGACCACTTCCTCTGTATAGGGCTTATCAGAGGGATTCATAAATTCATTAATATCGGTTTCGATCCCTTTAAAGGCAAAGGTAGATAAAAAGTTAATTACTACCGATCCCACAAATAACACGGCAGCAATCGCAAGTGCAGCCCAGCGTTTTCCACTCAAATTATTTCCCCCTTTTTGTCTAAACTTTAACAATTTAAGTTCTCTCGTTCATATTGTTTCTTAAAAATGCTAAACTAATTTCAGATAAACAATATTTAACAGGTGAATAATTTGGAAGTGTAAAAAAAACCACTGTTTTTTCAGATTCAACCAGGGGGTTACGGAAATGGCAGAAAGACGCAATATTTACTATTATTACAAGCATGAACCAGATTTGCTTGCAAAAGCCGCTCCACTTTTTGAAGCAAGTGCACGCTATGGTTTTACCATTGTGAATGATTATCGAAAAGCAAATATTATTGCCAGCATTGGCGATGACGGTGCATTTCTTCAAGCTGTACGAAAAACTGGTTTCCGTGATGATTGCCTTTACATGGGGATTTCAACAAAAAACAGTTTAAATATGTATTGTGATTTTAAAATTGAAGATGTTTCATCAATGATTTTAGCTATGCTTAATGAACAGTTAGAAGTTCGCCGCTATCCGCTGATTGAAGTCTCTGTTGATGGTCAGGGAACCTTTCCATGCTTAAACGAATTTTCAATCCGCTCTTCCATTATTAAAACGCTCGTAGTGGATGTGTTTGTAGATGAATTGCATTTAGAGACATTTCGTGGAGACGGTCTAATCGTTGCCACTCCAACTGGAAGTACAGCATATAATAAATCAGTAAGTGGTTCTATTGTTGACCCGCTACTCTCCTGTATGCAGGTAAGTGAGGTAGCATCCGTTAATAATAAACGGTATCGTACCCTCGGCTCTTCGTTTATACTAAGCAGTGAAAGAACCCTTACGCTCAAGGTAATCCCGGAAGGCAACGATTACCCTACAATGGGAATGGACAACGAGGCATTAAGTGTACGCCATGTCGATAAAATTCAAATTAAATTAAGTGATAAAAAATTAAAAACCTTAAAACTTAAGGACAACTCCTTCTTTGAGAAAGTAAAAAGAACATTCTTATAAATAAAAAAACCTTATCCCATAAAATGAACTGACCTAGAAAAACG
>NZ_JBCNAD010000062.1:0-20491 GCF_050477905.1 Neobacillus pocheonensis | reverse complement strand
GAGCCAGGATCAAACTCTCCAAGAAAGTTGATTAGCTCATTTTGTTACGTTGGCTTCGTTTCATATAGAAACGAATTTTATTGTTTGTTGACGTTTTTGTTTGTTTAGTTTTCAAAGAACAATTTTCAAGAGACAGAATAACAATATACCATGTCACTTTCAATGTGTCAATCGTTTTTTAAATTTCTTTCATCGCCTCGCTGACGACTTTTCATATATTACAGGAGATTAATTGATTGGTCAATACTTTTTTATAAAAAAAAAAAAAACTATTTAACCAAAGGGAAATTCAAAACAAATATAAAATGTTATGGCATAGGACAAGCCAAGGAGTTTGCAATTGTATCCTATCCATAATTGAATATAAAATACTATTATATAAGAAACTCTAGGGGGGATAAAAAAATGAAATACTTTGTAGTCGATGCATTTGCTGAAAAAATTTTTGAAGGTAATCCTGCAGGAGTTTGTGTAATGAAAGAGTGGCTTTCCGACAATTTGATGGAGAAAATCGCTAGCGAAAATAACTTATCAGAAACTGCCTTTGCGGTGAAGGAAGAAGATACTTATCGACTTCGATGGTTTACTCCCGGGGGAGAAATAAACCTTTGCGGGCACGCCACACTCGCCACTGCTTTTATCATTATGAACTATTATGAAAAGGAACTGGACACCGTAAAGTTTGATACATTGAGCGGCATGCTTACCGTAAATAGAAGCGATGATTTGTATGAATTAGATTTTCCTGCTGTACAATCTGAAGAATATCCTATAACGGAACAGATTATCGATGCATTGGGCGTCACGCCAATCGAAGCCTTTATCAACAGAGACTTGGTATTGGTATTAGAGTCAGAAGAAGCTGTAATTAAAGCTACACCGGACTTTGCGAAATTAGAAAAATTACCAGATGCTCTCGGTGTCTGTATCACCGCAAAAGGAAGCGAATATGACTTTGTTTCCAGAGGATTTTTTCCAAAATTAAAAGTAAATGAAGATCCCGTAACAGGTTCTTTGCACTGCTGCTTAGTTCCATATTGGGCAAAAAGATTAGACAAAAGGGAATTGGTGGCCAAACAGGTGTCCAAAAGAGGCGGTACGCTTTACTGCAGACATGAAGGCACACGTGTGAAAATGGCTGGAAGAGCAGCCATTTATTCAATAGCGGAATTAAATCTGGGCTAGTCCAAAGTGACGGTTCTTGTGGTAAGACGCAGCTTCATTTTTAACCGCGTGAACTGTCCCCTTGGTCTTTTAAGGACAAATATCGACCATTTTTCGTATATAACATGTTAAATAATCGTTTGATTAAATAGAAAGAAAGCAGTGCTATGAAAGTATTTTAGTCAGCATGGTACCGAAATATTTGTCGTGAAAATCTTTAGGCATTTTCAAAAAAAGAACAATATTCCCCAGAAAATGACCCCATTCTTTCTATCAAACAGAATTCTACCTTCTTTCCCTTTTTTCAACATTACACAGACGTTTAATTAAAATTGCCTTCAGTCCCTTCTATTCCTGGTATTATTCAATTGAACCTATAAAAAGAACGTCGACGGGCGGCTCTTTTTCCGAAAAAGAATTAGAGCGTCTCAGGGGCGGTTAACAAAAGAAAGCCGGGGGGACGGTTCTCATGGTACAAAAAATCCGCGAGAACCGTCCCCCTTGTTAAAAAGAAAATGGTTTACTTGTAGAATTACTTCACTCCCACCTAGACTTATACATACCTATTGGTTACGATAAATCTAGGAGATAAGTAATACGACCATTGACGGAAGGAATGAATAAATAGATTGAAAGTTTTTAGTAAGTTGTCCGATGGAATATTAGCTCTGCTTATTACCATTGTGATATACGCGGTATTTTTTACGATTGTGTCAATGAGCCCCGGGGATGAAATGAATAATGATTTGATAGCATTTGCAACCTTTATAGCAATGACTTTTTTTATAAACTTTCCTCTCTGTTGGTGGATTGCAAAACGGATCATTAAAGCGAATCGAGTCAAGAATAATTGAATAGGCAGCAAAAAAATAATACCCTCTACCGTTTAGGTGGAGGGTATTATTTTTTTGGGAGAACCAATTTTACAAATTAATAGATAAAATTCCATAGGAATTCCACAAGGACGATGTCCTCTTGAACAACTTCTGGGATCATGAGGGATTCGCTCTTATGGGATGGGGATCAGTTTAAGCACCCGGTCTGATAAATAGACGGAAAAATTTCGCTTAATTCGAAAATAGCATTGAAAATAGCATAAATAGACGGAGAAATTCCGCCTATTGACTCGAAAAACGTGAAAATGGGGGATTTTATTTTGCATAGTCGGAAAACCTCCCCTTATTTACCCCGAAACGAGTTCCATTTTGCACCTAAGCGAAAAATCTCCGCTTATTTTACTTTCGCTGGTTACTTAATTATGAACAGTCCTTATAACCAAAATCCATTCTCTCTTTTCCCACTGTATCTCCACCCCATTTTCTATTTCATTAACTTTTTAACGTCGGTTCTCAAGGTTTTGATAGGTTTCTCTTAAAATGGAAAATATTAGACTATGAATAGATATTGAATATGTAAACGTTTTTTTGTATAATTATACTGGGTTGGATGGTTAATGTGAACATCATCGTATTTAGCGAAGGCGGGGCTAATACAAACAAAAACAAGAGCTTGTTAGCTCTTTTTTTATTGGGATAATTGCTAAGATCTCGGGAAATCCTATTATATTAAACTGAAACTCTCCAACAAATTACCCTATCGCAAAACTAATTAATCATTTGATTAGATGTGCAGCAAAATCTATTATATAAGGAATTTATCTGATTGGTAGGCAAATTTTTTGTCACCTAAAAGCTACCGGGACCTTTCTTATCGTTTCTGATGAGGTAAATGTCAACCACTAGAACCACCCCCCATGGTCTTTCTTAATTAGGTGTTTTTTGTATTTAATAGACATATAATAAAAAAAGAGAAGTGCTGCTAACACTTCTCACTGCAACCTTTACCGTCAGGGTGCTGTTTGTCAAAAAGCATTAATTGTTTTCTCGAGAACCACCCTTTGGCTTATGCCGGCGTCTTTTAAGCACCCTTATCACAATAATCAGTTAAGCATTTTTCGCTATTAATTCATCTGTTTTGATTGAATTTCTAGCTTCTTTCTTCACGGACATTCTAAAGATTAAAGTCATAATGATACTGAGTATTGCCGCACAGGCACAAAAGATAAAGTACCCATTATAACCACCGTTAGGTCCGTAAGTTTTAAACAATACAATATTGACGATAGGCATTAAAATATCTGGTGTATAGCCTATAAAGGATACAACTCCAATCGCCAGACCGAGTATCTTTTCATCTACCTTACAATCTCCAAGTAATGACCAGTAAAGACCTCTAACGGTATAAATCATTAAACCTATCATTACGACTTGGACTTTAAAGTAAATCAGAGGCATCGTTATTGGTAAGCTTGATATAGCAATTAAGAAAGTGGCAGCTAACCCTAAAGCAATCATGAGGATACTGCTCTTCCCAAATTTATCCCCCAAAAATCCGCCTAACAACCCGCCAATCGGCCGCATCCAAAGCATTAATACAGTCACTTCACCAACAGTTGCGGCATCAACTTTTATATTTGTTTGTAAAAATCCACCTTGGTAATATACGGCCCAGGTAACAATATAAGACATAAATATGATGCCGCCTAGCATCCATATGAACTTATTACTGAATAGTTGTTTGAAATCGTTCACATTTATTTTTTTACTGGTTCCTGCCGCTTTAGAAGAAGATTCTTTTTTTATAGAAGATTTGTCTTCTTTAACAAAAAATAAAATGAGGAAAGATACCAAAATTAGTGCAGCAGAGTACATGTAAACCACAAATTGTAAGGCTTCTTTCTTATGACTTAGTGCTGTACTGTCTCCCAAAACGTTTGTAAAAATAAACAATGCTATACTTGCCAATATGGCCTCTATTAATCCGCGGCCACCATCTAAAGCTCCAAAAAATCTTCCTTCTTCTTCCCTTTTAGCGATTAACTTTACTAGTTTTAAATGGGCTGCCCAAAAGGTGAATACGGAAAAAAATCCCCAAATACCAAATATCACCAATACCATTGAATAGCTCGGAACTTGAGCAAACCATAGTCCGGTTAATCCACAGACCAGGAGTGAAATGAATAAAAGTTTCTTTGCTGAAAATCTATCAGCAAGCCAGCCACTTGGAGAATATCCTACGAGATAGGCCACACCCAACACGGAAAATATGCCATTTAATTGTTTAAGTGTTATTCCGTAAACTTCTAAAATCGTCTCTTGATAATTTGTTTTTAAATAGATAAGTGGAAAAATCGATCCTGCTGCTAAAACAATGAGGAAAAACTGAAAATACCTTTTATAATTTTTCTCTGCCACAAAATCACTCTTTTCTTAATTAAAAATGGGATAAGATATTTTTAATATTTCATCTGTGTGAGCTCTTACATTTTTAACAACAGAATTGTTAATTGTATTGTAGAGTTCGTGATTTTTTTGGTCCGGTATAAACGTGTGTTGAGTTTTAACCATTTTACTTGCAGCTTCATTAAAATCTTTGTAAATCGATAAATGCTGGCAGACACAAATCGCAGCCCCTAGACACGCACTACTGCTTCCTGCACGTCTGTGAACTGGCAATCCAAAAAGATCGGCCATAATTTGCATAATCAAATCGCTCTTGGAACCCCCGCCTATGATGACTAAATCGTTTAGCTTTGCATCTATTTCCGCTAGCATATCATCAATATTGTTTTTAATATTAAAAGCAATCGCTTCCAAAATTGAACGGTATATATGGTATTTCGTATGCCTCTGGTCAAAACCGATCATGATACCTTTTCGATATGGTTCTGATGGTGTCGATAACCAGTCCAGGATCGTGATCAGACCGTCACTGCCGACTGAAACATCCTGCGCTTTCCTATTCAAGTATTCCTCTTCCGATACTCCCAGTTTTGCAGCCTCTGTGACGAGTTCTTCACCAATCAGTTTTTTGAACCAACTCACTGTCCACATTCCACGTCTTATTCCATTGGATTCATAAACATATTTAAATGGAATACAGGCGAGTGTTGGAAAGAAATTAACGGCATTTTCCTTATATTCATTTCTTAACAACATGGACGAAATGAAGGTTCCAAGTGAGATCATGATAGTCCCTTCGTCCTTAATTCCGGAGCCTAACGCCTCTACAGCTTTATCATTGGCGGTTGCTACTACCGGTATATCTTGATTAAAACCAAACTCATCAACCAGTTCTTGTCTTAGCGTTCCAAACTTTTCGCCTGGTTTTACAAGATCAAATACCATCCCTCTTTTCAATCCATAGGCCTTAAACACTTCCTCGTCCCGAGACCAATCTAACGTTTCGCGGTCCAGCGGCCAGTGAACCTCATAATTGGCAGCTGTGTCCTTCAATTCCCCAGTCAACCGGAATCCCAGATAACCGGAAGTAGTCGTCACATACTTGACTTGATCATCAGAATGTACATATGGGTTGTTTAGTCTAGAATCCATCCAGCTTATCACCGGATAAGCTAGATGGCCATCTTCCTTTAATAAAACTCGACAACATCTAATTGTACAAAGACCAATTCCGACAATATCTTTAGGATTGCCAGTAAAATTGGCTAGACAATTTTTAATGGCTCCATATACACTGTCCCATAAATCATCATCGGGATGAATGACGACACCCGGTTCAGGGGATAACGTTTCTTTTAATTGAAAGGCTCCAAAGGCCACTTCATTTCCTTCCAAATTATAAATGGCTACTTTTGTACTTTGTGAGCCATTATCTATCCCCATTACATACCCGCTCATATGATCACCGTTACCCTTTAATATATTTCATGCCTTCCTCTTGTGGGAAGATGGTTCCAAAATTCATGATGCCATTCGGGTCAAAAGCTTCTTTTAGTTTTTCCAGCATATTGTAAGCAGAACCATGCTCTTCTTGTGTCCACTCGGTACGATATTTTCCAATACCATGGTGGTGACACATGGAACCGCCTAGCTTTAATGTTTCTTCAATAATAATAGAATGGATTGGATGATGATAAACTCTCATTTCATCCTCTGGCGCACAATTAATATTATAGTTGTATACAAAATACATATTCGTTCCATTCAAATAACTATGGGATGAGTGTCCTCCAAGCATGGTGATATCTTCAATTCTGTCAAACTCTTCCCTAACTCGTTTCATGACATTGTGATAAATCTTTGTAATGTTTTCCCAGTCAGCCGATACTTCCGTTGTAAAACCATCATGCTTATGATGATCAACCATTGTTTGGAATTCACGATCAATGTGTCCCTGTGTCCAATTCAAGTTATTAAACCAATTTTCGATTAATTGGTCATCCACTTTTTCAACGATTCCTTCTTGGAATTTAGAAACCGCTTCTTCAATCGCTTCATTCGTTGCCTTGACAATACCCTCTGGTCCTTCTGTCATAAAAATCAATACACATTTGTCTTTATAGAAATGAGCAAAATGTTGTCTTGCATCTTCTTCAGAATATACGCGGGCAACGGATGGTCTAAAGCCGTTTGTAATAACTTCTCTTAAAACTTTAATACCCGTATCAACATCCTTAATTAAATAACCATGGAAAACATTGTTTTCTGGGTAAAATTTAAATATTTTAACTGTAACTTCTGTTATATAGCATAACGTTCCTTCATTACCGATCACAATATGTCTAATATCTGGTCCGCCAGCTCTTCTTGGAACATTTTTTATTCTAGAAATATGTCCGTTAGGAAATACACACTCTAACCCTACAACCATATCTTCAATTGCACCGTATAAAGTTGAAAATTGCCCAATACTTCTCGTTGCTAATAATCCGCCAAATTGTGCTACTGGTTTTGACTGTGGAGAGTGACCCGTAGTGTAGCCAATTTTTCGTAATTCATCTTCTAGTGTCTGTAGTTTCACACCAGCTTGGACAGTTGCTTGCATATTATATGGATCTATTTTAATGATTTTATTCATTCTTGATCCATCAATTACTAAAGCTGTTTCTTTCCAGTTTTCAAGACCGCCTTCGGTAGCAGTTTTTCCACTTCTAGGAATAACATTGATATTTTTTTTATTACAGAACATAAGAAGTGACTTCACTTCTTCTGCGGAGTGCGGGTATACAATTGCCATAGGCATTGGAACGTCAAGGACCTCTTTAGCTTTCGCATATTTTTTATAACGATCTGCAGATGCATCATAAAGTGCTTCCTGATCGGTATTGATTTGTTCTACTGAAATAATAGACTCTAATTCTTTTAATAATTGTTCTTTAACCATCGTAGTTTCTTCTTTTAATAACTGTTCGTTAGTCATTGCAGCATTTCTCCTTTTATCTATTCTATATTACGTTATCGTACTAAGTATCCACCATCAACATTTACTAGAGTTCCATTTACATAATTGGAAGCGTCTGAAGCTAAATAGACAACTGCACCCATTAAATCTAAGATATTGCCCCATCTATTAGCAGGAATATGGTCTAAAATCCGTTGATTTGCTACAGGATTAGCTCGTGTCTCTGCTGTAACGGCAGTAGCAAAATATCCTGGTGCAATACCGTTAACTTGAATATTGAATTGAGCCAATTCATCACAATATGCTTTTGTAAAACCTGCTAAGCCGTGTTTCGTTGCAGCATATGCGGGTGACCATTGACCCCCAAGGTATGAAAACAAGGAACAAGTATTAATGATTTTCCCGCTTTTTTGTGGAATCATGTACTTTGCCACTTCATGAGATAGTTCAAAACCTGCCGTTAAATTGATCGCGACCATTTTATCCCATTGAAGTCTACTAAACTTCGTCACATCTGGTTCATTGATGCAAATGCCTGCGTTATTCATGAGGATGTCTATTTTTCCAAATGTATCGATGCATTCTTCAGCAATTTTTTGACAAGCACCTTCCTGAGTAACGTCTGCGATCATCAGATGGTAGCGAACGCCTTCCTCTTCGATCATGTTTTTCGTTTCACCATTGTCTTCCGCGATGCTGACGGCAAAAATGTCCGCCCCTGCTTTTGCAAGTGCTAAAGCAAAGCCTTGCCCTAATCCAGAATTTCCTCCAGTTATAATCGCCACTTTTCCTTTTAAGCTAAAGAAATCCATTGAGAAATCTTTTATATCGGTTTTATGAGTATTCATATTTAGCCCTCTTCTTAAATGGTTTTTAATATTTACAAGGTTAATTTACTATAAATATCTCCAGATGTAAACGGATTCTTTAGAAAATTTTCTATTTTTTATAAAATATTTTTTAATTGTGGAAAATTTTCCACTCTGGTATACTTTCATTAAGAACCAATGAGAAGAGAGGGAAAGACCATAAATATTAATTTAAACAAATTAAATGACCTTGAGCTTTCGGTCCATAACCAACTTTCTGAAATTATAAAGGATAATGATCATCTTAAAATATTAGAGGCCGCTGATTATTGTAATGTGTCTCCATCAAAAGTATCAAAACTGGTTAGAAAACTGGGGTTTGAAAATTTTAAACAATACAAGCAGTTTTTTGGAGGGCAGCCAATAAATCTTGAAGACAAAAAATCTTCAAGTGAACTGGAAAGATTAAAACACTTTATCGACAATTTTGACCCTGCATTAGTGGATGAGTTTTTAACTTTTTATAAGAAGTACAATAGGATCGTTCTATTCGGATTAGGTCCATCCTTTATTTGTGTAGAATACTTTGCTTATAAGCTTGCTCTTGTTTCTGGAAAACATATTTTAGTGAGCCAGGGAGAAGATCATGCGAAACATTTGGTGGATGAGGAAACGCTTTTAATTGTTTTTTCCGTAACCGGTAAATTCACTTCTTTTGAAAACCTGTTCAACGAGGTAAAGAATAAAGGGGCTGAAATATTGTTGATTTTGGAGGAATATGACAATTCATCCGCTTTGAAAGCAGATAATGTCTTTTACTTAACCCAATCTGCTCAAAATGAACAATTGCTGCCGTATGAAAAAACCCGCACTGTTTTCTTTATTTTTATCGAAGAAATTATTGCAAAATTAATGACAGAAAGAGATACATTAAAAAAAGATGAATCAAAAGAACAGACCGCCTGGTGAACAGACGGTCTGTTTTCTTATACCCATATACTGTCAGACGAATCCACTAGTTCTTTCTGTTTTTGACAAAATCCTTTAAAGCATAAGAACCGTCGGACGGTCCTCATGGCTCAAAAAAGCCGTGAGAACAGTCCCCATGGTCACACCAAAATCAACTCAACTTAATCCCCATAAATTTTACATCAGTCATTTCCTCAATCGCTGAAGCGACGCCTTCCCGACCGATGCCGCTCAACTTTACCCCGCCATATGGATAATTGTCCTGTCTGACTGTCGAGATTTCATTGATCCATACCCCACCAGTTTCTAGAGCATCAAAGAATCGGAAAGCTCGGTTTATATTAGTGGTGAATACGCCTGCCTGCAGCCCATAATCGGAATCGTTTGCAGCGGCTATCACTTCTTCCTCAGTTTCAAAAGGAATCACCGTTACTAACGGCGCGAATACCTCTTGACACACCACCTTCATGGAGGGCTGCACATCCACTAACACGGCCGGGTGGAGTAGTGCTCCTTGCCGCTGCCCGCCTGCTAATACCTTCGCACCTTCGCTGACAGCCTCTTGAATCCAGGCTTCAACCCGAATCGCAGCCTCTTCCGTAATCAGCGGGCCCACATCCGTTGTTTCCAACACAGGATCTCCCACCTGCAGATTTTTTACCAATGGCACCAATTTATCTAAAAACGGACCATAGATATCCTGATGGATATAAATCCTTTGAACAGAGATGCAGGCCTGCCCGGCAAATCCGAACCCACCTTTCACCATTCCTGCAACCGCAGCATCTAAGTCAGCATCCGGAAACACGATGTTCGGAGCATTTGACCCTAATTCAAGAGTGACTTTTCGGTTCCCCGCCATTTCTTTGATTTTATATCCAACCGGACCGCTTCCGGTAAAGGTCACTTTTTTGACATAAGGGTGAGTTACCAATACAGGCACAAGATCAGCACCAAATCCGTTCACCACATTGACGGCCCCTGCAGGCAGGCCCGCCTCCTCCATTAATCGAACCAATTTCATCGCTGACAAAGGGGTTTTTTCGGCTGGTTTCAACACCACCGTACATCCTGCCGCGATTGCCGTGGCAAGCTTATGCAGCACAAGGTTGAGTGGGAAGTTAAACGGGGTAATAGCCGCTACCACGCCAACCGGAACACGTTTAGCAAAACCGATTCGTCCTTCTCCTCCGACCGCTGAATCCATCTTGATCAATTCTCCATCGTTTCGCTTCGCTTCCTCACTTGCAAAACGTAGAACCTGAATGGCTCGCCCTACTTCCCCCTGTGCATCACGAATCGGTTTACCCGCTTCCTGACATAGAAGCTGGGCAAATTCTCCACCTTTACTTTCCAACAAGTCCGCCGATTTCCGAAGAATGGTAGATCGCTCATGGGCAGGCATCTTCTTCATCGTTTTTTCAAAAACCTGCCCCGCCGTTTCAATCGCCAAGAGCAAATCTTCCTCGGTAGCGAAATCAACACTTCCTACTACTTCACCGTTATAAGGACTACGAACCTCGTACCCGGCACGACCGTTTCCTTTATACTCCTTCCCATTAATCAAGTTTCCAATGTTCAACACCATACCATCCACTCCCTAATGCTCTACTTTTTGAAGAAATTCCCGTGTTCGGTTATGTTTCGGGGTATGGAAAAACTCTTTCGGCGGCCCTTCCTCAACGATGACCCCATCGTCCATAAAAATAACCCGATCGCCAACCTCTTCTGCAAATCTCATTTCATGTGTGACTAATACCATCGTCATTCCTTCGTTTGCCAACTCACGAATGACATTTAAAACCTCACCTACAAGTTCAGGATCGAGTGCAGATGTTGCTTCGTCAAACAGCATAGCTTTCGGTTCCATCGCCAGAGCTCTTGCGATGGCAACACGCTGCTGCTGCCCGCCTGATAATTGACTTGGATAATGATCCATCCGTTCCGCTAATCCTACTTTACGTAGATATTTTTCGGCAGTTTCCCGTGCCGCTTCTTTAGATTTTTTCCGGATTTTAATTTGAGCAGCCATCACATTTTCGAGTGCTGTCATGGTTGGGAATAAGTTAAACCGTTGAAAAACCATTCCCACTTCAGTCCGCAGCGACGCCACATGTTTCTCATTAAACTTTTCACCCGGTTTAATAAAATAATCACCATGCACCTTTACAGTTCCACCAGTCGGGATTTCTAAAAAGTTAAGACAGCGAAGTAAGGTGGACTTTCCTGATCCAGATGGCCCGATGATGACCACCTTTTCTCCTGGTTTGATTTCCAAATCAATTCCTTTTAAAATTTCATTGGAGCCGAAGGATTTTCGCAGTTGGTTCACTTCAATGATTGCGTTAGACATGACGACCTAATCTCCTCTCCATCACTCTCACTAATTGAGCCATTGGCAAGCTTAAAACTAAATAGGCTAACGCTAAAAGCGTATAGGATTCAATGGTTAAGAATGTTTGAGAAGCATAAGTTTGGGTTCTTAGCAATAGTTCACTCACCGTAATAAAGGCAAGAAGCGAGGTATCCTTCACCATCATGATGATGTAGTTGCCGAAGGTCGGTAACGCAATTCGGCTGGCCTGTGGAATAATAATGGACCACATCGCCTGCTTATTCGTATACCCGAGGGCCAAAGCAGCTTCTGTTTGTCCGCGGTCAATAGCGGTAATAGCCGAGCGAATAACTTCCGATAAATAAGCCCCGTAATTCACTCCCAATGCAAGAGTTCCTGCAATGAAGGCATCAAAATTCAATTGATATCCTGGAATCCAAAATTGAACCACTGCAGAGATGAGCAACGGAACAACATAATACATATACACAACTTGGACAAGCAAAGGAGTTCCTCGAATAATTTCAAGAAAAAGCACCAACAATCGATTTAGCCAGCTGATTTTTGAAATTCTCCCTAAAGCAATCAACGTACCAAGTACTAATGCCAGGATGAAACCGCATATGGTAGCTCCAAGCACGGTCCCCATCGCATGTAACAATTCTGGATACAGGTCTTTAAAGGCTGTTGCAAAATCTAAACTTTTTAAGATGTCCATATGTATCCCCCTTTATAAAAAAAGATAGGAGAGCCTAAGGAAAGAGCTCTCCATGAAAAACTGCTTACTTTCCAGCAGGCACGAAGTTATCTTCGTTTAATCCATATTTTTTCAAAACGTCAAGGACGAACCCTTCTTCCTTAAGCTTATCTAATTCTTTATTGAAGGCTTCCAACAGATCTTTATCTGACTTACGGACAGCTGCTCCGATATTTCCTGCCGCTTCCGCTTTATAAGGAGAAACTAATTTTAAATTCAAGGTTTTGTCATTCGTGATACTATAGCCAGCTACTGCACTATCTGTGATACAAGCATCAATTTTTTTGGTATTTACAGCAAGAAGCAGTTCTGACTGTGAATTAAACACCTTTACTTCTTTAATCTTGCCTTCTTTTTGAAGCTTTTGAGCAAACTCAAGGAATGCTGTCCCTTTTTGTCCGCCAACAACCTTCTCTTTTAAATCATCCAGTCCTTTGATAGGAGAATCTTTTAAAACAACCAGCGCTTCCCCTTCGGTGTACCAAATATTCGTGAAGTCCGCAATTTTCTGACGTTCCGGCTTGATATACATTCCATCTGTTACCATATCCACGCCTTTGTTGTTTAGCTCAAGCAGAAGGTTTTCAAACTTTACCTCTTTCATTTCAACTTTCGGAATGCCTAAGCGTTTGGCGACTTCTGTAATAATTTCAGCATCAATACCCGCAAACTTCTTCGTATCCTTATCAATATAGGCAAATGGAACGTCGTTGGATGAAGCGACAACAAGCACACCTTTTTCTTTTGCTTTTTCTAATGTACTTGTGGCAGATTTGCTGTCACCTTTTGAATCACTAGCATTTCCACTTGTCGTCTTTTCGCCGCCGCAGCCGGCTAATAGAATAAGAGAAAGAAGAGTGAGCAAAAACATTTTAGTGAATGGTTTCATCGTAATTCCTCCATAAAATTTATTTTTTATTCAATATCCAGTTTTCCGCTCCATCTGATATTGGCTGAGCGAAGATGACCAATCAGCCCTTCTTGGCCTGATTGCCGAACACAATGAGGTGCAAGTACTTCAACACCTTCTTGTTTGATAAACTGATAGGTTACTACTTTTAAAAACGTCCCCACCCATACGCCGCCTGTATATTTGGCAGCAGCGCGAGTAGGCAGAATATGATTCGTTCCACACACTTTGTCTGCATAGACAACAGAAGAAAGTCCACCTAAAAATAGAGATCCGTAATTAATGAATCGGTCTTTAATGTCATAAGCATTGATGGTTTGGACATGGAGATGTTCTGGTGCCCAATCATTCACAATCGAGATGGCTTCTTCTAAGCTATCCGCAAGGAATACTTGTCCCCATCGATCCCATGAGGCGCGGGCGACTTCGGCAGTCGGCAGGGTTTTAAGTTGTTCTTCGATTTCACGAAGAACGGCCATCCCGAAATTTCGATCGGTGGTCACTAAGGCCACCCGGGCATTGACATCGTGTTCCGCTTGGGCGAGTAAATCGGAAGCAACATATACCGGATCGGCAAATTGATCAGCAACTACTAGCACTTCACTTGGGCCGGCTAACAAATCAATACCGACCTGACCATGAACCTGACGTTTTGCTTCGGTGACAAACACGTTACCCGGTCCAGTAATTTTATGAACCGGACCAATAGATTCTGTTCCATAAGCAAGAGCGGCAATCGCTTGAGCTCCTCCAACACGGTAGATTTCATCCGCTCCAGATAAGTGGGCCGCAGCAAGTACCGCCGGATGGACTTCTCCCGTTTTGGTTGGCGGTGTACATACTTTCACGTTTGATACGCCCGCGACTTTAGCGGGGATAATCGCCATCTGTGCAGAAGATAACAGTGGATATCGTCCTCCAGGAACATAGGCTCCCACGGTTTCAATTGGAATGACCCGTTGTCCCAAATAAACTCCCGGAATCATTTCTTGCTCAAATTCTGTGAGTGTTCGGCGCTGGGCCTCAGCAAAGGCTTTAATCCGCTCTACCGAAAATTGAAGGTCCTCAATCAACGTCTGCGGCAATTGGGATAAGGCTTCCTGAATATCCTTCTCTTGGACACGCAGTTCCTCGATATCCACCCCGTCAAACTGTCTAAGATAGGCTTTAAGGGCGGCATCCCCTTCTTGACGAACCCGTTGAATAATAGAAGAAACGGCTTCTTCCACTCGAACTTTTTCGCCGCCCTGCTGCGGCAATTGTTTTAACATTTCCATGAACTATTCTCCCTTTTAAGCATTTACTGGTTGAACCAGCACTTCTTTAATGGAGGCTTCGAGCACATCCAAACCTTCAGCCAGCTGTTCATCTGTTACAACGAGTGGCACTAAAACTCGTAAACAATTCGAGTAAAGTCCGGCACTGAGAAGAATGAGTCCTTTTTGTTGAGCCACTGCAACAATCTTAGCGGTAGATTCTTTATCAGGCTCCTTCGTTACAGGATCTTTGACGAGTTCAATCGCAACCATGGAACCTAAGCCGCGAACATCCCCAATTTGCGGATATTGGGCTTGCCAGCTCTTAAACCGGTCCGTTAAAACCTGTCCGATTTTTTGGGATCTCTCTACTAAGCCTTCGTTTTCAATGATTTTAATCACTTCAAGTGCAGCCACACAGCCAAGCGGGCTTCCACCATAGGTACCCCCGATTTCACCTGGTGCCGGCGCATCCATCATTTCAGAACGTCCGACAACCGCAGAAATCGGCAGTCCGGCTCCTAAGGATTTGGATAACGTCATTAGATCCGGCACGACTCCAAATTGCTCAATCGCGAACATCGAGCCGGTACGAGCAAAACCGGTTTGAATTTCATCGGCGATAAAAAGGATGCCGTATTTTTCACAAATTTTCTTGAGTCCCTGTATGAACGTTTTAGAAGGAACGATAAATCCTCCTTCCCCTTGAACAGGTTCAATAATCACAGCAGCAATTTCTTCCGTTGGCGCTTCAGCCAAGAAAAACGTTTCTAATTGTTGTAATAGTTCTTGATCCAGCAGCTCCTCTGTCATCCCTTCTGGTTTACGGAAATAATAAGGATAACCCGCTCGGTAAGTCTCAGGGGCAAACGGTCCAAATTGATACTTATAAGGCTTTACTTTACTTGTTAACGACATGGCTAGCAGCGTCCGACCATGAAAACCGCGTTCAAAGGAGATAATCCCTTTACGCCCAGTGTACTTACGAGCGATTTTAATAGCATTTTCAACCGCTTCCGCTCCGCTGTTTGCAAAAAAAGCTTTCTTAGCATGATCTCCAGGTGTAATCCGGACTAACTCTTCTGCCAAGGCTACATAGGGTTCATACATCATGACGTTAAAGCAGGTATGAATATACCTATCTAGCTGATTTTTTAATGCTTGGACAACACGTGCTGGACTATGGCCAACGTTTAAGGTTCCGATTGCCCCGGCAAAATCGATATATGTATTTCCGTCAACATCGGTTAACAGGGCCCCTTCACCACTTTCTGCGAAGGACAAAACCGTATTCGACGGGCCGCGGGCAACTACTTGCTCCTTTCGTTTTAACAACTCTTGGGCCTTAGGACCAGGCACGGTCGTTTTCATGTTAATAGACGGCATATTGTATCCTCCAAACGTGTACAATAATTGTATACAATCAACCCTATTAAAAAATTACTAGGGAGTGTACCGAGTAATAATTTGATCAATGGTTAATGTGTGATTTTGCTTTTTCGTGAAGTCAATATCGCCGATGATGAAAGGAATGTGATCTTTAGTAAGCTGCTTTGCAAGGATGGCGTCTCTTTGATGGATGGCTTCATACAAGTCCCGATGCTGATGATTGGATTGAGTGTTATTCGCATCGGAAACGTCATAGAATATGAGAATGATGTGGGTTAAGGAAAGGATTTCCCGCAAATATTGGATAAGGTACGGATTCTTACAAGCATCAATCACGGCAAGATGGAAGGATTGAATTGCCTGCAAGGCAAGTTGCGGTTCATTTTGTTGGTAAAACTGTTTCTCCTGCTCTAAAAAGAAGTTCATCTTTTCGAGGTCAGAAGGAGTTGCTTGAAGCGCGGCTAAATAGGCTGCTTCAGGTTCTAAAATCTGACGAAGAAAAAAGATTTGCTCCGCTTCTTCAGGCGTAGGACAATAAACAAATGCTCCCCGATTGGGAATAAAACGAACCAATGATTCATACTTCAGCCGGGAAAGCACCGACCGAATGGGGGTTCGACTCACTCCAAATGCTTCGGCAAGGGACGACTCTACTAATTGCGTTCCCGGAGGAAGCTCTGCATTAAAAATGGCACTACGCAAGATTTGATAAATCTGCTTTTCCCCCATTTTTGTGTGTGACAAACAAGCACCTCCTCTAGTACTCTATAATGGTATTGTAAGAACAATATTCAAAATAGTCAATATTTTTATAATATTATGTCAAATACACGCAAAAGTGGCGGTTCTTGTGCCAAGGGACGGTTCTCCTGGTTCAAATGAGACTACTTTGGACCAGAGGAACCGTCCGGGACCTGTGAAAATGTCTCTTTAAATCCATAAAAATAAATGGACACCATCGGTGACCACATTTTTCATATATTCCATCTATCCAATCAAAAACATTACATTTTCTAAAATCTAATAGATTCATTTGCAAATTGATATCGACAATTACCTTCCCCACACGAACTATCACTTTTCTGTACCTCTTGCTTTATACAAAGGGTGGAACAACGATTGAATCTCGTGATTTCCAGACATGAAGATCATTCCGACGATAAGGAGACAGATATCATGGCAAAAAATACTGGTGATGGATACCGTAAAGGGGCAGTAAGGACCGTTCACAAACATATAATCCTAAAACTGAAATTTGGACTAAACGAGTGGAAGATGGGCGATTTATTGGAGGCAAAAAGGATGGGACTCTAGTTAAGGGAGCTCGTAAGGAAAACTAAAACATTTACCTCGCGGTCATTTATTGCTCGAGGTATTTTTATATTCATTTTCATTTACAAGCTATCTGATTGTCGAGTATTCTAAACCTCTTAATTCGCTAGTAAAATGTATGACTTGCTGTTCGTTTTTTGGCTTGAATTATTTTTAATGTCATTTTCCCATTCCTCTTTATCCTTAATTTGTATTTCAATGCTATCCAACATCAATAAATAAGTTTGGTATTGAATGATGTTGGGCAGTGAATTTTTTATTCATAGACAGGTGCTGCAGCAACCCTTGACTTGATTGACAACTTGATTCATTGACTCCCATGCTAGTTTCACTCTTTAGGTTGTAGGTCATCTTAACCTCCTGTTATTATTTTTTCTGCTTATTTGATACGTGTAGTTCTAACAATGGTGCTTATACTAGGACCAAGCAGGATCTTTTAAACTGATATATACCGTTTTAACGGTTAACGTATCACCTTTTATTTCTGCGATGTATTCAAGATCACCAGTATTTAAACTTTCCTTTCTTGAATACGGGCCATTAATAATCGTTACATAGCTGCTTTTAATCCTAATATCTTTTGTGATATGGTCAATAACTTCTTCTTCCGGTACATCCTTTACTCTTTCCTGGTACCTTTCGACTGCATGATCTGTGACTACAATAGACTTGATGGTTCTCCAATCCATTATTTCCTCCTGATATCAACACCTCCAACATAATAATTCAATACCAAACTTATCCTCAGTATGAACCGTTTTTCAGCAGTCCAATCTCCTAATAGAAACACTTTCATCGACAAATATCGAGCGGTGACAGTACCGAAACCCAACGGTACCGCCTGATTTAAAAAAGCCATGAGAACATCCCCCATGGTCTATTCTTATGGTCTACCTGTTCTAAATAGTTATTAATTTTCCTTTTATTGGGTAAATTAAACTAATTAAAAAAGGAAGGTGGCAAAAAGGTGCATCTTGGATATGCGTTGCTATTCTTGCTTGCGGCTATTAAATGGGGGGATTGGCGGAATTGGCGAATTTATTATCCTACGATTTTGTTTTTTATTGGTGGTGACCTATTAAAGAATGCGTTACTTCATAATCATCGAATGTGGGAATATCATGAAGCGATATTTGGGGAAAAGATTTTCTTTGGACATCTAATCATTAATCTTTTAGTAATGGCTATCGTCTACCCGTCTATAATCTTAATCTATCTTGGAAAATATCCCCGCTCTAAATGGAAGCAGGTTACCTGGATTGGCTTTTGGGTATTTATTCTTATGACCATTGAATATTTCAACCTCCGCTTCGACCTAATCCATCATTATTACGGTTGGAATATGTGGTGGTCCTTGGCGTTCGATGTCGTCATGTTCACTATACTTCGGGTCCATCATATAAAACCATTATTAGCATGGGCCTTTTCAATTATTTGGCTTCTGTTCTTATGGAATGTATTTAATATACCCATTACTCATCTGAAATAAGGAGAAACAATGATTTTAGCGATAATTTTATCCATAACCTTATTACTTTTAATTTCTTTATGTGTTACTTCAAGAAGAATTCATTTATTTGAGACTTTCTTCCTTTGGCTCATCCAAACGTTACTCATTCAAAGCCTATCCTGGATTATTTTAGTGAATCTTGAATGGATGACGGTGTCAACGGAGTTAGATAAATATTGGTCCCATTTTTTGATTCAGCTGATCCTTTGTCCCCTCCTTATCATTTACTTTTTTGATTTTTCGGTAGCCATTCATAAGAGCGTACTTAGATACTGCTCCCTATTATTGGCTGTTCTTCTCTTAACTTTAGTCGATTATGGTTTAATATTTTTAGGTATCCTTCATAACCATGATTGGAAAGTTGGGTATTCAGTTGTTGAATGGATTTTCACCATTTCCATCACATACTTTTTTTGGCAGTGGTACAGAAGAAAATTTTTTATAAAGGAGCCAACTTAAAACATGCTTTTGTTTCCAAAACACTTTGATGAAAATGAATGGTTTATCATCATAGCTGCCCTCTTAAGCCCACTAATATGGAAACTGCCTAAAAGAATTCCTACAGAGATTACAGTTATCATTATATTATTAGGTATGGCGATACCTAAGGTAATTGATAATGCGATAGCATCCATATCCCCTTATGATTTATATCGCTTAACGGATACAGAAAAATACGAAATATTTGATGTTATTTTAGATATGGTCTATCTTCCATTTGGTTATTTATGCGTATATTTTTATGATAAACTTCATCCAAAAGGCATTAAAATTGTCCTTTATATTCTAACTTGGGCGATATTTTCTGTCGGTTTTGAATTTATTGCGGTCAAGTTCCATGTATTTAACTATCATGGTTGGAAATTAATTTACTCTTTTCCCACTTATATAGTCGTTATTTCCGGAATCCTCTGCTTTTATAGGTTCTTGCTTTCCTACTACAAGAAGAACCCTAGTAAATTAAATGGTTCTACTCAATGAGCTATATACAGGCAAAAAAATAGACTCACTCTAATATTCATTAAGTGAGTCTATTTAATATGCAATGGTAAAATTACTGTTTACCAAGGAACAATCTCAAGTCTTGGCCACTTATCTTTCCATTTGCTAGCTTTATTTTCAAAAATTTCTCTGGTCACCATTAGCTTATTAGGTCGAATCACCATTGAAAATAAATCATCCAATTGGTAAGGTGCATAAATTTTGTATACTTCATTTTGCTCTTTTCTTATTCCTATAGCTGTTGCAGTAGTCGGCCAGCTATCTATTGCTGCTTCAAGTGAAAGGTAAGGTTTAATTGCAAAACCAAACTTGCTCTCATACCACAGATGCACCCTTGCCTGATTTTTTACGTCTAACCTAAATGGAAAATCTCCAAGTTGACATTTCAAAATTTCTTTAAGTTCCTTCTCACCTTCGGGTTTCATGTCGCGAAGGTCATAATAAACAATATCGACGTCTGAAATACCATATTCGAGAGGATAACCAGAGATGTCATTCCAAACAGTGTTTGTGACACATCCTGCACCAACATAGTAGTCAAAAGGCAGATTTAATTCTTTTAGCACCTGTAAAATTCTAGTTAATGGTTCACTCTTCGATACGGTCTTTACTAATAGATTTTCATATACATTCATAGTTATTCTCCCTAGTCTTTATATACCTCCAAATTAATCGGCTATGAAAAATAGAAAGTTATTAAAATTGTACCCGTTTCCTTGAACCCACATCATTCTATACCTTTCCATATTTCCCCTACATACTCAAACGATAATTGAGTCTAATTGCGCAACATATTGCATGATTTTTATCTTCCTTACAAAAAAACGCCCCCGATGAAGTGAACCCCTTAAGTT
>NZ_JBCNAD010000061.1:0-22409 GCF_050477905.1 Neobacillus pocheonensis | reverse complement strand
AGAGTTCATGAGGACAAAACCTGGTCTGGGAAAGCAAAAACTGTCCTCATAAAGTGTTCATGAGGACAAAAAACAGAAGGAAAAAGCAAAAACTGTCCTCATAAAACAGAAAACCACCGTGCTTAATCGGTGGTTTTCTTCGTTTTCTTAATTAAAAAGTAAATCGCCGCGACGACTACAGCTGCAATAATGAGTGGTATGACAAATGGCTGCGCTTTTTCTTTTACATGGGACCAGTTGCTGCCTAAAGTGTTTCCTAAATAAAGGAACAGGATGGTCCACGGTACGATTGCTGCTACGGTATAAAGAGTAAATTTAGTGGCCGACATTTTCGCAATTCCGGCCGGAATAGAAATGGCATGTCGAACGACCGGGATAAACCGTGCCGTAAAAATCACTCCTGCGCCATATTTATTAAACCAATCTTCCGCAATATCAATATGGCTCTTTTTAATCAGGACGTACTTTCCGTATTTTTCTAAAAAAGGCCTGCCTCCATAATAACCTGCCCAATATAAAAACAATTGAGCAATCGTTCCGCCGATGGTGCCGGCGATGATAGCTCCAGGAAAATTGAGATGACCTTGAGAGATCATATAGCCACCATAACCTAAAACAATTTCACTTGGGATTATTTCTATCATTAGTCCTAAGGCAATACCGAAATATCCTAATTGTGAGAAGAACTCCAAAATAGAGCTAATATAATGTGACATGGTTCACCTTCGCTTTAATAAATATATGTTTTCAACATGATATATTTTATAACAGTTTATCTAATAAAGAAATCATTATGGTTATTTATGAACTGAACGATTTTTCAGTAGAGAACATATAAGTTCGATGGTGATAACGAATGCTGTACACCAGTCCCATGGCAAACATATTGCCCATCAATGAGCTGCCGCCATAGCTGATAAACGGCAGAGGAATTCCTGTAATCGGCAGCACCTGAATGGTCATGCCCACATTTTGAAAGACATGAAAAGTCAGCACACTGATAATTCCCGTACAGACATATGTATTGAACGAATCGGTCGTATCCAGGGAAGTCTTAATTAAATGATAGATAAGCAAAAAGAAAAGACCGATGACAATACTGCCGCCTACAAAGCCATATTCCTCGCCGATGACGGCAAAGATGAAATCGGTATGTGCTTCTGGGATATACACTTCTCGCTCCCCAAATCCCTTCCCGTAAATAAGTCCAGAACCAATGGCACTTAACGATTTTAACAAATGATAGCTGGAGCTAGTGGAATGATTCGCTGGGTCAAGCCAAGCATAAATACGATTAAACTGATAGGTTTGGACATGAAGGTATTTTTCAAGAATCTCCGGCTTTTGTAAAACGAGATAAAAGATAAGGCCTGCAAATGAGGCACCAAAGCTGTATATCGGCAAGATGATTTTCCACGATATGCCTGAAACTAGAATCAGTCCTGTTAAGATCGACAGAATGACGAGCCCTGTTCCAAGGTCTGGCTGGAGCATGATTAAGCCGAGTGGGACCGCAGTGGTGATTCCTAATTTTAAAAGTAAAAGAAAGTCTGTTTTTAACGATTTTTCCAGATGTTTTTCTTGATGGGAGGTAATCACGCGGGATAAGGCTAAAATCAAAAAGGTTTTTACAAATTCAGAAGGCTGGATCGAACCTATTTTAGGAATGATGAACCAGCTTTTTGCTCCGTTACGATAGGGTGCAATCGATTCTGGTGCCAGATAAACAGCTATCAGCAATAAAAGACCAAATCCATATAAATACCAAGAAAGTCGTTTATATTGATAGCTATCGATAAAAATAGAAATGGTAATAATCCCAACGCCAACCACATACCAGAACATTTGCTTGACGAGAAAATTTTCTTCGTACTGGGCAGATGCTTGGGCACTATAAATGGCTGCACTACTAATCAGGAAAAAAAGAAACAATAGTAATGTTAACGTCCAATCAAAGCGGTCGGCTTTTTTCGTGTATCTTTCCATTCGTCACACCCATTTTATCTGCAATTAATTTAATGCTAGCATTAAAAAGCTTACTCTTTAGGAAATATATTACAAACCTTTAACATATATAACGTTTACAGTGCCGAAAGGTTTCATTTTTCACATCAAATGCTTCAAAAACATCGTGGCAATCCCAAAGTAGGTTAGCAGAGAAAATATATCATTTAGTGTCGTAATAAGCGGTCCGGAAGCAACAGCCGGATCGATTTTAAAACGGTATAAAATGAGCGGAATGACAGTACCGGCCAGTGTACCGATAATCAGCGTGAAAAATAGCGAGCAGCCGACAACGGCTCCTAAAATAAGATTACCCTGCCAAATATAAGCAATCATTGCAATAAGGACGGCGCAGGTGATTCCGATGGTGATTCCAACTCCGAGCTCGCGGGTAATTAAACGGGCAACCACTCCCTTATCGATATCGTGGGAGATGAGGCCTCTTACTACGACAGCGAGCGATTGTGTTCCAGTATTCCCGGTCATGCCGGCAATCATCGGCATAAAAAATGCAAGCGCAACCACCTGCTTTAAGGTATCCTCAAAGCTGCTGATGATTCTCCCTGAAATAAGGCCGATAAATAGCAGCAGAATCAACCATGGAAGTCTTCTTGCAGCAGCAATGAATGTTTTGGTTTCAAAGTCAATCGACTTCCCTGATGCCGATAATTTTTCAATGTCTTCATTTGCCTCTTTGATAACAACGTCGATAATATCATCAACAGTAACAATTCCAACTAGGATATTATTTTCATCGACAACGGGAACTGCTAAGAAGTCATAGCGTTCGGCTGTTTGGGCAACTACTTCTTGGTCTGTCGTCACGGTAACAGAAATGACCCGCTCATACATAATCGTTTCGATTTTTTCCTCCAGCCCGGCTAACAATAAATCCCGGTAAGATACCACTCCGACCAGTTTTCGACCCTCGTCGGTCACATAGAGATAATTCATCGACTCAGCGAACTCCGCAAAGCTTTTAAATTTATCGACAGCTTCTCGAACGGTATAATAGCTGCGAATCCAGATGAATCGGTTGGTCATGATTCTGCCAGCTGTTTCTGGCGGATATTTCATAATATCCTTAACTGCATTTGATTCCTCTGTGTTCATCCCTGATAATAGGGAATCCTTTTTCTCGGGGGACACGTCATGTAACAGTAAAGCCAAGTCATCATTATCCATTAAATCAAGGACTTTACTGGATTTTTCAATGCCAAGCTTATTCAATAAATCTAGCTGCTCGGGCGTCTCAAGCTCCTCCATAAGATCGGCGAGAACATCAAAGTTTAAAAAAAGGAGAAAGCGGCCCTTATGCTTTTCTGGCAAATCTTCATATATTTTCGCGATATCATAAGGCTGAAGCTCCTCTAAAATCACCTCAAATTCCTCTTTTTTGTTATCTTTTAACGTTTTTATAATCGATAAACTTAATTCATCCTGGGACATATCTTTAATCATGCTGATTAACCTCACTTTTAAAACCAATAATATACATAGTATGCGTATTTTTAATGGTGTAAGGCACCGATAATAAAATTGATTCGGTGTTAACCAAAATTATTTTTTGTAAAAGAATTGAAATAAGCTATTTGACCTATTTTTTGATAAAATGAGGAAGTATGGAAAAATATATTTGGTAGTTTCTTGGAAATGGAAAGATAACATCACAATTGTGTTTGATCGGAGGAGTTTGGCTTTGAAAAAGCATCATCAAGACATACGGGATCTCATCTATGTCCATTTAAACCAATCAGATCAGTATGTAATGTCCTACGGTATTGAATTCGATGAATTTACGGCTGCTTTTTCAGGTTCATTAAACCACTTGCTGCTACTCGCGCACCGTTTTGATGATGCTGATTTTAATAGGCACACACTGCTCGAATATTGTCCGGAAGATAGAATTAATAAATTGGCGGCAGAAGATGTCTATGGATACGGGAATTTCTGCTGGATTGATTTTATTGAGGAAGAAGGGCTAAATGAGCTGACCGGGCAGGAAATGGCTGAATTATTATACTTAGGACACCATAAACATCATTTAAAATTGCCTTTTTATAATAAATTAGGCAACCGTTTTGTTTATTTGGCGCATGATGACGGCTGGTATAATAAAATCTATTACCGCAGCTTTAAGGATTTTTTCCATTTACTAAGCGTTGCGATGGCACGAAAATTAGGGGAGCTTAAGCCGGAAAAGTCAATACTCGGTTTAAGAAAAAAACGAACCTATCCTCCGGTTGCGAAAGAAATCCTGCTTTCGTTAACACCCTTCATTAAAGAAGGAATTTGTATATCCTTAAGGGATGCGGACCATCAGCGGACTCGAATTGAAATTCCTGTTTGGGTTATTGGCGATTTTGCGAATATGGATGATATGTATGAGGAGTATCAACAAATCTCTAATAAACCATATCATGCGAAACTTATCTTTGATAAAAAAACGAAGGAATGGAAGTTGAATATTATATAAAAATAGTCCCACACCATGGGACTATTTTTTTCATGAGAACCATAGGGAGAACAGACCTTCATTTACACCTAGGTTATACATATAATAAATTCCAAACAAAATGCTGATAATACCAGCGAGGTTATTTAAGTATCGATTCACTTGTTTCCCTGAGGTTAAAACAAAAGGCAGACCGATTACGGTTGAAAAGCTGAGCATGCCAATAACAGTGCCGCAGCCGAATATAAGAATGTATATGGCCCCTTGCCAGGCAGTGGTTACCGTGCTCATCGTCAGCAGGACCATGGCAGCACTTCCAGCAAGTCCATGGATCAACCCAATGAAAAAAGACTTTATGTGCGGCCGGGCTTTTTCATTTGTATCAGACGCATGCGTATGTTGGTGTGAGTGTTTTAAAATCGAAACGATGCTATTAACTCCCAGAGTGACAAGCATGATGCCGACAAGAAATTCGAGGCTTAAGGCAACTGTGTCAGTGATGGTGTTTTTGGCAATGATAAGGAACATGCCGAAAATAAATAGGGTAGCCGTGTGGCCGATTCCCCAATAAACTCCGGCAAAAACTGAGCGTTTAATATCTTTCGATTTACTGGCAATGGTGGAGACGGCGATTACATGGTCAGGTTCAATCGCATGCTTGATTCCCAGTAAAAAGCCTATTAATAAAATTGATAATAATGATCCTGTCATGTGTATTGTCCTCCAATAAGTCATTCATCACTATCATACATGAAAATAAGCTAAAATGGATGATAAAATTCCGAGAGATTGTTTTTAAGCAAGCTGTATCATTCATAAACTAATCAATAGAGAAAAACATCTTAAATAGCATAATAGACATTTCCTATCTTCATTAATAAAGTGTTAAAATAAAACGTGACTGAGAATATGGAGGTTTGTTTCGTATGAAAACAAAACTAGGTTTGTTATATGGAGGAAAATCCGCTGAACATCAGGTGTCCCTGCAGACAGCCTTAGCGGTAATTAAAGCATTAGACCTTGAAAAATTTGAAATTCATCCTATTTACATAAATGTTGAGGGACAGTGGATAAAGGGGCCGCAATTAAGTGAGCCGCCAGCAAACGTCAAAGCACTTGAATTTTCCGAGGGGAATCAATTGTCGCCATTATCTCTAGCACCTTCTCTTTTCCAGGCAGAGAAACAGGAAAGAGAACCGCTCGATGTCATTTTTCCATTGCTGCATGGACCAAATGGTGAGGACGGAACGGTACAAGGATTATTAGAGCTGCTAAACCTGCCGTATGTTGGAAATGGGGTACTTGCTTCAGCCGCCGGAATGGATAAGGTAATGATGAAGAATGTCTTTGCACAGGCTGGTCTTCAGCAGGTAAACTATGTTGCTTTTATCAAAAGCGAATGGGCGAAGGCGAAGGATGAAGCCTATGCGAAGGTGGAAGCAGAGCTTGGTTATCCATGCTTTGTGAAGCCAGCAAATCTTGGTTCGAGCGTTGGGATTAGCAAGTGCCGAGATCGTGCTGAATTAGAAGCAGCTTTTGTGGAAGCTTTCCAATTTGACCGTAAAGTCATTATTGAGGAAGGCGTAATCGCTCGCGAAATCGAGGTAGGCGTTCTTGGCAATGATGAGCCTGAATGCTCGGTTGCGGGTGAAATTGTTCCAAAAAAGGATTTCTATGATTATAAAGCAAAATATGAAGACGGCGATACAGCTCTTATTATCCCTGCCGATGTTACCGATGAGGAATATGCTGAAATTAAACAAATGGCTACTCTTGCCTTTAAAGCATTGGATTGTTCCGGTCTTGTGCGCGCCGACTTCTTTTTAACAAAAGAAGGCAAGGCTTTAATTAATGAGGTAAATACCATGCCGGGATTCACGCCATTTAGTATGTTTCCACTACTATGGAAGCACACTGGGGTGGAGTATCCACAGTTAATCGAGCGTCTTGTTAACCTTGCAAAAGAAAGACATGCCGAAAAACAAAACATTAAATACACATTTTAATTTACAACTTTGGTGACACGGCTTAATAAATTGCCGTGTCCGTTTCTATTTTGATATTGAATAAAGAAGGAGGATATCAATAATGATAAAACGATCTTTGCAGCAGGTTGCTGAAATGGTTTCTGCTAAAAATGATATCACCCCATTTGCTGAAACCTTGATAACTGGCGTTTCAATTGATTCCCGAAAAATCGGAGCAGGGAACTTGTTTGTACCGTTTAAAGGCGAACACTCGGATGGACATAAGTATGTAGAGGATTCTATCCGTAAGGGTGCGAGCGCTGCACTTTGGCAGAAGGATGTGCCGAATCCGCCGACAGATTTGCCAGTCTTGATTGTTGAAGATTGCCTAGTTGCCTTACAGGAGTTAGCAAGAAAGTACCGTAAAGAATTGCCCATTAAAGTCGTTGGAATTACAGGAAGTAACGGGAAAACGACAACAAAAGATATGACAACAGGCCTGCTGGCTACCCAATATAAGGTGCAAAAAACAGAGGGGAATTATAATAACCACATCGGCCTTCCCTTAACCGTATTAGGCTTGGATGAGGATACGGAAATTGCTGTCCTAGAGATGGGAATGAGCGGCAGGGGAGAAATTGAGTTTTTAACAAAGCTTGCCTGCCCGGATGCTGTTGTGATCACGAACATTGGAGAATCACATCTTTTAGATCTTGGTTCACGAGAAGGAATTGCGGAAGCCAAGCTTGAAATCCTCCAAGGCCTGCAGGTTGGCGGCATCGCCGTTCTGCATGGAGACGAACCGCTTCTAATGGAGAGGATTCAAGAATATAAAGGAAATGTCCAAGTTCAAACCTTTGGCAGAAGCGAAGAAAATGACTTTTATCCAACTGAAATCATTCAGATGGAGCAAGGTAATCGCTTCAAAATGAATGCTTCCAATCAATGGTTTGAATTACCAGTTTTAGGATCACATAATATCTTAAACGCACTAGCGTCCATGTTGATTGCCCGTCATTTTTCCATTCCATTTGAAAAAATGAATGAAGGGTTAAAAGAGATTAAATTGACAAATATGCGCATGGAGCTAGTTGAAGGCAAACATGGGGAAAAAATTATAAATGATGCTTATAATGCCAGCCCAACTTCAATGATGGCGGCAATTGACCTGGTCTCCAATCTTCAAGGATATGATCGAAAGATTCTTGTTCTCGGTGATATGCTTGAACTCGGGCCGGAGGAGGAACAATACCATTTGCAAATTGGCGAAGGGTTAAATAAAGATCAAATTGATTTTCTGTTTACCTATGGTGCGTTAGGCGGCCAAATTGCTAAAGGAGCAAGCCATAAGTTGGGTAAAGAAAGAGTTTTTGTTTTTTCGGATAAAACGGAGCTCGTTCAAGAATTAATGCGATATGTAAACGAACATACCCTGGTGTTAGTAAAGGCCTCACGGGGGATGAAATTAGAAGAAATCGTCACCGCCTTACAAGCGAAATAATGGTCTTAATGGCAGGTGAGTATATATGATTGGCTGTTTATGTATTCATGGCTTTACTGGAGCACCATATGAAGTGGAACCGCTAGTCGACTTTTTGAAGGAACGAACAGATTGGCGATTTAGTGTTCCTACTCTCCCTGGGCATGGGGAGCAACAATCTCTAAAGGGAATTGAGTACCAAGAGTGGATTCATCATGCCGAAGAAGAATTGAAAGGCCTGAATGATACTTGTGACAAAGTGTATGTAATTGGTTTTTCGATGGGCGGCATGATTGCTAGCTATCTTGCAGCCCAATATCCTGTGGACAAGCTTGTTTTATTAAGTGCGGCGGCCTACTATGTTAATCCCCAACAATTAGCTGCCGACATTTTCGCTGCTCTGAAGGACTCAATGAATGGAAAATTACAAGAGAATGAATTATTTCGGCGCTATAAAAGAAAAATAACAGAAACTCCACTCGCGGCTACTTTGCAATTCCGTCGTCTTGTTTCCTTTATCAAACCAATGCTCCATCAGGTTCAAGCGCCGACATTTATCGCACAAGGAGAGTGTGATGGGATTGTGCCGCTTAAAAGTGCTGAATACTTATATCAGACAATTGGTGCTAACGAAAAAAAGCTTACCTATATTAAACAGTCGAAACATCATATTTGTCATTGCGAGGAAAAAGAAGCCCTGTTCTCTCAAGTATTAGACTTTTTGATGAAGCGCTAAGGACGTATAAAATTTGTCTTTATTGCATTATACTTAGGATAATGGTATGATTATCATCAACGTGTCTAAAGAACGATGAAAATAGGGCATACTCCTTTGGAGAATGTCTTTTTTTTGGTAAAATAAAGAAGCACCTATTACCGCATTTGATGCGTAAAGTGAGAATATATTCAGCACTATTTAAAATATTTTTCAAAATGATGAAGGAGAATGAAAACATTGACGAAGTTTCAAGACTTAGGCATAAGCCAAGCCACTTTAAAAGCTGTCCTCAAAATGGGTTTTGAGGAAGCAACACCAATCCAGGCAGAAACGATTCCATTGAGCCTAGAAAACAAAGATTTGATCGGTCAAGCTCAAACAGGAACAGGTAAAACTGCTGCTTTCGGAATTCCATTGGTTGAAAAAATTGATACAACTGCAGAAGCCATCCAAGGGATTATTATTGCACCTACACGGGAATTAGCGATCCAAGTATCAGAAGAACTTTATAAAATTGGTTCAGGCAAAAGAGTACGCGTATTGCCAATTTATGGTGGGCAAGATATTAGCCGCCAAATTCGTTCATTAAAGAAAGCTCCGCACATTATTGTCGGTACTCCTGGACGTGTATTGGATCATATCAATAGAAAAACGATGCGCCTTGATACGGTAAACACTGTTATTCTGGATGAAGCAGATGAAATGTTAAATATGGGATTCATTGAAGACATCGAATCGATTCTTGCTTCAACACCGGCAGAACGCCAAACGTTACTTTTCTCTGCAACGATGCCAGGACCAATTCAAAGAATGGCAGAAAAGTTCATGAAGGATCCGCAAATTGTTCGTGTAAAAACGAAAGAAATGACCGTTCCATTAATTGAACAATACTATCTTGAAACACAAGAAAAGAACAAATTTGATGTGTTAACAAGATTATTGGATATTCAATCACCAGAACTTGCGATTGTTTTCGGAAGAACTAAGCGACGTGTTGATGAATTATCTGAAGCGTTGAACCTAAGAGGTTATACGGCAGAAGGAATTCATGGGGATTTGAGCCAGGCAAAGCGTCTGCAAGTTTTGCGTAAATTTAAAGAAGGAACGATTGATGTCCTCGTTGCAACTGACGTAGCAGCCCGTGGACTTGATATTTCCGGTGTTACACATGTATACAATTTCGATATTCCACAAGATCCGGAAAGCTATGTTCACCGTATTGGCCGTACAGGCCGTGCCGGCAAAACAGGGGTAGCGATGACTTTCATTACACCACGTGAAAAATCGTATCTTGCAATTGTCGAAAAAACAACAAAACGCAAGATGGAAAGAATGCAGGCACCAACACTCGATGAAGCGTTGGAAGGCCAACAGCGTGCAGTGGTGGATAAGATTACACAAACAATTGATTCCAACAATCTTCATTATTACAAAGCTGCAGCTAATGAATTACTAGAAGCAAATGATGCACAAACGGTTGTAGCCGCTGTATTAAAGATGTTAACGAAGGAGCCTGATACTACTCCTGTAAAATTAACAGAAGAGTCGCCGCTTCCGCAAAAAAGGGATAGAAAGCCGTATGACCGTGACCGTCGCCGCAAGGACGATTCACGAGGCGGTTATAACTCAGACCGCCGTAAAAAAGCACCAGTAAAACCAAGAAGCGGTGAAAAAAGAACAGGCGGAAAATCATCATCAAAGCCGAGAAGCTTTAACCATTAATAGTAAAGAGCATGGACACAGCGTCCATGCTTTTTTTATAGGCAGTTATCATTACTTTAATTATTTGACTGCTCCAGTTGAGTTAATGTCTATTTTTACAGATACATTGACGGAGGATTTAGCTAGTTCCTCTCCCCAATTGCTTTCAACCTTTTTATAATGGTCGTATTGGTAGGCACGTGCATAGAGACCAAGGCCGATAGGATCAATTTTATGTTTTTGAATTTTCTTTATGAGGCCTTCAAATTGTCTTTGCAGTTCTTTTTCAATTCTTTTCTGTAACTCGGCTTTTTTTAGGCTGTCTTCAGGAAAAAGTTGTTCTACAATATTAATGTTCATTTTAACATTCATATCAAAATGAAATTTATTCTGCTTATATCCTGCTTTTATCTTTGTTTTCACTTGACTGGCATCGAAACTTAGTTGGTTTTGATGAAAGAGGTTATTCTCTTTTTCGGGTGGTAAAATTGGAAGGGTCATGGTAACGTCATGCCGCTTTTCGTTCTTTAACACAAGCAATAGGGTAGTTTCAGGAACATCCAGAGAGACAGCATATTTTCCTTTATTATAAAGGAGACTCATTCCTGTCAATTCCATCCTCGTAAAGAAGACTCTATTGAAGTATCTTCAATTCCCCTTTGAGGCCATCCCTGTGTTTCACATTGATATGCTTTTGTCCGTCCCTCAATAAATAAGATACTTGTTCCTTCTAAAATTGCACTTTCAATATCCCCCCAAGTGGTAACTTGTTCGACTCGTCCAAGAGATACTTGTACATCAAAGTCTTTAAACTTTTTATTGGCTTCAAATAAAAGTGGGTTCAAAACATGATTTTGAATAGCTGCTTTATCAGTAAGTCCACTTAAATAAACAAGTGAGGCTTGACTCTGTGTTTGTTTAATGACAAAGTTCTTCACAACTAAATCAGGGGCCTGGCTGAAAATGGACTGAATTTCGGAAATGTTTTCAAACAAAACTGAACTTAATAGTTGTGAGCGGAGAATATTGCTGCTTTGATTTTGAGATGTATGTTTGTTCTTCTTTTCTCTATTGTATTTTCGAAAAAAAGGCATAAGGAATCCCACCTAAAATGGAACATGATAAATTAGTTTGTATCCGAAGATGGAAAGATATTCAACTATCCGATATTATCTATCGTTGGATGTTCGATAATCATTCATGCTTAGATTATTTTTAATGGTAAGATTAAGAGGAAAGGAGGAATGGCATGTTTATTGAGCCGCAATACAGAATTTCTTCTAAAGCCCTTAAGGTATGGCGCATCTCAGGTATCATTAAGTCAGTAATTGGGTGGGCGGTAACCGCTCTAATCATTTTTTTCATACATATTTTTGACTGGCCATTTTGGATTTCTATTATCTTGATCGTATTGGGAGTAATTTTCCCGTTTTTACATATTTTTTTATTTCCTGCTTTAAGATGGAAGCGCTGGCGATATGAAGTGCGGGAAGAGGAAATCGAATTGCAAGAAGGAATTTTTATTGTCAGCCGCACACTTGTACCCATGGTCCGTGTTCAGCATGTGGATACTGTGCAAGGACCAATTTTACGAAAATATAAATTAGCCTCTGTGATAGTGCATACAGCCGCCACTGCTCATGAAATTCCGGCTTTGGAGGAGAGTGAAGCAGAGGAGTTACGTTTCTTTATTTCAAGATTGGCAAGGGTGGCAGAAGAAGATGTCTAAACCGAAACGGCTTCATCCAATTGCTAGTGTGATTCAAACTGGAAAGAGATTAAGAGGTCTCATTTTACCAGGGATTGCCTTTGTCTTTTCCGTTGGGAGACACGGCAAAGAAGGCTTAGCAGGTTCCTTGATTATATCGTTGATCGTTGTTTTGATTACTTTTATCACGGGGATATTATCTTGGTTAAGGTATACATATCGATTCGAAAGTAATGAACTTCGAATTGAATATGGTATTTTCATTCGTAAAAAAAGATATATTCCGTTTGAGCGGATTCAAAGCATTGATTTGACAGAAGGGATTTTACAGCGATTATTTAGACTTGTTAAGCTACAAATCGAAACTGCCGGCAGCGGTGGCGCTGAAGAAGCTGAGGCAGTCCTTGCGGCCATCTCCAAAGAAGAGGCCAAGCTGATTCAAGATCATGTGGCGGCCGCAAAAAATGATGGAGCAGAGGAAAGTCAGTTTAATCAAGAGAGTCAGATTGTCTATAAAATTTCATTTAACCAATTAGTGATTCTCTCGTTAACGTCAGGTGGAGTCGGGGTAGTCCTATCGGCTGTTTTGGCGCTGCTTTCACAATTGAATGATCTGATTCCGTTTAAACGTCTATTTGGCGGTTTGGAAAAATGGGCAGTTCATAATTTGTTTTTCATTGCTATCCTTGTGTTTATTGGTTTTTTTGTTGCCTGGTTGATTTCTTTAGTAATGACGATGCTGAAATATGCTAATTTTACTGTGATGAAAACAGAGAAGGATTTCATTATTTCACAGGGGTTGTTAGAAAAACGGCAGATCACCATTCCACTTAAGCGCATTCAGGGGATTTACATAAGTGAAACTATTATTAGACAAATCCTTGGCTATGGAACTGTCTATATTGAAAGTTCAGGAGGGGCATCTGCCAACTTGGAAGGAGCAAATGTTACTCTTTTGCCCGTCGCAAAGGTGAAACATATCCGAGCGATTATCGAGCCCCACTTACCAGAATATGTTTTTGTAAATTCCTTTATTCCGGCCCCAAGACGGGCTATGTGGCGGTATATTTTACGTACCTGGTATTTTGTAGTTCCAATTGTCATTACCTCCATAATCTTTTTGAAGGTATGGGGCCTGCTATCCTTCATTTTATTAGCTCTCGTCACCATTTGGGCTGTACTAAAATATAAGGATGCAGGCTGGGTCCTTGATCAGGAACAGCTAAGCCTAAGGTATCGGCTTATTAAAAGAACAACTATCCATTTGAAGAAAAATAAGATACAGAGCTTAGAAACGAGGGAAAGTCATTTTCAGCGGAAGCGGAATTTAGGAACAATCGAAGCCAATGTCAAATCAGGGGTTGGTGCTGGTGGCGGAGCCGTCATTGATTTAGAAAAAAGCGATATAGAGAAAATTTTTGCATGGTATTCGAGGTATAAAAAAAGGGATTGCACCGAGGTTTAGCATCGGCCACAAGCCCTTTTACCGTTGTGTTAGAAAACCTAGAATCGCGATGATCATAATCGCTCCCCAAATAATAAGCTTTACAGGAGATTGATGAGATAGATTCCTCCTGTGGCTGCCAGCCCAGTTTGCCGTTACTTGAATGGAATTAGCCAAATCCTTTTTATTAAAATAAGGGATGGCACCAAGTAAAAACCCGCCAAGTAATCCAAATAAATGGGCTGTTATATTAATGTTTGGCTGTAGGAAGGTCATAATGAGACTGACGACGGAAAGCGTAATAATAATTTGTGCATTCTGTTTTGAAAGCATATGTTTTCGAAACATAATAATCGCGATGTAATAACCAAACAGTCCGAATATCGCACCGCTTGAACCAACATGTGTATAGGTTAACGGCTCAAGAAGCAGTGTTGCTACATTTGCGATAACCCCGCTTACAAGATAGATAAATAAAAATCTCCCGTGTCCAAGCATTCGCTCAAGGGCAGGTCCAAATAGGACAAGCGAAAAACTATTAAACAGCATATGAGAAAAGCTGCCGTGCATAAACGTTGGGGTAATCAGTCTCCAATATTCCCCTTCCATTATATAAAGATTGACGCCAGAAAGGTTTTCAAAGAACCATGAGTTTGGGAACATTGGTAAAATAGTGAAAAGATATAATACTACATGAATGGCAATAATAATAGAAACAACCGGAAATAAGCGGATAAAATCACGAAAGCTTTCGGTTCTGGTAAACATTTTTTACCACCTCTCATTACTATCATAAACAGATTTTATGTCTTGTACACTAATATGCTATTGGGATATTAAATAGAAGGAAGATGAACGATGATTAAAGGGATTGGAATTGATATTATTGAGCTTTCCAGGATTGAGGAATTATTAAGCAGGCAGGGTAAATTTTCGGAACGAATCTTAACAGCTCGTGAAAAGGATACGTTTGAAAGCCTTTCTGAACGTCGAAAAGTAGAATTTCTAGCGGGGCGATTTGCTGCAAAGGAGGCTTTTTCGAAGGCATTTGGGACAGGGATTGGCAAAGAGTTATCTTTTTTAGATATTGAAATTGCATCAGATTCAATAGGAAAGCCTTTTATCGTGAAACCAGAAGTTCGTGCGCACCTTTCGATCTCACACAGTAGAGATTATGCAGTAGCGCAAGTAGTGATTGAAGATTAATTTTTTAAACAGCTTGGCAATCTCCTTATCATAATCCCAAAGGTTGTCTCATATATTCATAGGGAAATAGGAGAGACAAGGTCAGCTACGGCATTCCCTGCCTTTCTCTTCTTATAATCATATGAAATGAGACAAGAAGGGGTTGAAGGAATGAGGAAAAAGTTGTTGCTGCTCATGACGGGGCTGATGTGTATCTTCATGCTCGCTGCCTGCGGCTCTAAATCGCAAGATGATGTAGTGAAGGAGCTAAATGGTAAACTGGGAGACCTGTCCGGTTATAAGGTCAATGCAAAAATGACGTTGAAAATGGGCTCTGATTCACAGGTGTATAACGTGGAAATCTGGCATAAAGATCCTACCTTTTATCGTGTGAATTTGAAAAACACCGAAAAAGATCAAAGCCAGATGATTTTGCGAAATGAACAAGGAGTTTTTGTTTTGACGCCTGCTCTTAATAAGAGCTTCCGCTTCCAAAGCGATTGGCCGCAAAACAGCAGCCAAGCTTACCTTTATGAATCACTAATTAAAGATATTGTCGCTGATAAAAGCGCAAAATTCTCTACCACAAAGGATTACTATGTTTTTGAAACGAAAACACGCTATCAAAACAATAGTATGCTTCCAATCCAAGAAATTAAACTGAACAAAAAGGATTTATCACCAGCGGTTGTTAAGGTGATGGATCCAGACCGAAACCCCCTTGTGACAGTGGAGTTCTCCAAGGTTAAATTTAATGCTAGCTTTGACAAAGATGCTTTCGACATGAAAAAGAACATGACTCGCGCCCAGCTTAATTTACCAGCCATGGCAAACGGCGGAGACAAAGCTTTCACCGTTAAATATCCGACATTTAATCTGAAGGGAACCAAGTTAATCGGGGAAAAAGAAGTGAAAATCCAAAACGGCAAGCGAGTTGTCCTCACCTATGATGGCAAAAAGTCGTTTACACTTGTTCAAGAAAAAGTAACGGTTAAAGAAGCGACGGCTCCGACCTACGTTGAAGGTGATATTGTGGATTTAGGTGCAACGATTGGGGCGGTATCTGACCATTCCATCTCATGGTCCCATGCTGGTGTCGATTACATGATTGCTTCCAAAAATCTATCTAAAGAAGAATTAATTGAAGTTGCCCAGTCTGTTCAGGGTGATGCAGTGAAATAAATTAAATTGACAGGCTCTTTCCAAGGGCCTGTTTTTTTATGGTAAAATATAATAATGTGAGAAATTAATTTAGGAAGTGGAATTATGGATAGTCTTGGTCATTTCTATCGAGATACATGGGCTGAAGTGGATTTAGACAGTATTCAAGCGAATGTTACCTCCATTAAAAAACATCTGAATAAAGAGGTCGAAATAATCGCAGTTGTGAAAGCGAATGCTTATGGGCATGGGGATGCCAAAGTAGCTGAAACAGCATTAGCGGCAGGGGCCACTTATTTAGCTGTCGCCTTTATGGATGAAGCCATTGCATTACGAAAAAAAGGCATCAAAGCCCCTATTCTTGTTTTAGGCGCCTCTCGTCCATTTGATGTTACAATGGCTGCAAAGTATAATATCACACTCACTGTTTTTCAAAAAGAATGGCTTGAGGAAGCCAAAAACCATTTGCTTGCGGGTGAGATTCTCCTCGTTCATATCAAAGTGGATACTGGCATGGGGAGACTTGGTATTCGCAACAGTGAAGAGCTAAAAGAGCTAGAGGACGTGATCGCGAATGACGCAAGGTTCCAATTTGAAGGGATTTATACGCATTTTGCGACTGCTGACGAACTGGATCCATCCTATTTTCAGCAGCAATTAGCCGCTTTTGAAAGTATTTTGGCTGCGTTAACGCACCAGCCAAAATATGTCCATTCCAGCAATAGTGCGGCGACAATTCGCTTCCCGAAATCCTATTTTAATGCCGTCAGGCTTGGCATTGCTATGTATGGTTTAACTCCATCGCTTGAGATGGAAAAGGAAATTCCCTTTTCTCTAAAAGAGGCGTTCTCCTTAAAGGCTCGGCTTGTCCATGTGAAAAAAATGCAAAAAGGCGATAAAGTAAGCTACGGGGCAACCTATGAAACGGAGAAGGATGAATGGATTGGGACGATCCCAATTGGTTATGCTGATGGATGGATTCGTAGGCTGAATGGCCAAGAAGTACTTATAAATGGTCGGCGGGTGCCTATTGTTGGCAGGATATGTATGGATCAATGTATGATTCGTCTTCCACATGAGATTCCGGTTGGGACAATAGTGACGTTAATTGGTTCGGACGGTACCGAATGTATATCGATTAATGAAATTGCTGCTAAACTAGATACCATTAATTATGAAGTCCCTTGTATGATTGCAGGGCGTGTCCCAAGGCAATATATTAAAGGCGGTAAAATTGTCGAGATAAAAAATTACCTGCTTGATAATTAGCAGGGTTAAAATAAGAAATTTTAACATATTTATGATATTGCGGTTATTTGTGCATAAAAGAGGCTTTTATTGGCTTATAATACAGTAGAATTATATTTAGTCTATGAATTGGGCTCGATTAGTGTTATTATAAAATATGGTACAGATAAAAAATGGTGTGTAGTGATGGTGGAGGTGTATGTTTGTGTCTGAAACTGGCGCAACTACGGAAATCTTAGTGAAGTTACCGCAACACTTATTAACAGAGTTAGACGGTTTCGTTAAGCAAGAAAATGTAAACCGAAGCGAGTTTATCTACCAGGCAACAAAAATGTATTTACGCGAACGAAAAAAGAGACAAATTCGCGAGTCGATGAGACGTGGATACATGGAAATGGCTAAGATTAATCTTAGAATTGCATCTGAAGCATTTCTGGCAGAATATGAGGCAGAACACACAGTTGAACGTCTTGTAAGCGGAGGATAAACCTTTGATTGTCAAGCGTGGTGACGTTTATTTCGCGGACCTATCCCCAGTTGTTGGTTCTGAACAAGGCGGCGTCCGTCCTGTACTTGTCATCCAAAACGACATCGGGAATCGGTTTAGTCCCACAGTGATTGTTGCAGCGATTACAGCTCAAATTCAAAAAGCGAAGCTCCCAACTCATGTAGAAATTGATGCGAAGCGCTACGGATTTGAACGGGATTCGGTCATTCTGTTAGAGCAAATTCGTACAATTGATAAGCAGCGGTTAACCGATAAAATTACCCATCTCGATGACGAAATGATGGAAAAAGTGGATGAAGCCTTGCAAGTCAGCCTAGGTCTCATCGAATTCTAGTTAAATGAACGCTCTTTTTAAAAGAGCGTTTTTTCATACATATTCTGTCCTCTTTTCAATACTGCATTGAAGCAAGCTATCGTGGCTTGCTTTTTTTTTATATGGATGGTTTCAGCTAACTAAAAAGTGTGGTGACACTCGTTTAATGAAACCGCCTTGTTAATTTGATACAATAAGAAAAAAGAATGGAGGATTATTCTTGTGACTGAAACCATGATAAAAGAAGATGAACTGTTAGGGAAAATTGCTGCAGAACTGTCCATCTCTTACAAGCAAGTAAAAAATGTCATCTCCTTGTTAAATGACGGAAATACTGTTCCTTTTATAGCCCGTTACCGAAAAGAAATGACTGGTGCTCTGGATGAAGTTCAAATTCGAAACATCCTAGAACGCTGGCAATACATACAAAACCTTGAGCAGAGAAAAGAAGAAGTAATCCGCATCATTGCAGAACAAGGCAAATTAACGGATGAACTCCAACACAATATAACAAAAGCCGAAAAGCTTCAAGAGGTAGAAGATTTATACCGTCCTTACAAACAAAAAAGAAGAACCAAGGCTACGATTGCAAAAGAAAAAGGTTTGGAACCATTAGCCGAATGGCTGTTAACTTTTTCGAACGAAGGCGTCGAAGATAAGGCAAAGGAATTTTTATCTGAAGAAAAAGAAGTCTTAACGATTGAAGACGCTATTGCCGGAGCGAAAGACATCATCGCAGAAATGGTATCAGATGATGCTGAAGGCCGTAAATGGATTCGTAAAGAAACCACTAAATCTGGTACAGTTGCTTCTGTAGTAAAAGAAGCAGAAAAGGATGAGAAAAACGTTTATGAAATGTACTATGAATACGAAGAGCCAGTCAACAAAATCGTTCCGCACCGAATTCTCGCTTTAAATCGCGGCGAAAAAGAAGATATCCTTCGAGTCTCTGTAAAAATGAACACTGACGTAATCTTGTCTTATCTTTCAAAAAAGTGGATTCACAAATCACATTCCCCAGCTGCGCCAATTGTGGTAGAAGCGATAGAAGATAGCTATAAACGCTTAATTCAACCTTCAATTGAGCGAGAAATCCGCGGTGAATTAACGGAAAAAGCAGAAGAACAAGCAATCCATATCTTCTCTGAAAATCTACGTAACTTATTGCTGCAACCGCCTTTGAAAGGAAAAGTCGTCATCGGTGTCGATCCGGCTTACCGGACAGGCTGTAAACTAGCGGTCGTTGATGAAACGGGAAAAGTGTTGAAAATTGATGTAATCTATCCGCATTTGTCGGATTTCAAAGCAAAAGAAGCACGAGAAAAGTTTATTAATATTTTGCGCGAGTTTAAAGTAGAAATGGCTGCAATCGGTAACGGAACGGCTTCAAGGGAAACAGAACAGTTTGTCGCGGATATATTAAAAGAAATGAATGAAGAAATCTTCTATTTGATCGTAAATGAAGCAGGTGCCAGTGTATACTCAGCTTCTGACTTAGCAAGAGAAGAATTCCCGAATTTCCAAGTTGAAGAAAGAAGCGCGGTTTCGATTGCTAGACGCTTACAGGATCCATTAGCTGAATTGGTGAAAATTGACCCGAAATCAGTCGGCGTCGGCCAATACCAGCATGATGTTTCTCAAAAAAGATTGTCCGAGTCCTTGCACTTTGTCGTCGAAACAGCTGTTAACCGGGTAGGTGTTAATGTGAATACCGCATCCTCCTCGCTTTTACAATATGTTGCTGGACTAAACAAGACTGCTGCAAACAATATTGTTAAAAAGCGTGAAGAGGAAGGGAAGTTTACGAGCAGGGTGCAATTAAAGAAAGTGCCCCGTCTTGGTGCAAAGACCTATGAACAGGCAATTGGGTTCTTACGTGTGCTTGATGGAAAACAACCTCTTGACCGTACGGGTATACATCCAGAAAACTATGATGAGGTAAAGAAATTATTAGCAAAACTAAGCTTTTCAACAGACGACTTAGGTTCAGAAGAACTAAAAGTGGCTTTAAGCGGTCTAAATTTAAAGTCTGTATCTGAAGAATTGGAGATTGGCGAATTAACGTTAAAAGATATTGTCGATGCCCTAGTAAGACCGGAACGAGATCCTCGAGATGATTTACCACGTCCTCTTTTAAAGAAAGACGTACTAAAACTTGAAGACTTAAAAGCCGGTATGGAATTGCAGGGGACCGTGCGAAACGTCGTTGATTTCGGTGCGTTTGTTGATATCGGCGTTAAGCAAGATGGGCTTGTTCATATTTCCAAGCTCAGCAATCGATTTGTGAAACATCCGTTAGATATCGTGTCCGTAGGTGATGTTGTAACGGTATGGGTTGACTCTGTTGATATGAAAAAAGGCCGAGTTGCTTTAACCATGCTGCCACCGTCTTAATTTTTAACGGACCAAAATAGTATCCATGCAAATAGATGACCAATTTTTTGGTCATCTATTTTATTTATGGGACTTTGCCCGTTACTTCAGGAGCTATGTTTTTTTCTGTAAAAAAACCAGCATTGGTTTAGCAGCTTAATCTGGTAGCGATTTTTTTCATAGAAAGCTCTTTTCATTTGGTTTTGAAACCAAGTCGGCATAAATAAAACCTCCCGAAAAGCATTCTTAAATATGGGTATATTCAATATATGCTATAATAGGTTGTCATGTTCGAATATATGTTTTCTGTCACATGAAAGGCCTATGAGGACAAGTAAAGGGGGAGCTTAAATGGATGACTCTAATCTTCAAGTATTAGTCGAAAAAATCTCAATTAAATCATTTGGAAAACCATTTATGCATCAAGCTTCCTTTAATCCAAGACTAAAATCGACTGGCGGCAGATATCTATTAAGCACCCATAATATAGAAATCAATAGAAAATATTTAGAGCAGCTTGGTGAAAAAGAATTAATCGGGATCATCATGCACGAACTTTGTCATTATCACCTTCATTTAGAAGGAAAGGGATATCAGCATCGCGACCAAGACTTTAAGGTTCTTATGAAAAAAGTTGGTGCCCCGCGTTTCTGCACCCAGCTTCCTGAACGAAAAGTGAAACGTTCCTTAAAAAAAATTCTTATCTATCAATGCACGAAATGCCAACTTTCTTATCAAAGAAAAAGGAGCATTGATACAAGCAGATATGTGTGCGGGAAATGCAAAGGAAAATTGACGAAGATACAAGAGCTAAGAGTGGAATGACCTTTATAAATTTGGTAAAAATCTTTATTAAAAAATCATATTGACTTTATATTAGTTCCTCATTATAATGTAAAGAGTCGACAGGGCAATTGCCCAGTAGGACAATGAAATTATATTATTCCGCAGTAGCTCAGTGGTAGAGCTATCGGCTGTTAACCGATCGGTCGTAGGTTCGAGTCCTACCTGCGGAGCCATTTTTGGGGAAGTACTCAAGAGGCTGAAGAGGCGCCCCTGCTAAGGGTGTAGGTCGGGTAACCGGCGCGAGGGTTCAAATCCCTCCTTCTCCGCCATATAAATAATATTTCGGCCCCTTGGTCAAGCGGTTAAGACACCGCCCTTTCACGGCGGTAACACGGGTTCGAATCCCGTAGGGGTCATCAGGAATGGAAAATGAGCAAAAGCTTGTTTTCTGTTTCTTATCTAATTGGTCTGGTAGTTCAGTTGGTTAGAATGCCTGCCTGTCACGCAGGAGGTCGCGGGTTCGAGTCCCGTCCAGACCGCCATTTATTTATAGAAATTATTGGGCTATAGCCAAGCGGTAAGGCATCGCACTTTGACTGCGACATGCGTTGGTTCAAATCCAGCTAGCCCAGCCATTTTTTTAATGAGCCATTAGCTCAGTCGGTAGAGCATCTGACTTTTAATCAGAGGGTCGAAGGTTCGAGTCCTTCATGGCTCACCTTTAGACAATTTTATGCGGGTGTGGCGGAATTGGCAGACGCACCAGACTTAGGATCTGGCGCCGCAAGGCGTGGGGGTTCGACTCCCTTCACCCGCACCAAACATTTCCTCTTGAAAAAGAAAAGATAATCTGATATGATAATCTTTGTCGCTGATTTAAATGCGGTCGTGGCGGAATGGCAGACGCGCTAGGTTGAGGGCCTAGTGGGGGCAACCCCGTGGAGGTTCAAGTCCTCTCGGCCGCACCAAATAAAGTGTTGACAAGCTAAAACGATTGTGATAAACTTTAAAAGTTGGTTTTAACAAGATGCGCCCGTAGCTCAATTGGATAGAGCGTCTGACTACGGATCAGAAGGTTATGGGTTCGACTCCTTTCGGGCGCGCCATTATTACGGGAAGTAGCTCAGCTTGGTAGAGCACTTGGTTTGGGACCAAGGGGTCGCAGGTTCGAATCCTGTCTTCCCGACCATTTTAAAAATATATGCGGGTGTAGTTTAGTGGTAAAACCTCAGCCTTCCAAGCTGATGTTGTGAGTTCGATTCTCATCACCCGCTCCAAATTACCTTTTGTGATTGTTCTTTGAAAACTAAACAAACAAAAACGTCAACAAACAATATTATTCGTTTCTTATGAAACGA
>NZ_JBCNAD010000060.1:0-46227 GCF_050477905.1 Neobacillus pocheonensis | reverse complement strand
TATTTTCCCTCTACTCGATTTGTTCGATGCCACTCCATAAAAAACGTTAAGGAATTCTTAAGAAATCTTATCGGAAGTTCCTAAGATTTATCTATTAAAATAACTCTATCAGCAAAATCAATACAATACCCGTTATTGACGTTGATGCCGAGATTCGTGATGTTAATTAAAAGTTCATTGTTTATCCATAAATAATGTGAAACGTTTCACAAACATAGTGTTATACTAACGTTGTTACCGTAACAATAGTAAAAACCAATTTTAATAGAAAAAAGTAAAATATTTTTTGATTTAATTGTGAAATATTCACAGTATGAATCATTGTTTTTTAATAATTGGTAAGAATAAAAAGGATTTACTATTAACTGGGAGTTGAACGGCATGAATGTTTGGGAGCAATTATATAATCCATTGAGTAACATTTGGTTGTCAGCTATTGTAGCTGCCATTCCTATCGTTTTTTTTATTGTAATGCTGACAGTTTTTAAGTTAAAAGGATATATTGCAGGACTCTACAGCATCATTGTAGCAGGAATTGTTGCAGTCTTCATTTATAAAATGCCTATTATATTAGTTTTGATGTCTGCTATATATGGAGCTTTAGCCGGTATATGGCCGGTTGCATCGATTGTGTTTGCTGCCATTTTCCTTTATAAAATAACCGTAAAAACAGGTAAATTTGCAATTATAGAAAATAGTATATCTTTTATTACAGCCGACCAAAGATTGCAAGTTCTTATAGTAGCCTTTTCATTCGGAGCATTTTTGGAGGGAGCTGCAGGATTTGGAGCACCTGTTGCGATAACAGCAGCTATTTTAGTTGGACTTGGATTTAGTCCTATATATGCAGCAAGTCTTTGTTTGATTGCAAACATTGCTGGTGGTGCATATGGAGCAATGGGTATTCCAGTAACGGTCCCTTCCCTGCTTACAGGGTTAGATGGTCTTGTTGTTGGAAGATATACGGCATTTGTCCTTCCAATCTTAAGTATAGTAGTAGCATTTTTACTAATTTTTATCATTGATGGGTTGAAAGGGATTAGGCAAACCTTCCCAGCAGTATTAGTCAGCGGTGTTTCATTTGCACTTACACAGGCAATGGTTCTAACTTTCTTAGGTGCTGAACTTGCAGACATCTTTGCTGCAATTGTGAGCTTGGTAGCACTAGCCCTATTTTTACAAGTGTGGAAACCGAAAGAGATTTTCCGTGTGAATAAAGAGAAGACGATAGATAGGCAGGTTAAGTATTCTTTTGGAAAAATTGCTCATGCTTGGCTGCCATTTGTATTTTTAACCCTATGTGTTACTTTGTTTAATTTATCATTTTTCAAAAATTTATTTATACCTGGCGGCCCTTTAGAAAAGTTAGTCTTATTGCTGCCCATTCCAGGATTAAACAATACAGTCATCAAGCATGCACCAATCGTTCCGCAAGATACACCATATGCTGCAGTATTTAAATTAGATTTATTTTCATCTACTACAACAGCAATTGTCATAACGATCATTGTTGCAAGCATTCTTTTTCGCTGCAGCAGCAAACTGCTGATAGATACTGCAAAAGAAACGGCAAAAGAGTTATTGTCACCAGTGCTAACGATTTGTAGTGTACTTGCTTTTGCTTACATTTGTACTTACTCTGGTATGTCATCAACACTCGGTTTAGCATTTGCTTCAACAGGTGCAGTATTTCCATTATTCTCGCCAGTGCTAGGGTGGTTAGGAGTATTTTTAACAGGCAGTGTTGTTAACAGCGGTTCCTTATTTGCGCCACTTCAATCTGTCACTGCTTCACAAATTGGTATAGCACCTGAAACAATGGTTGCTGTCAATGTAATGGGGGGGACAATGGCTAAAATGATTTCACCTCAATCTATCGCTGTTGCAGCCGCAGCAGTTGGAATAGCAGGAAAAGAAAGTGAATTATTTAAAGTGACAATTAAATATAGCTTAGGTTTACTTGTTGTAATTGGAATAATTAGCTGGTTAATATTTTAAATTTTTTCATTTGAAGGGAGATTTATGATCATGAATAAAGAAAAAGTAAATCGCATTGTACTAGTTGGAACAGGCGCTGTAGGTTGCAGTTATGCGTACTCATTGATTAACCAGGGAGTTGCTGAGGAATTAGTCTTAATAGATGTAAATGAAGCAAAAGCTGAAGGAGAAGCGATGGATCTTAACCACGGAATGCCGTTTGCACCTTCACCAATAAACGTATGGAGCGGTTCTTATCAAGATTGTGGAAGTGCGGACTTAGTTGTAATCACTGCGGGATTGGCACAAAAGCCAGGTGAAACCCGATTGGAATTAGTTGAAAAAAATACGAAAATATTTAAACAAATTGTTAAAAGCATTATGGAAAGTGGATTTAATGGAATCTTCTTAGTGGCAACAAATCCAGTAGATATCTTAACGTATGTAACCTGGAAAGAATCAGGACTACCAAAAGAACGTGTAATTGGTTCAGGGACGGTATTAGACTCTGCACGGCTAAGATTTGCACTTGGGAAGTACTTCAATGTTGATACAAGAAATGTTCATGCAGCTATTATTGGTGAACATGGAGATACAGAGCTTCCTGTTTGGAGCCATGCCATGATTGGAATTGAGCATGTCGATACGGTTTTTGAACGGAAGGGAGATTTAAAAAAAGAATGTCTAGATGACATTTTCGTTAACGTCCGTGATGCTGCTTATCAGATTATTGAGCGTAAAGGGGCAACGTATTATGGAATTGGAATGTCGCTTGTTCGGATTACGAAAGCTATCCTTAATAATGAAAACAGTATCCTGACAGTATCTGCTTATCTAAACGGAGAATATGGACAAAATGATATATATATCGGAGTTCCAGCAAAAATTAATCGTGCCGGCATTCAAGAAATAGTTGAAATTGAGCTCAATGATAAGGAAAAAAAACAATTCAATCATTCTGTTTTAGTACTAAAAGAAACGATGAAACCGGTAATTTAAGAATTAGTAATGGATCCTTCAATCAATTTAATATAAGGACAAATGGAGTTAGAAATAACCTCATTCAGATTGATCACGGTGAACCGTACCATAATTAAATGAGATTTATAATACATTCTTAAAGAGATATATTTGATTCTTAGATTAATATTTTCATTAATCAAAAAAAATTATCCTGATTTGTTTTTTTGCAATTGCCCGAATGATTTTTAGAAGTTTAAAGAAGCATCAAAGAACACTTCAACGTTCTTGATACTTCTTTCTTTTTTTATTATGCCATGGAAAGATTTTGTCCATCTGAATCAAAACGAAGATGCCAAAGTGTACGTTGATTCTCTCTTAAGAGTGCTTTGTTTGTTTTTGGTCCAAGTGATGACTTAGTAAAGTTAGACCGGCAAAGATAGCAATCAACCTGCCGACCAATGTCACACTTATCAAATTTCCTTGATGGTAAACCATTCCGCCTACTGTTGAACCCAAGGCGCTACCGATATTGCTTGCGACTGGCATCAGTGAGCACGTTAGTAATATTCTTACTCAAGCCGATCATCAAACCAACCAATTAAATGCTTTAGACGTTCTAAACGGTGCTTGGGTTTGCCGGAGCGTGAAAGGTCATGGTTTTCATCCGGGAAGCGGACTAGCTTTGTTTCTACTCCTAAACGTTTAAGGGCAATATACCATTGCTCTGCCTGTTCCATTGGACAACGTAAATCCTGTTCACTGTGCAGGATTAATATCGGTGTTTTTACATTACGAGCATGGTGAAGAGGGGAGAGCTTTAATAACTTCTCGGCATCATCCCATAAATCAGCATGTCCATGCTGCCATTCCGTGAAGAAAAAACCAATATCACTCGTTCCGTAGAAGCTATGCCAATTACAAATACTACGCTCCGTAACCGCTGCTTTAAAACGGTCTGTTCGAGTGACGATGACGTTGGTCATATAACCACCGTAACTGCCTCCCGTAACAAATAACCGGTTGTGATCGATAAAGTTATAGTTTTCTAATGTATAATCAACACCGGCCATAATATCCTCATAATCCATACCACCGTAATCACCGATAACGGCATTGACAAAGTCATGACCATAGCCATGGCTTCCCCTAGGATTCGTGTAAAGCACTACATAGCCTTTTGAAGCCATTACTTGCATCTCATGGTGAAACCCATTTCCATATGCCGTTGCCGGCCCGCCGTGAATCTCAACGATCATCGGATATGTTTTCCCTTCCTCAAACCCAAATGGCTTTAAGATCCAGCCTTCCATATCCCAGCCATCTCTGCTCTTGTATTGGAAATTTTCAGGAGTACTTAAATGAACCTGGTCATATAGCTCTTGATTCCAATCCGTTAGCTTTTGAACGATACTCACATTTTTTAAATCTTGAAGGACTAAATCTCCTGTAGAATGAGGAGTAGCGAGCACAAGGACCGCCTGATTTTCACTTATGATATCAAAAGAAGTAACGGTTGCGATTGAAGGGGAATGTGCAGCCGAAACCTCCCCATTCAGGGTCACCTTAAATAACTGACAATCGCCGCCAACTGTGGCAGTAAAGTAAATGCTAGAACTAGTAGAGTCCCATATTAATCGAAATTCTGCTGTGTCATACTTCGCATCAACACCTACAAGGTTTCCGATTGTGTAGTCAAAGCCCTCCGTTAAATTTGTTAAATTACCTGTTTCCACGGATAGCAGGAGTACATTTGTATTGCCTTGGCTTCGTTCACCACGGGTATGACCAGCAAAGGCCAGCCATTTACCGTCTGGTGATACGGAAGGTGCACTGATATATCCATTTCCTTGATAAAAAAGGGTCTCTTTCTTTAAAACCAGATCGTATTTCCAAATAGCCGGGAGGTAGCCCCACTCTGTATCTTCGGCCTTCGTTCCAACATAGAATAAGCTTTTTCCATCTGGAGAGAAACGAGGCTGAGAAAAATCATGCTCTCCCTCAGTAACTTTTGTATAAGATCTTGTCTCCATGTCAAATAGGTAAACATGCTTGCGGTCGTAATTATAAATACCAACTCCGTCTCCTTTATAACGAAGTCTAGTAATCACCTTCACATCACTTTTTTCTTCCTTCTTATCTTCGTCCTTATCAGAGGTATGCTTTAAGTCTCCGTTAATGGTAAGAGCAAGTTGCTTTCCATCTGGAGACCAGACAAATTCACCAATTCCTTGCTTTACGTCTGTTAATTGAACAGCTTCACCACCATTAGTATGTAAAAGCCAGACTTGATTTTTTTCGGTGCGGTTTGAAAGGAAGGCAAGCATGCTGCCATCTGGTGACCATTTTGGAGAAGTATCTTTTACTAAGCTCTCTTTTGAATAATGAGAAGTAAACTGTCTGCCTTCATTTTTTAAATCGGTTACGTAAATATAAGAATAGTAGCCATCTTTTTCTTTATCGACATGAGTCAAGACATAAGCAGCTTTATCTTTGCTAGGTGAAACTTGAGGATCTCCGACAAACTTAAAATTACATAAATCTTCAGCTGTAATTGGACGCTTCGTCATGTTCTATTCCTCCATATGTGCTTTTTATAAGTCTATCTTAACATTTCGATAATCGAAGTAAATGAATTTTTTGTATTTTCATAATAATGTTGCCGTATACTCGTGAATGGCCGGACCTTCGTTCGCCCATACTACTAGGGGTGATACATAATGCCATGTCAAACAAACGGCGACTTACAGCTAATAGTGGAAGAGGCAAAAAAATATACAAAACTCGGCAAGGTTGCAGACTATATTCCCGAGCTGGGTAAAGCAAATCCTGGTGATCTTTCGATTGCGATTCATTATCCGGACGGAAGATGTATCTCAGCAGGAGATATTGATAAGAAGATTACTCTGCAAAGTATCTCAAAGGTTATCAGCTTAGCTCTTGTTTTAATGGAAAGAGGTAATCGGTATGTATTTGAACGAGTTGGGATGGAGCCAACTGGAGACCCATTTAATTCGATTGCCAAGTTGGAAACAATGCCGGCCAAACCATTAAATCCAATGATCAATGCTGGGGCACTTGTCGTGACACATATGATAAAAGGGGATACAGTGGAGGAGCGGTTTAATCGGTTATTAGGCTTTATTCGGGAATTGGCCGATGACCCTTCAATTGGTTATTGTGAAAGGATAGCAAGTTCCGAATTGGAAGCTGCTGATTTAAACAGAGCCTTATGTTATTTTCTTAAGCAGCATAACATCATCAAAGAGGATGTAGAAATATTATTGGATTTGTACACAAAACAGTGTGCTATCGAAATGAATTGTTTGGATTTAGCGAGAATCGGGATGATTTTCGCGATGGATGGAATGGATCCTCTTAATGGGAAAAGGATTATGCCTGACGATGTTGCAAGAATTTGCAAAACGTTTATGGTCACGTGTGGAATGTATAATGCATCCGGCGAATTCGCCATCAAAATAGGGATTCCGGCTAAAAGCGGTGTATCAGGCGGAATCATGGGGTCAGTTCCTGGTAAATTTGGAATTGGCATTTTCGGCCCTGCCTTGGATGAAAAGGGGAACAGTGTTGCCGGACTTAAACTCTTGGAATTTTTATCAAAAAATTATAGGTTGAGTATGTTTTAAGGAAATCCAATCTTTACATTTCAAAAAAGCTGCAGCTAACAAAAGAGCAACCCTCAAAAATGGTTGCTCTTTATAGCTAATTTGAGAATAATTTTTGTTTTTCGAGACGACAACTGCGGGACTAGACACTTGGAAAAACTCCGAAATTATTGATACTTTTGGGATAGTCTCCTATTTCTTAATAAACCACAACCGGCTCATTGGCGCTGAGATTATCATACACTTTTTTCATAATGCTTGGCGGAGTGTTGACACAGCCGTGCGATCCTGCTGTAAGATAGGCTTTACTTCCCCAATTGCCTCGCCAGCTGGCATCGTGGAACCCTTGGCCATCATTTGTAAAAGGAGCCCAATAATTAACATCTACCTGATAAGTGATTTTGCCGTTTTCTCTGCCCGTTAGCACGGCAGGTGTCTGCTTATAGAGAATATACCACACTCCTGGTGAAGTATCATGATGAGTACTGTGTGTACCAGTAACAACATTCGTTGTGACAACTAATTTTCCATTTTTGTAAATCCAAATTCGCTGCTCTGCAATGGAGACCTCTGCATACGAATCGCCAATACCATTGTTCGTAATCGCTTCATATCCATACCCTTCACCTTTCCAGCCATTTCCGTAAATACTAGCGGCGGAAACCGATTTCTCCCCTTTTTCAATAGCTGCTTTAATCCTAGGTACTTCTTTTTCAACATCTATAGCCCAGCCGTAGTCTTTACCTTTCACCGATATCACCGAACCTGAATGGGTCTTGAAGGTGAAATTCTTATTTAATGTGGATTGGGAATTGTTGATCTCCGCAATTTTTTTCTTAATATCACCCTCATCATCAAGCTTAATCTGCAAATCTTTTGAAATAGAGGCATTTTTAATTAATTCGCCCGCTTTTAACGTAAAAACTTTATCCTGCACCTTATAATCGACGGTCTGAGCAAGGAATTCTTCCAGCTTTTTCTGCTGATTTTTTATAAACTCGCTGTCTTCTTTAATTGGCTGTATGTACACTGGATTGAGACGGATTTCACTAATATACTCAGTCTTTTCGTATACCTTCAATAGACTGGCGACATCAAACTGCTCTCCGCTAATGCTGTTAGCGACAACAATTTTGCCTTGTTCCAAACGAACCACCGCATCTTGTGGTGCTTTTAAACTCTTATTCATGGCTAACAGCTTTTCTTCCACTTGTTTTTTCAACGTCTGGTATCGATATTGATCCTGATTACTGGGCATCAATGAATAATCTTTTGCTTTTGAAGAAGGAAAAAAAGTCCTCTGGCTCTTTAATAATTTTTTGACATCGGTCAGATCCTTTTCCGTAAATCCCATCTTGGTGTCTTTTCCATTTAAAATCTGTTGATCCCTGACATATACTACATTTTTTAATACGGTTGTTTTTAATGTTTTTAGTGCCTGATCTGCCGTCATTCCACCGACTTTGATATTATTAATCTTGATTTCTGAATTGAAGTGGGTTGCCTGATAGTAGCTGCCTGCTACAATGAAGAGCACGATAATAAAGATGATACTTGCTGTAATAAACCTCCAGTTTGCATACCACTTAGCTGAATTTACGCGTTGTTTCTCAATTTCTTGAATATTTACCGTGCTTTCCATAAAGATTCCCCCCAGACCTGATAATCCAGCTATTAACATCTTATGGCTTAAATCAAATGACTTAGTGTCATATATTGCCTATATATGAAAATAGTAGTAAATCATACTACTATTTTACAAAATGTCTTGTTCGAACTTTGTCGGTTTTTGTGCTTGATTAAATTTTTATTTAGCTCTATAGGAGACGGTTCTGCTGGCATTTTTGGCACAAAGAAATGAACTGGACCACGAGAACCGTCCCTGCAAGTGTTAAAATAACCTTTAACTGGAGGTATACAAAAAATACCATAACAAGATGCAAAAAAGCCCTAATCCATTTAAAGAAAAGGGCTTTTGATTATTCTTATTAGGTAAGGGAAGGTGTGCAATTCCTGTGCGTTCGCCGTGAAATTAATATGTGACCCATTAAAACGAGGGTCACTTCTATGTTTTTTCTTTCAGAAGTATTAAACGCCCATTTTTCCTTGAATTACAACCTGTTCCGCAGCTTGCCTTTGCTTCTTATTTACAAGATAGATACTGGCCACGATAAGTACAATTCCTAAAATTAAGAGTTTTGTAAAAGGTTCATTCAAAAATACAGTCCCGATGACAACTGCGAGCATTGGAACTAAGAATGTAAATGTTGCCACAACACTCGCATCCCCTGTTTTCACAAGTATAACGTAGAGAATCCATGATAGCGCAATCCCTAGAATCGAACCAAATGAAAGACCCAATAAAAACGTATCATTCCAAACAATACAAGTCCACTTTTCAGACGAAAGTCCGGCAATCATCAAAACACATCCCCCAATTAAACACTGGAATGCCACCATCCAAAGCGAATCAACCGAGTGAGAATTTTTTTTGGTGTAAACAGTACCTAATGCCCAGGAAAGCGCGGATAATATGCCGAAAATAATGCCTAAAATTGAAACATGGCCGGAAAATCCTTCTGCACTTACAGAAATAACTCCAAGAAACCCAAGAATAAGTCCCAATACTTTAGGCAAGGTCATCGATTCGCCTAACCATAGCCATGCAAGCAGACCTACTAAAATAGGCTGAAAATAGACAATGACTGAAAATAAGCCTGATGGTACTAATTTAAGTCCCTCGGTTTGCAGCCCATAGAACATAGCAATATTTAGAGTGCCAGTTACGAGATATATTTTCCAATTCTTTCGCCATTGTATTCGGGAACGTGTTTTCCAAATGACAGCACCTAGGAGCACTCCGCCCAACAAACACCTCATTCCGGCAAAAAGCAAAGGAGGTGTATATACTAATGCAAGTTTATAAATTGGCCAAGAAACACCCCAAATAATAATTAAGCCTGCCATCATTAAAAACCATTTTATATTCATCAGATCTCTTCTCCCTCAGTTTAATTGAACTAACTGACTGACTCATAGACCTCGGACGTAAGAGCCTCTTATACTATCTGTTATTAAAAACCAACTTTAATAGAATACGCCCCAAAGTAAAATATTTCAATTAAGAAATCTTGGATAAATTTGCCCAGTCTAATAATGGAAAAATTTTTTCAGAGTAGCAACTGATTATAAACAAAGGCTCTGTTAAACGATATTGTTAATATTTTCATACTCTGTTGATTGGAGCGGAAGGCGCTCGACTCCTGCGGGAGTACGGGGCAGGGGAGACCCCACAGGCGCTTATGCGCCGAGGAGGCTCCCGGCACGCCCGCGGAAAGCGAGCGAATGGAGCGGAAATCAACAGCCAAATTAAACAGATCCTAAACAAAAAAAGTGCTAAATAAGAAAATTTAGCACTTTTTCTTGGTTTCTAAAAGAATATTGAAAGTAAAAACAAATGTAAAGCTATAATGGACCAATCCCATTGCCTTTTTCAGGATTTTCCTCTAGCTTCTCAGCAATACGGCCTGCCTCTGGAGAAGATGCACCAGATTTTTTATCAAAGTAAATCGCTATTCCAGCCAAAATAATAACAGGCGTAAATATATATACCCAAATCATATTGCCACCTCCATAAAGGAAAACACTTCTCGATCAATTTTAATATAAATTTCCAAATAAACAACTTTACTTTGTATTATTTTAAAGGAAAGTTCTGAAGGACAGTCTAATGACATCGCCTCGGCTAATGATTCCAACTAATACTCCGTTCCGTTCAACGGGAAGTTTTTTTATTTGTTTATTCCCTAAAATAGAAGCGATCGTTTCTATTTCTTCATCCCAGGACACTTTATAAACCTTTCTTTTGGCAATGCTCATCACATTTAATTCTAGCAGGTTTCGTATTTTTTGCTCAAAATCTTCATGGTCCCCCTTGATGACGAAAACGGATTGGAGGGGATCAAAAAAACGATACTGATGCTTGCCGATATACCGCATGATATCCCCATCGCTAATATAGCCCACAATTTCATTTCTTTCGTTGACTACTGGTAGTCCGCTGATACGATTTTCAATAAATTTTTCGATTACATTACGAACCGTGTCAGTTTCCTTCACTTTTATCACTGGGTTGATCATTATCTTATTAGCTTGCATCTATCTCCATCCTATTGTTTTCATTAAATCCAAAAAATCTTAGGGTTTTTCTCGTTCATTCTGCCATGTTATGCTTTAGCACGTTTCTATGAATATTGCTCTAATTTTAATATTAAGTCTTGTACATTTATCACAAGTTTATTTAGGCTCCTTATAAAAACCTTTTTTAAGTAATTCAATCTCCAGCAAAAAGGATTTCATAACATCATTAATATGCAGCTCTTTCGCAAAAGCATGTGCGAGATTTTGAAACGAAACGGCCATCAGGATTTTAAAGATGTGGTAGAGTTCTTCCTCATTCGATATGTTTAAATTATCGGTGTTAATTAAGTTGATAAGTTCAAAAAATTTGCTTTTTCTTCTTTCCTCATACATATTCTGAGTAAATGTTTTTTCGATTTTATAATTCATATTTAAAAAGGCATTTTTAAAATATTGTCGATTTTCTGGTTCGTCAAACATAACGAGAATGCCTTTGAACCAATCGACAATGGACTCAAATAAATCTCCATTGTTCATTTTGATGATGGCTATCATTCGCTCATAATTCCGTTGCGAATGGTCATGTAATAAAAAGAAGAATAAATCTTCTAAGTCTTCAAAATATTGATAGAAACTTCCCCTGGGTATGCCAGCATCCTTGATGATATTCGAGATGGATGCCTCATGTAAAGGGACCCTCGAAAACTCCTTCTTAGCAGCATTTATTAATGATCCTTGTTTTTCCTTTGTCAAATTAAAAAAGGTTTGCTTAGGCACATCAACGAACTCCTTTTGCAAAGTGATAGGATGTCATAATGAAACTTACAATTATGATAATATTCCTATATTTATTTGTCAATATTGCGTATGACAATATGTCATTTTAATTATTGACTCTAAGACATAGATTTTTTATAATTTATTTCTGAAAGTGCTGCATTTTATACATTATTAAATAAGGAAAGCAAAAGAAGGGAGAGCGTGATGGGTGGACAAATAATCAATTGGAGATCACGAAACCGCACTCTTTAAACTATATTCATCCATTAAGGGAGGAAAAATGAATGAGCACGAAAAAATTGCTCTTATTGAACATTATTATTCTGCTTATATTAGTAGGTGGGGGAGTCGGAGGATATGCCTACTATAATGGAGCAGTCAATTATTTATCGACAGAAAATGCCCAAATAGCAGGACAACAAGTAACCATAGCGGCTCCAGCCAATGGGAAATTGACCGATTGGGAAGGCAAACTCGGTGATCATTTTTCAAAGGATTCTAAGGTTGGAACCATTACAACAACAGATGCAGATGGTAAACCAATCGAAATGAACGTGACAATGCCAACTGACGGCACGATTGTTCAAAATAGTGGAGTCCAAAATTCATTTGTTGCAGCAGGTACACCACTAGCGAAAGAATATGATTTTAATAATCTTTGGGTAACAGCAAATATAGAGGAAACCAAAATTGACGAAGTGACAATCGGACAGGATGTCGATATCTATGTGGACGCTTTTCCAAACAACACGTTAAAAGGGAAAGTACAGCAAATCGGCTTAGCGACGGCGGGAACATTTTCTCTGTTACCAAGTTCAAATAATACAGGGAACTACACCAAAGTGACTCAAGTGATTCCGGTAAAAATTTCTATTGATGATAATAAAGGTGTTGCCATCGTTCCCGGTATGAACGTAACAGTACGGATTCATAAGTAGGTGATAACATGTTAATTTATATCACTGTTTATGTTATTTTAGGCCTTTTGCTGCTGCTTTTAATAAATTTCAATGTCATCAATAAAAAGAAGTCGATCAAATCACAAACAAAAATGATGAAGGAAGAGGTAATCGAAAAGGCTGCTCATTCTGAAATGAAGGATGAAGAGAATAAGCAAAATTTACCTCTGCCTAAAAACCAGGCTGAGGAGATTACCTCGCAGGAAGTGTTGAAAGAGTCCGCTAAGCGGGAAACCGAATTGGATTATGCACAGGAGGATGTTCAGCCGAAAGAAAGCATGCAAAAGCAGAAAAAACCATCGGATTCCGACACTGAAAAAGAATCGGGGACCGGAAAAATTCTTGTGGCATTAATGCTTGGTGCGTTTGTTGCCATTCTGAACCAAACCTTATTGAATGTAGCCATTCCGCATATTATGAATGATTTAGATATTTCAGCCAATACCGTACAATGGCTCTCAACAGGTTACATGTTAGTAAACGGAATTGCGATTCCTATAACGGCCTTTTTGATTGAGAAGTTTGGAACCAGAAAACTGTTCATTAGCGCCATTTTCTTATTTACATTGGGTTCGGTAGTTTGTTCAGTGTCAGCAAACTTTAGTATGCTCATGATTGGAAGGGTCATTCAGGCTTGCGGTGCAGGTATTATTATGCCCCTGTTAATGACTGTATTTTTTGCATTATTCCCTCCGGAAAAGCGCGGCAAGGCCATGGGGATTATGGGGATTGTCATGATATTCGCTCCTGCGATCGGTCCAACCTTATCCGGGTGGCTCATTGGCCATTTTTCATGGAGATTATTGTTCGATATTGTTATCCCGATTGGAGTTCTTGATTTAATTCTTAGCTTCATGTGGATGAAGGACGTTACTAAAGTAACGAATCCTAAATTTGATTTCTCAGGATTTTTATTTTCAACCCTTGGTTTCGGGTTCTTGTTATACGGATTCAGTGAAGCGGGCAATGACGGCTGGTCAAGTAAAACAGTGGTTATTTCCTTAATCATAGGAATTATTTCTTTAATCTGTTTTGTTTGGCGCGAACTGACGGCAGAAAAGCCAATGCTTGATTTACGGGTCTTTAAATATGATATTTTCGCCTTAACAACGATTATCAGTATGATTGTTAACATGGCTATGTTTGGCGCCATGATCTTACTTCCGATTTATTTGCAAAACATTCGAGGGTATACAGCATTACAATCAGGTCTGTTGATGCTACCTGGTGCCATCGTGATGGGCATTATGTCCCCTATCTCAGGAGCTCTTTTTGATAAAATCGGCGCAAGATGGCTAGCCGTCACTGGTTTAGCGATTACCGTACTTACCACATGGGGATTTACCAGTCTGAGTATGACAACCAGTTATGGCCATATAATGTTCCTATACGTGATGCGGATGTTTGGAATGTCCTTTATCATGATGACCGTCATGACAGAAGGGCTGAATCAGTTACCACGCCATCTTGGCTCTCACGGGACGGCTGCCTCCAATACAGCAAGGCAGGTAGCAGGAAGTATAGGGACCGCCTTCCTAGTTACAGTCATGACGACAAGACAAGGGTTCCATTATAGTGAGTATGGGGATGCAATCTCAAGTTCCAATTCTTTTATAGCCAGCAGTTTATCGCAGCTTGCTCAGGGTCTGTCAGTTTTCACGAACCTGCCGGTTTCAACAGGAAGAGAGCTTTCAACGTATTTAATTTACGGTCAAACCATGCAGCAAGCTACGATTGATGGGATTAATGATGCTTTTATTGTTGCTACCGGTATCGCATTTGTGGCATTAGTTCTTTCGTTCTTTATCAAACGGTCCCGGGTAAAACAACAGTAGACTACTATTAAGTTAAATGGGATATTTTGTTACGCGGCCTTCATAATGTTGGGCTATCGTCTTTGAAAGAAGGGGTAGGAATGGTTAATTTAGGGCTCTTGATTATTCGATTGGCTGTTGGAATGACGTTCGTAGGGCATGGATGCCAAAAATTATTCGGCTGGTTTGGCGGTCCAGGAGTGGTCAAGTTTGGTGAATTTTTAGGCTCGATTGGAATAAAGACTGGCGGTAAGACATGGGCGATTTTAGCAGGATTATTTGAATTGGCCGGCGGACTTCTATTTTCAGCGGGACTTCTCACCTGGCTGGGTGCAATCCTTATCATTATCGTCATGATTGATGCCATCTTCACCGTCCATGGCAAGAATGGCTTTTGGCTGACTGAGGGCGGTTTTGAATATAACTTTATTTTGATCGCTGTAGTCCTTGGAGTGGCGCTAATTGGACCGGGTGAGTACGTATTAATTTATAAGGCATAGAACGCCACAGGGACGGTTCTCGCGGTTCAAATGAGGAAAATTCGGCCGCTAGAACCGTCCCCATGGCATGAATATTCCCAAAGCCATTTGTGCGGAAATTACATAAAAATTTGTATAGGAAAATGCACCCCAAATTGTAGGAATACAACAGCCATGGTACCCCTACAATTTTACCCTCAATTTGATAGATAAAAAATTTGCTCTGAGTTATCATGGGGGTGGACTTATTTAGTTATAGGAAATATAAAACAATTAGAAGTTTGGTTTTTAAGAAAAGTTGTGAGAGTTTAGATATAGACTCTATTACATGGGGGTATAATTTGATATCAAAGGAATGAGAAGTTCTGCTTTGAAAAAACATGAGGTTTTTATTCCATTTGAAGTAATCGACACTAAGAGAAAATAGAAGTATTAAAAGATCTTGTTCGAATGCAGTATATGATTCTTTTAAGTCGATGAAGAGAAGCGGGAAGAGTCATGAATCAAGAACGTATTACTGGCTTCACTAAAGAGATATATCCTTCCTTACATACCATTTGGGACAGCCCTCCCAATCCTTAATTGCTTAATGGAAGGGGGGACTGTTCTTTTTTGGTGTTAAACACTAGTTCCAATGTTATTAAGCTCCTCCAATTTAGTGGAAATCGCAATGACCATATCCTTCGTACCTTTTGGAAGCTTCGATTTTACGACCGCATTCACCACCGGCCCCATTGCGCCACCTGCAGTGAGTTCAAGAAAGCCTGTTATCTTCGTTTTGTTTTTATCAATCGCCTCCGCTAGGAAGTATCCTTCGCCTGAAAGTCCTTCATTTACCCCCTTTAAATGAAAAGAAACCTTTGTCGGTTCAATCCATTCTTTTATGGTAACCATCAGACGAATCTTTTTCTTTATGAATCCAATGCTACTATAAAACTCCCAAGTGGACTGACGGTTCGTAAATTTTCGATGTTGAATATATCCAGGAATGAGAGGAGCCCAGTTATCCATAACCTTAACAAAATCCCAAACCTTATTAATCGGTAAATCCACCTCAACTTGATGCATTCCGGTTGGCATTCATTTGCCTTCTTTCCATTAAAAATAAGACCTTCCTATATTTATATGTTCCTTCCACTAAAGGGAGATTTGTCCTCTAAGGGCCAGGTGAAGGATATCTTTAAGTATTTTAATTAAGGCATTTTTGAATCCTGTTGGTCTTAGGGTGAATAGTGAATGCATTATTGTGGTTTCAATTACTTTGAAGAATTGAATGGGAAAAGAAAAGGAATCTGCATAAATCTTTCCGGCAGTATTATTAATAAATCCAACAGTTATTAAGCGAAGGTAAACTTTGTTTTTAAATAATTCAATATCAATAAATGGATATTTTGCTTTGGTCATTCGTGTCCTGAATAAGAAAAATAAAACGAATGAGAATACAAAAAGCCAGCTATTTATGTTTACCCCTAGTAAAAAGGTAGCGATCAATCCAAATAACAACAAAGCACCAAGAAAATCAAAGTGAAATACGTCATTTGAATAATGAGTTTCTTCTTTTGGCATAAATTTCATCAGTAATGCAATACCAACAATGGAAATGACCATAATTAAGAATAGATAAGGCCAACCAAGTATATCATTAATTGCTCCACCAACTAGTGACCCCATACCAACAGCTAAAGCGATAGAAGAACTGATCATTGCTAATGCTCGAGGTTTTTCATCAGGAGTATATATTCTTGCTACAGTAACCATGGCGAGCGCAACAAAAGCAGATCCTCCACTAGCTTGTAGAAGCCTTGCAAAGATAACAACAACAAATGATTGATTGCTAAAACCTATGATGGAACCGAATATAAACAATATGATTGAAATGATAAATAGTTTTTTTACACGAAAACGATCAGCTAGTTTTCCATAAATCATAGAGCCAATAGCAGTAACTAAGGCATAACCTACTGTAATCCAACTTACTTTTGAATGACTAATTGATAAATCTTTTGCAATATCCTCAAGAGCTACATTAAATAAGACCGCATTCATCGTTCCTAATAGAACGACAAAACATAATGAATAAATTAACCATTTTAAGTTATTTGTTACCGTACTCCAAATTTCCACACCTCTCAATTAAATAGTTTTAATACTTTCAAACTATTGATTATATTTAAAGGCTTTTTGGCACTTATAATGTGTCCAAAAAACCTGGGATAAATTCGTTAAAAGTATCCTCCTTTATGGTGATTTTTTTATATTAACCTTGCCGAGTTAAGTCAATAAGGTCAGCTTCTTGCAAAATTTTGAGATGATAGGAACGATTGGACTTATTTAAGTTAAGAGTTTCCGTCATCTCACTACATGTAGGTTTCGAAGTATGATGATAAAGAAAACGAAGAATTTCTATTCGTTTTACTTCCGATAGTTTTTGGGATCATTACATAGAATTACGATTTCTTGTACCAGAACCCAAAAAACGCAGTAGACTGATAGCGGTCTGCTACGTTTTTTGTTTTCTCGAATCCATTTTAAGGCTGGTACATCATAAATAAGCCTTTTGTCAATGGCAGCTTTTTGGTCCTTCTTCATCTAATTTCTTCCAAATGACTCTCGATGGTTATAGCCAATTCTACAAGGCGTTTACCAAAATAGTCCATACGTTCCTCTGTCACCCGACTAGACGGAGCCCCAAGACCAATGGCTGCAATGACCGAACCGTCGTTGGATTTTAATGGAGCTGCGACAGTGCAAGCACCGGATTGACGCTGTTCTTTATCTATGGCGAAGCCCCGCTGACGAACTTCGGCCAGACAAGTTTCGGCTTCGGCGATTTTATCATCAGATCCGTGCTCGGTTACGAACATGGGCATTGCCTTAAATAATTGAAGTCTAGTTTCCGAAGGTAACCAAGCAATGAGACACTTGCCCAAAGAGGACGAGTATGCAGGGACCCGCTCGCCGATAGTAACACGGGATTGAACCAAGTGACGGGATGGAATCCAATCAATGTAAATCACGTCGCTCCCATCAAGGATGCCGATGGCCGCAGTTTCTCCATTTTCCGTGGCGAATTCCTGAAGAAAAGGCTTTGCTAACTCTCTAACCCGCAATTGAATGACGGCCGTCTGGCCCCATTCGAAGAGACGGATTCCTGGTTGATAACGATTAGTTTGAGGGTCTTTGACTACTACCCCCGAAGCTTGCATGGCCTGTAATAAGCGGTGAACCGTACTGTTAGCTAGACCGGTTTCGCGAGCAAGGTCGTAAACACCTGCTGATCTGAACTTAACAAGATGTTCGAGCAGCATAAAGGCACGATCAATCGATTGAACTTTTGATTCCTGCATTCCAATATACAACTCCTTCATTCCGTATTACGGAATTACGAGTTGATTGTATCACCGTTTCATCGTACTGTCAAACTCTCTGAACCTTTCTAAACTTATTCTTTCCTCTTCCGATGATACACTGTTAGTGACTTTTGCCTTCCTATTTCCGACAATTAAAATGATTATTCCTGTTAACAAAATCGAACTGCTAATAAGTAAAAAAGCGCCTGTAAAACCGCCCGTCACATCCCTGATTTTCCCTATAACCTGTGGCATAATAAATGAACCCGTATTTCCAATTAAGCTTATGGCTGCTACAGCAGAAGTAGCCGATATGCCTGAAAATAATTTGGTGGGAATCGTCCAAAACACCGCAAGTAAAGAATAAAAGCCAATACTACCTACTGTAAGTGCGCAAATTAACAATAGGGGGGATTGAAGCATCGCTCCAACAAACCAACCTACCGAACAAATCACTGCCGCTATGAACGCATGCCATATTCTCTCATAGGTTTTATCCGAGTGTCTTCCCCAAAAATACATGGCGATTGCACCAATAAATGGGGGTATAGCTGAGACGAATGCAACCATGGAGTCTTCGAGATGAAGACCTTTGATAATCTGCGGCATCCAAAAGGCGTTTCCAGTGCTCAGCGTTTGTATACCGAAGTAAGCCAAACCAAAAAACAAGACCGTTGGATTTGTGAACGCTTTCAAAAAACCTATTTTGTACTCCGATTTACAATCCTTTGATTTTTCCCCCAAATTATTTTGCAATATTTCTTTTTCTTCATGGGTCAACCATTTCGCATCGAATGGACGATCAGAAAGATAAAAATAAACAACCACGCCAAGTAAAACAGATGGGATTCCTTCTAATAAAAAGAGCCATTTCCACCCAGCTACCCCTAATACTCCATCCAATTTGAGAACCACTCCAGATAACAACGAACCGAGCGTAGATACAATCGGAGCCCCGAGGAAGAATATACCGTTAATTCTAGCGCGGTGGGTTTCCGGAAACCAATGCGTTAAAAAGATGAGGACTCCGGGCGTAAAACCCGCTTCGGCAACACCGAGCAAAAATCGCAATACGGTCAAGCTTGAGCTGCTTTGAACAAACATCGTACAAGTAGAAACCACTCCCCATACAATCATGATGGTAGTTAGCCACCGACGCGTACCTAATTTATTTAATAAAGTTAAATTCGGAATCTCAAAGAGAATATATCCTAAAAAATAAAGTCCTGCTGCGAATCCATACATCTGAGCGGTAAGCCCAAGGTCTTTATTCATAGATAGCGAAGCAAAACCAATATTGGCCCGATCCAACCCAGCGAAAAAATAAACGATCAGCACCAACCAAACATAGCGCCTGAAAACTTTCTTTATTACAAAATCTCTTGTAATCATTGCTTCCCGCCTCCCTATGATATTCGTCACATTAATCCTGCACATATAGCCCTTTTTCTGTAAAAATCTTGTTGAACATCATTATCACTCGTTTTTCTATTAAGCAATAGCAAAGTGGACTTAACGCTGTTTCGCGATCCGTTCGCCTTTTGCAATATAGACAAGGCCGGAGGATAAAGTACAAGGAGCAACTTAGCAATCCATTCAGCATTAGAGATATTGGTTTTTTCGTCTTTGGATGCTTGCATCATAACATACAACATTGGACATCCGTATTTATGAACATTCATTTCAACGCAGCTACAAGTAACTGATTGCATACACCTTCGCTCCCATCGATTAGAGCTTTAATTGATGGTTTCACTTGGAAGAGCTATCACGCTGATGTACATTGAACGAATCCTTAACGATGCACTAAATCCTGCTTTCATTCTGAGATGATTCGATTAAGCCATTTACCCGTGGACAGCTATTAAACCTGGCTAACCGATGCATTCCGTCACAGAATGGGGCATTTTGGGACTTGCTGCAGCGGCATAGTGTAAACTGCCCGCGGGTTTCAAAACGGTTTCCTTCTGCGTCAAGAAGTTCAATTGAACCTATAACATGAAGGGGACCCTTATCTAAAATCTTAATAGTCGTAGACGACATAGGTCACATCTCCCTAAATATAATTTTTTTATGCTCGCATAGAAAACCTAGCGATTTCGTGGCGGATCATAAATAGTAATAAAAAGCAAATCAACGTCCCCCACGTTTTCAATCGAATGTATGACTCCGAATGGAATCTTAACGACTGAACCAGGACCAACTTCCCACCGTTTGTCTATTATAGTAACTACGCCTTCCCCTTCAATAAAGTAGAAAGAATGGTTATCATAATCGATATGAACGGGGGAAAATCCTCCTGGAGCCACACGTACCAAATCCACACTATAAGCATCGGTATACTCTTTCCCAATAATCCCGAATTTAAATTCAAACCCTTGCGAACCCTCGACTTGAAAGGGCTTCCATTCAAGATTATTAACAGATAAGACACTTCTCATTTTCATCCATCCCTCCGAGATAATAAGCAACTTGTTAACGGAATATTAGGGTTGAGGCACGAGCCTTTCACCCAACTGATGAAACCTTCCACGACTACAAACCAACGGCTTCTCATCGGTACGACGAATTTGAAGAACTTCTCCCACAAAGATGGTATGGTCCCCTCCATCGTATTCAGCCCACTTACGACATGCAAAGAATCCTAATGACTCGTTTAAAACGGGACATCCTTCAACCCATTCATAGCTCGGCAAAATCTTTTCAGCGTTTCGCCCGGCGAAATAGTTGGCTAACGCAGCTTGTGATTCCATAAGCACATTAACTCCAAATCTGTCCGAATACTGAAGTAGACCGTGTGCACGCGCGGTCTTGGCAACACTGAACAGTACAAGCTGGGGATTGACCGAAACTGAAGCAAAGGAACTGGCGGTCATACCGTGCATGTCTGTGGCGTCTGGAATAGTAATAATTGTAACCCCTGTGGTGAATGATCTGAGTGCTTTACGAAATTCCTCAGCATCAATCATACATGAAACCTCCTTTTATACGAAGTCTTTTTATAAGAAGTCTTTTTATAAGAATGGTGTTATATATAGTTCATTGCCGCCACCTCCAATTCTTTTTCTGCTCAGAAATTCTCTGACAAGACAAACGCTTAAAACACGAGATTAATATTCCATTATGTAATCTATATGTCCCGTAATGTGGAATATGTTATCCATTTTATCACGATATTAACTACCGGTCAAGGCCTAGTGAGACGGTTCCTGCGGTACTGATGCAGAAACTTCAGGACAATTGCAAGTAATCTCTAAATCTTAGACATACTGATACTATTACTCTAAAAAAGGTGTGTAATTGGTATGGAAAAGGAAAATTTGTTCAAATGGAAGAACTATCAGAGTTTAACAAACAACAGGAGTCTGTTGATATGGATGCAATCATTCACGAATTGAACCAATCAAAGGCTATACCAGAAATAGAGTAATCCTATCCAAATTCCCTCTCTGAAATTTTTAACAATTAGGAGGGGAATTTCTTATTCCACCTTTTCGAGGCGTTGGGCAAAAACACCCATATTGGGTGTTAAACTTGTGTGTTGATTTCCGCTCCAGGTGCGAGCTGTTCGCAGGCGGTACGGGTAATCCAGGGCAGATCCAGCCGTTTTTCAAGCATTTTTTTGCAATAGGGTTAAAAATTCAGAATTTTATTGACAGTTAGTGATGACATCCTTTACTATTAATTTATACTTAAATATTTACGAATGACATTCGGTAATGCCGGATGCAGGAGGTGGAAAATGGCAGAACGCCTAATTCAATCTATAGAACGAGCAGCAGACATCCTCGAATTGTTTTTGGCTTTTGATCAGGAACTGAGTGTAAAGGACATAAGCGATAAACTTGGCTTATCAAAAAGTACCGTTCACGGTATTATGAAGACCCTTGAATATCGAGGATATTTGCAGCAAAACAAAGATGATTTGAAATACAGGCTTGGCCTGAAGCTATTTGAACTTGGAAACAGGGTTAGTCATCAATTTGATCTTGGAAAAATTGCACGCCCCACCATTAAGGAACTTGTCGATGAACTAAAGGAAACCGTACACCTAGTTGTCTTTGAACAGGGAGAAGTTATTTACATTGAAAAGTTAGACGGTCCACGGGCATTAAGAATTTACTCTCATGTTGGGAAGCGTGCTCCGATTTATTGTACAGGGGTAGGAAAGGCAATTCTAGCTTTTCAAGAGGAAGAGGAAATGGAAAGGCTTCTCTTAAACTCTGATTTGGAACCATATACAGAGTACACGATTACAGATAAAAAAAAGATGAAAACACATTTACACATTATTCGGGAACAGGGCTACTCCATTGATGATGAGGAAATAGAATTAGGACTTAAGTGTGTGGCCGCGCCGATATTTGATCATCACGGACAGGTGATAGGGGCGATTAGCTGCGCAGCTCCTAAAGTGAGAATGGATGAAGTAAGACTTGCTGAAGTCATTAAGCAAATTAAGCAGGCTGCTGCAAGTATTTCTCAGCGCATGGGTTACAAAATCAAATCCACATGTGTAGGTTTGGATACAAATAAATAGTGGGTCATACAAAGGAGGAGAATATTTTGTCAAAAGTAAAAGTCGCCATTTTAGGTTCAGGAAATATTGGAACCGACCTCATGATTAAACTTAGACGTTCTGATGTTTTAGAGCTTACCGCTGTAATTGGGATTGATCCAGAATCGGATGGATTGCGCCGTGCAAGAGAATTGGGATATTTAGCAGTTGATACAGGTTTAAAGGGATTCCTTGAAGATCATTCAGATTTAGCGGATATCGTGTTTGATGCTACCTCAGCAAAGGCCCATGCCCGTCATGCCAAAATGTTAAAAGAAGCTGGAATTAAAGCAATAGATATGACACCAGCGGCTCGGGGGCCATTCGTTGTGCCATCCGTAAATATGGGTTCGAATATCGAGGAAGAAAATATTAACTTGATTACCTGCGGTGGTCAGGCAACCATTCCGATGGTTCATGCGGTAAATCGCGTTAGTCCGGTAGAATATGCTGAAATTGTGGCTACGATTTCCAGCCGCAGTGCCGGTCCCGGAACACGGGCAAATATTGATGAATTTACGGAAACCACATCAAGAGGAATTGTAGAAGTAGGCGGGGCAAAGAAAGGAAAAGCCATCATTATTTTAAACCCGGCTGAACCTCCGATTTTGATGCGTGATACGGTTTATGCCCTCGTGGAAGATGGAACGATGGACGAAGCGAAAATCACTAAATCCATTAAAGAAATGGAAAAAGCAGTTCAATCTTATGTGCCTGGCTACCGAATTCGTACAGAACCTATTTTCGATGGGAATAAAGTAACCATTTTTATCGAGGTAGAAGGAGTTGGAGACTATTTGCCGAAATACTCCGGCAATCTTGATATTATGACAGCAGCAGGCGTAAAAGTAGCAGAAGAATTTGCGAAAAATCAATTAGCAAAAGAACTAGTTAAATAGAAAGGAGTCTTACATAAAATGAAAAATGCGCGGGATATTTATATCACAGAAGTGGCATTGCGTGATGGAAGTCATGCAATTGCCCATCAATTTACGGTTGATCAGGTTCTAAAAGTAGCAAAAGCGTTAAATGATGCTGGAGTTCCTTATATCGAGGTTGCCCATGGTGATGGCTTATCCGGATCCTCTTTACAATATGGTCTTTCTCGAACCAATGAAATGGAGTTAATTGAAGCAGCTGTATCTGTAGCCGATCAGGCCAAAATAGCTGTGCTTTTGATTCCGGGAATTGGTACAGTGAAGGAATTAAAAGAAGCGGCAAAATTAGGAGCGAAAATGGCGCGGATTGCTACACATGTGACGGAAGCGGATGTGGCTCCGCAGCATATCGTGGCTGCAAAAGAGCTGGGGATGGAAACCGTGGGATTTTTGATGATGTCCCATATGGCGCCCGTAGAAAAACTTGTAGAACAAGCAAAATTAATGGAAAGCTATGGCGCGGATACGGTGTATGTCGTGGATTCTGCTGGAGCATTGCTTCCTGAACAAGTCCGTGAGCGGATCCGTGCCTTGAAACAAAGTGTAGGAATCAATATTGGCTTCCATGGCCATAATAATTTGTCTCTTGCCATGGCCAATTCATTAGTTGCGATTGAAGAGGGAGCAACGCGTATCGATGGTAGTGTTCGTTGTCTAGGTGCGGGAGCAGGTAATACCCAAACAGAAGTACTTACTGCTGTGCTTGACCGGATGGGAATACAAACAGGAATCGATGTTTATAAAATGATGGACTTAGCAGAAGAAATTGTTGCGCCAATTCTAAAAACACCACAGGAGATTACTAGGGATGGTCTTGTTCTTGGGTATGCAGGTGTCTATTCAAGCTTCGCGCTCCACGCGAAACGGGCAGCAGCCAAGTTCGGCATCGATTCACGCGATATTTTAGTAGAATTAGGCAAACGCAAGGTAGTCGGCGGTCAGGAAGATATGATTGTTGATGTAGCCGCAGAAATTGCTAAAGTAAAGGCTGAAGCGCTACTATAATAAATAGAAGAATAAAATCAGATTTTACAAAAACATACGTATGCCAAGCGTTTTTTTATATGGGAAATATGGAACCTTTTTAACACTAGAGTGTTATATGGATAACAAGGGAAGCCAACCACCTATATGAAGGTCGTTGGCTTTTTTCTATTATACATGTATGGGGGCGATCTTAAATAAAGATCCTCTACACAGACTGTTTTGGACGATAAAACTCTTTAGGGATAGGGCCGAAAGTTCTATGGTGATACAACATTGGATCTTTCTCTTTATTGATCTGAAGGTCTGTCACTTCTCCAATGATTACTGTATGATCCCCTGCTTCAATGGCTTTAAATGTTTTACATTCAAATACCCCAAGAACACCGTCAATAATAGGCAATCCATTGCTCGAAAGTTTCCAATCGCATGTACTAAAACGGTCAGAGTGTTTAGTTGCAAAAGTTTTACAAAGTTCTACCTGTTCTTCTGCCAATACATGAATAGCAAATTTCCCACTTTCTTTAAATTCCTCAAGTAAGGAAGATCTGTGATCTATAGACCATAAAACCAATAGTGGATCAAGCGAAACAGAAGCAAATGAATTTACTGTAAGCCCCACTGGTGTTCCATCTTCTTTTTTGGTTGTTACGATTGTTACTCCTGTGGGGTAGTTTCCCATAATTTGTTTGAATAAATCTTGATTCGTTTCTTTTTGCATGTATTCATTCTCCTTTTCTTTTAAAATGGATCGTATGTTTACTATCATAAACAGAATATTTGAAAATTTAAGCCTCCACGTTCAACATTATGAAATTTCATGAAATTTTTTTGATAAGGAAAAAGAAATGTAAGTTTCTACTATATTAATATTTGTAATGAGAGATATTCTATTTTATGATTATAATGCGATTTTTTTGAATTTTACGAAATGTTGATTCCCTACTATTTATTTAAGAAGGTTTGAATTAAGGAGAGTGAGTTAATATTGATTAATTCAGTAAGTAGAGCATGTCAAATTTTAAGTTGTTTTACGCAGGATGAACCTGTGTTAGGAAATGCAGAGATTGCAGAAAAGCTGGGATTAAGCACAAGTACCACACATCACCTTATTACAACCCTTTGCAAAGAGGGGGTTTTAATGAGAGATGTAGACAAAAAGTATAGACTAGGCTGGAAGATACTTGAATGGAATAATCATGTGATGTTTCAGCAAGATTTTTATGATAAAGCGATGCCATTAGTAAAGGAATTAATAGTGAGATTTAAAGGGACAGCGCATATTTCCATGTTTGATGAGGGAGATGTAGTCCATGTGTTAAGAATCAATTCCGAAGATTTAGACTCTGTTCCAACGTATCTCGGGGCAAGAAGGCCAGCCTATTGTACAAGTGCAGGGAAAGCATTACTTGCTTACAATAACGCTTATCTTCAAAAAACAATCGAAAAAGGATTAACAAGACAAGGGCCGAATACCATTACCGATGTTAAGCTGCTTGAGAGGGATTTGAAGTCTGTTCGCGAACAAGGTTACGCCATAAGCGATAATGAAAATGATACACGCACGTATGCCATCGCCGCTCCAATTTTCTCTTATTCAGGGGAAACGATTGCTTCCGTTAATTTAGTTGGCCCCATAAGCTATATGAATGGGCTTCATCGTGACCACATTATTCGAAGTGTTGTGAATACTGCTAAAGCCATTTCCCGAGAGCTAGGCTATATTGAGTTAAAAAGTGCCAATAAGAAATATGCCAAAAGATAATTCTATTTAAGTTTGGATTTTTAAAAATTCCCTAAATTTTCATAAAAATTTCACTATTTTAAATCCTGTGATCGAAGTAAATTGTTTTTTTTAGTATTGTGATAAACAGATAGTAAAGATTGGAGGATTGAAGGACTTAAAGATTAACAGGTTTGTAAACGTTAATATTTATTTTTAGGTCTTATGAATGCGCTTTCTGTCCGTTTCGTGACAAAGGAAACAGATCCAACTGTCTAAGGAAATTTTATAACGCAAATACTTCGAAACAGGAAGAATAAATTTAGCGAAATTTTATGAAATTTGGAGGGAATAACGAATGGGTATCAGAACAGGAGAACAATATATTAACGGATTAAAATCACGTACACCGGAGATCTGGCTTCGCGGCGAAAGAATCACAGATGTGGTGAACCATCCAGTATTCGAACAGCCAATTAAAGAAATTGCTAGGTTGTTTGATTTACAGCATGACCCTGAATACCAAGATAAAATTACACATATTTGCGATGAGACTGGCGAACGGGTGAATAATGGGTATCTTATTCCAAGAAATGGGGAGGATCTTAAAGCACGCCGGCAGCTGTTTGAAGTATGGGCTGAATCTACTTTTGGCTTGATGGGCAGAACACCAGATTTCCTTAGTATTGTTGTGACCTCCATGGCAACAAACGATTGGTTTTACCGTCAGTATGGAGAACAGTACGGCGATAATATCATTAACTATTACCGCTATATTAGAGATAATGACTTGTTCTTGACGCATGCTATCGTAAATCCACAGAATGACCGCAGTAAGGCTTCGTTTGAGCAAAATGATGAGTTTACTCACCTTGGGGTAGTAAAAGAAACGGAAGATGGTTTAATTGTACGCGGTGCTAAAATGTTAGCAACTCTTGCACCTATTACAGATGAAGTAATCGTTTATTCTTATCCGGGATTTAAGCCGGGCGATGACAAGTATGCGATTTCGTTTGCACTTCCACTTGACACTCCTGGATTGTGTATTTATTGCCGCGAAGAGATGCAAGATGGAAAACGTTCTACTTGGGACCATCCATTAGCATCGCGTTTTGAGGAAATGGATGCCATTTTAGTATTTAATGATGTCCTCGTACCATGGGAACGAGTGTTTATTAATCAAAATGTAGAAGCTGCAAATTTACTTTATCCTAAAACAGGTGTAAACCTTCAGCCATCCCATCAGTCTGCCGTTAGAGGATTGTGCAAGCTTTCCTTTGTAACAGATGTGGCCTGTTCTGTAGCAGATGCCATTGGTGTAGATGGATTCTTGAATGTACAAAATCAATTATCTGAACTGATTCAGGGTGTAGAGACCATCCGAGCTTTGGCGCGAATTGCTGAGTATGAATATACAATTACAGACCATGGTGAGGTTTTACCAAATATTGTACCACTTGAAACTATTCGCGGATTGCTTCCAAAAATGTACCCAAGAGCCATTGAAATTCTGCAGACTGTTGCCGCAGGCGGACTTTTAATGTCACCAACTGGTGCAGATTTTGTCAACCCAGAAATAATGGAGAACATGGAGAAATATTATGTCGGCCGTTCAGGTGTATCTTCGGAAAAACGAGTTCGTTTATTCAAATTAGCATGGGATTTATGCGGAGAGGCATTTGGGCAAAGGTTATTACAATATGAACGTTATTATTCGGGCGACCCTGTCCGTAAAATGGGAATGTTCTATAATGTGCATAAGAAAAACAATCCTTCCTATCCCCGCGTAGAACGGGCATTGGAAGAATCTCTGCTTATGTCCGAGGAATATAAGACCAAAGTGCAAAATGTGTAAAAAAACACCATGATGAGGAGTAATCCATTGGAAGTCCATCAAACTGACAGTCTTCAATTACCTAGATCAGTTGTTGCTATTGGTGCCTTCGATGGAGTACATCGGGGTCATCAGGCTGTACTCCGTGAAATGGTAAAAAACAGCCATTTAGAAGGTGTACAGAATGTCGTGTATACATTTTATCCACCCCCACGTTCTTATTTTCAAGGGGCGCAAGTATTGACAACTCCTGAGAAAAAGATTCAACTGATTAGTGATTTAGGGGTAGAACATATCGTTCTTGCAAAGTTTAATGAAAAATACCTGCAGCGAACAGCCGAGGATTTTATTGAAGAGTTATCGTTATTGAATCCTGTAAGAATTTTCGTTGGTGATGATTTTCGCTTCGGCCATAAACGTGTGGGAGATGTTCATTTATTAAAAGAACATTTCCCGGTCCAGTCTATCAATCCGATTTGCAGCATGGATGGAGATAAGATTTCTTCCACTAGAATTAGAGAACTTATTTTACAGGGCAAACGGGAACAAGCGGCCCCGCTTCTCGGCTGGACATAAGGGCAAAAAATGATGCTTTAAAGGAGAAATAATGCAGGAGGGAAGAATCCTAAAGCTGACAATTGGATGTTTTGAGCGTAAAAAGGCACAGCCAGCAATTGATCTTAGCTGTGCCTTTTTACTGTTGCTATATTCACAAATTAATATCTCAAAACCTTAGTAAGTCCTGCGCCGTGAGTAAAATCTCCAAATAAAATAAAGACAGTATACCCAGTTTTAAAAGTTTCGCTGGTTATACTGTCTATAGGAAGAAACTACTCTACAGCATGGAAGGTTACATCGTTCATACCGTCAAATTTGACGGAAATGAAGTCGCCTTTGTTAAATCTGATGGCTTCGGTGAGGGCGCCTGCAAGGATAATGTCACCGGCTTTTAAGGATTTGCCTTTTCGGCTGAGCATGGCTGCCAGCGTAGAAATTGATAGTGCCGGATGTCCTAGAATGGCACAGCTGGTTCCAAATGCCTTTGCTTCCCCGTTAATATATATAGTTGCCCCGACTAAATCCGACTGGAAATCATGAGGTTTTCGTAAGCTGTCCCCGAGAACAACTCTTGAAGCGGACGTATTGTCTGCAATCACGTCAGGAAGAGTGAACTTAAAGTTTTCATACCGGCTGTCGATGATTTCTAAGGCAGGGAAAATGTATTCGGTTGCATCTAAGACGTCTTCAACCGATAGATTTTCTCCTTCTAAGTCTTTCTTTAAAACAAAGGCCAGTTCTGCCTCTACTTTCGGATGAATCAATTGGCTGATAGAGATGCTGCCGCCGTTTTGAACTTTCATATAATCAAACACATACCCGAAGATTGGCTCTTTAACATTCATTTGGGTCATTTTAGCTTCACTTGTCAGACCCATTTTTGGACCGAAAATGCTTTGGCCTGCTTCCAGTTTGATTTTGATGATTTCATCTTGAATTTTATATGCATCCTCTACCGTCAGCTCTGGATTTTCTGCAGTAATTCTAGTTACCTCTCTTTTATCCAGCTCTGCTTGATGCAGAAATTCAGCAAGGGAATGTATTTTTGTTGCTTCCACTGTTTTCACCTCATTAATAGTTTTCATTATCCGAACACGTCTTACTTAAAGCTAACTGATACCTCTCCTAACCCTGCGAATCGGGCAGTAAATTGGTCTCCAGGGTTGATGGCGACTGCTGCGGATAGGGCACCTGAAAGGATGATTTCCCCAGCCTTTAATGGAATATCATATTCTGCTAGTTTTGTTGCGAGCCATGCCACACAATTGGCAGGATGTCCAAGGGCTGCTGAACCCACACCGGTATTGACCAATTTTCCATTTTTATATAAGCCCATACCTAATTGGGCAAGGTCTGCCTCTGAAACTTCAAATTTTTGCTCTCCAAGGACATATAGGCCGGAAGAGGCATTATCGGCAACAGTGTCCTCAATGGTAATCTTCCAGTCTTGGACGCGGCTATCGACAATTTCAAAAGCAGGGACAATATATTCTGTTGCCAAGAGCACATCAAAGGACGTGATATTAGGGCCTGTTAAATCCTTTTTCAGCTTAAAGGCAATTTCTGCCTCAATTTTAGGCTGACAAAGGATATTTGCAGGAATAACGGAACCGTTTTCATATTCCATGCTATTTAGAAGGTGGCCGTAATCAGGCTGGTCTACCCCAAGCAAATCCTGCATGGCCTTTGAGGTAAGACCGATTTTTTTCCCTGTAATGACTTGCCCTTGATTCAGCTTTTCCCGGATGTTGATCAGTTGGATTTTATAAGCTTCATCAATGGTTAAATCAGTAGTGTCAGCTGACAGCGGGGATATTCCTTCTCTTTTTTTTTCCGCATTACGGAGGAGGAAAGCTAATTCTTCCGTTTTTTTACTAGATTGAACAGTCACATGTATTCTCTCCTTTTCATTTTTCACTTTTTAGTAGGGTACCAACGGCAAAGCGGTTTGCAGGAACTTCATTTACTATAACCCGTACTGATTCAATCGGTGCATTTAGGCTCTCTGCTACAGTTCTGGCTACATTTTTGATACAGGTTTCTATCGCTTCATTATCTCGGCCTTGCACAAGTGTCATCTGAATAACTGGCATTTTTTCACCCCATATCATAAAGAGGAATCGAGGAATATTCCTTTGTTCGATAATATCGAATGCCATTCTCAAATATTGATATTTCTATTATAAAGTAAACACAATAGGTAAAGTCAACTTATTTTTAGTTAATTTTGAAAATTATTGATTTCCATACATAAAGGTTACCTTGCTTATGCAAAGAGAGTTTCTTATAATAAGTTTAATATAATTCTAGCTATTTTGTTATTTGTTCTATCACTTTAAGATCTTCTTTGAAGGGGCGAATCTACTATGATTGAGTCCGTGAAAAAGGCATGCCAAATTATCAGCTGTTTTTCTAATGAAGAACCTGTATTAGGGATTGGCACAATCGCTGAAAAATTAGGGCTGCATGTTAGTACGGCACACCATATCGTCACGACATTGTGTGATGAAGGTGTATTGATGAAAGATAATAAGAAAAAATATCGGCTTGGCTGGAGAGTCCTTGAATGGAATAATCATGTGATGTTTCAGCAGGATGTGTATGAAAAGGCAATGCCTATAGTAAAAGAGTTGATTCTTAGATTTAAAGGAACTGTCCATATTGCCATGTTCGACAAAGGGACGGTTGTTTTTGTGTTAAGGGTATCATCAGAGGAATCTACTCCGATTCAGACCTATATTGGGTCTAGGAAACCGGCTTATGCGACTAGCTCCGGAAAAATCCTGTTGGCTTACAATTCTGTTTATTTGCAGGAGACGATAAACAGGGGCTTGTCATATGAGGGGCCTAATACTATTACAGATATTAATCAATTGAAAAAGGAGCTTTCTGAGATCCGCAAAAAAGGCTATTCGATCAGTAATAGTGAAAATTCAGATGACATGTATGGAGTGGCAGCACCAATCTTCTCCTATTCAGGCGAAATTATAGCAGCGGTTAATTTAGTCGGCCCTCCGTCCTATATGCAGGACAGCAATCGTGATATGATTATCCGCAGTTTAAAAAGCACCGCACAATCTATTTCAAAAGAGCTGGGATATATTGAAATTTAAGAGGTATTTTTTAATGGGGGAAAATTAAGAGGTGTTATGATTGATGAAATATAAAGACTCAAAAGCATGTGAAGCAGAGTTTCTCAGCTTTATCAATAATTATGTAAAAAATGCAGCGACAAGGGCCCAAGAAATACGGAAGTCAGATTTATCGGGGATACAATCGTCTATATTCTCTGTGGAATTTTAACAGAGAGGGAAAAACAGCTAATCCAAACTCCGGAAGGGCAAAGGGTTGTGTTAGAGGCTAGAAGAGTATTTTTAGATATGGATAAAGAAATTTGAATGGAAAAACCACTCTATGTTTTATATGAGGAAGTGTATCGACTCGTGGAGATCCTCGAGGAAATAGTGTTTAATAAGGATTATGAGAACTATAGCAATAAACGTACGCTTGTTGTATAAGAGGTATTGAAAGGGGTAGATTATAATGAGTATTTCAGAAGAAAGAGATGTTAAAAGAATATCCTATGGCCGCAATGAAAATCAATTTGGGGATTTAAAGCTCTTACTGCGGCTTGCCAGACCATGAAAAAGATTGCCACACACTTAGCCAAGATGGGTTAAGTGGAAGGCAATCTTTTTTATTCAGAAGAAAGCTATTAATTTCGGGCCCTAGATCCGGAATAATAAAAAATTGCCGAGAAAAAATACCCCTTTCTCGACAATCTGAAGAGCTTAAGCTCTTTTTTTTATGCGCTCAATAAAGGTAAGATTGCAGTTAAAAATCGTTCTGATAAATTGGTTATTAATTATTAATAAAAAATCTTTAAAAAATTCAACGAATTTCACATGGTGAAAAAACTCGATTTTTTAAAACCTACTTATTCACTATTATTTATATTAGAAATTAGTAAATTCCAAGATTCCTATCTTGCAGTTTACTAATAAAAAATAGAATAAAAAAATGGAGGAATAATAAAATGGCAAAAGCGACTTTGACCGAGTTGAAAGCGTTTAATTTATTAAAATGGATTGAAGAAAATAAGGATCAGTTGAAGCCGCCTGTAAATAATAAAGTTCTTTGGGAAGATTCCGAGTTTATCTGTATGATTCTTGGCGGACCGAACAGACGCCGAGATTTCCATGTGGATCCTTCCGATGAATTCTTCTACCAAATTAAAGGTGATTGCTATGTTGAGGTTATTAATAACGGAAAGCGTGAAGTTGTAACTGTTAAAGAAGGAGAAGTATTTATGCTTCCTGCAAACGTGCCACATTCTCCGCACCGTGTTGCAGACACTTACGGCCTTGTTATTGAACGCAAGCGCGAAGAAGGAGAACTAGAGGATTTCGTTTGGTTCTGTGATAACTGTGATCAAGAAATGCACCGTAATACTGTTCAATTAACAGATATTGAAATACAAGTAAAAGGAGCCATTGAAGAATTCAACTGCAGCAAAGATCTTCGCACTTGTGAAAAATGCGGTCATGTAATGTCCGAAGAAGTAGGTTTGTGGAAATGAGAGTAGATTTTCATACACACATCATCCCAGAAGATATTCCAAACTTTAAGGAAAAATTTGGAGGCGAACGCTGGCCGACACTTGAGAAGACCTGCTCCTGTGGTGCCAATATTATGGTAGATGGTAAGGTGTTCCGTGAAGTAACGGACCAGGTATGGGATCCTGATAAGAGAATCAAGGATATGGATGAAGAAGGGGTAGATATTCAGGTATTGTCACCTATTCCGGTTACATTCTCTTATTGCGCGGATCCGAAAGCTGCGGAAGAAATGTCAAAAATCCAAAATGATTTTATTGCAGAAACCGTGAATATGTATCCAGACCGCTTCATTGGTCTGGGTACAGTGCCACTGCAGGATGTGGAAACCTCCATTCGTGAAATGGATCGGTGCATTCATGAGCTTGGCTTAAAAGGAATTGAAATCGGAACAAATGTGAACGGGAAAAATCTCGATGATCCGGCATTTACGAAGTTTTTCGAAGCGGCTGAAAAATGGGAGGTACCGTTGTTTGTTCACCCATGGGAAACATTAGGCAGAGAACGGATGCCGCGCCATAATTTTATGTACACGGTAGGCATGCCTAGTGAAACAGCTCTTGCTGCCGCTAGCTTAATCTGCGGCGGTGTAATGGAGAAATTCCCTAAACTAAAAGTTTGTTTCGCCCATGGTGGAGGGTCTTTCCCATATATCCTTCCGCGTCTTGATCAAGGCTGGAAGGTATGGCCGCACTTGCGCGTTATCAGCAAGCCGCCAAGCCATTATGCGAAAAACTTTTACTTTGACTCACTAAACTACGATCCATTAAACATTAAATATTTAGTAGAACGTTTCGGCCATGAAAAAATTGTCATGGGATCCGATTATCCATTTTTACTAAGAGAGATTCCTCCTGGAAAAGTAGTGGATGATACTCTTGAACTATCAGAAGAACAAAAACAGGCGATTTTAGGAAAAAATGCACTTGCCTTTTTAAATGTAAAAGTAAAGGAAGAGGTTAAATCATGAGTACACCAGAAGAAAAGCTGGCTGAATTAGGGCTGGAATTACCGGCATTACGGCCTGCACACGGAGACTATGTGGGTTGTGTTAGAACGGGAAATCTAATTTTTACCGCAGGTCAAGGTGTCGACCAGTACCACGGGAAATTGGGCCGGGATTTAACGGTAGAAGAAGGCTATTTAGCTGCACAACAGTCAATGTTAAACCTTTTAAGTGTTGTGAAAAATGAAATTGGTGAACTAAGCAAAGTAAAGCAGTTCGTCAAGGTACTCGGAATGGTCAACAGTACGGAAGAATTTACCGACCAGCCGAAGGTCATGAACGGCGCATCTGACCTGATCATGAAGGTGTTTGGCGAAAAAGGGAAGCACGGCCGCTCAGCAGTTGGCATGGCACAATTGCCAAACAATACAGCTATAGAAATTGAAATGGTTATTGAGATAGAGGAGGAGTAAATGTGTCGAAAGGGTTAACTGCAGAAAATATCATTATTCAAGATGCTAAACTTTTTATAGATGGAGAATACCGATACGCACTTTCAGGGGAAACATTTGATTCCTATAATCCGGCGACAAATAGAAAGCATGCTTCAGTTGCCAATGGCGGAGTGGAGGATGCCAATCTTGCGATAGAAGTGGCACAGCGCACTTTTGCGAGCGGGGTTTGGAGCAATATGCCTGTTGAGGAAAGATCGAAAATCCTTTGCAGAATGGCCGATTTAATCATGGAAAATGTTGATAGATTAGCTTTAGTCGAAACATTAGACGTCGGAAAGCCGATTAAGGAAAGCCGCGGGTTCGATATTCCGCGCGCTGCATCAAATTTCCGTTTCTTTGCCGAAATGGCGAAATATATGGTTCATGAGCACTTTGACATGAGCGGCCATATGTCTTATGTACAATATGCGCCAGCGGGTGTGACCAGTTTGATCATCCCATGGAATCTGCCGTTTATGCAAATGACATGGAAAGCTTCTGCCGCATTGGCAGCGGGAAATACTGTCGTCATTAAACCGGCATCCTATACACCATTAAGTGCTGTGTTGCTTGGAGAGATTGCCAATGAAGCGGGACTGCCTCCTGGCGTGTTGAATATCATCACCGGCCCTGGCGGTACAGTTGGTACCGTTATGGCTTCTCATCCATCCGTTCGGAGAATCTCTTTCGTTGGAGAATCCAATACAGGTAAAACCGTTATGCGGAATGCATCTGAAAATTTAATCCCTGTTTCATTGGAGTTGGGGGGGAAATCCGCTAATATCGTTTTTGAAGATGCCGATTTGGATGAAGCAGTTGCCGGTTCGATTGAAGCGATTTTCCGCAACCAAGGCGAAATTTGTTTAGCCGGTTCCCGAATTCTTGTTCAAGAAAGTGTCTACGATCATTTTTTAGATAAGTTTGTAGCAGCCGTTAAGAAAATTAAAGTTGGCGATCCAACCGATGAAGCAACCGATATGGGTGCACTTGTGTCAAAAGGACATTTGCAATCTGTAGATGAATATGTGCAAATCGGCCTTGCAGAAGGTGCTAAACTTGCTTATGGTGGTAAAAGAATTACAGAACTGTCTGATGGAAACTTCTATGAGCCGACCGTTCTATATGATGTAAATAATAAAATGAGAGTTGCCCAGGAAGAAATCTTCGGACCTGTTCCGGTAGTTATTCCATTTAAAACGGAAGAAGAAGCGATCCAAATTGCCAATGATTCCATCTATGGCCTTGCTGGTGTCGTTTGGACAAATGATTTAAGACGCGGCCATCGTGTGACCTCACAAATTCACTCAGGTTTATTATGGGTGAATTGCTGGTACGTCCGTGACCTTAGGACACCATTTGGCGGCGCAAAAGCAAGTGGAATCGGACGTGAAGGTGGCCGTCACAGCTTTGATTTTTATACTGAAGCAAAGACTATTACATTGAAAAAATAAAATAAGTGGATTTTATGTTACGATCAAAAATATTAATGTCCCGAGAGAACCATTCTCTTGGGACATTGTTAGTAACTACTTAGGACAAAAAAGATGGGCAGTTTTGAAATTGAGTGGCTCACGATTTCGTAATCGAGGTGGCTCTATTTAAATTAGCAAATACACCTGTTGAAAAAGTTCAATTTCTAGATACAAAAAGACCTGGTAAGGTCGATATTGATGACTTAGATAACATAATTGAAACGGTTTAGAGTTTAAATACAGTCATATAAATATCCATCCTTGAAGCTATCAAGGATGGATTGTAACACCGAACAAGATTATTCTTGACAATTCACATAATTTTCACTAAAAGGTGTGAAATTATTCTGTTTCGTGTTGTTCTACGTTTGCAACTATTCTCTTCGTTTGGTCCATCAACCAAGAAAGTGGATTTTATCTCCATCAAATACTGCCTCTATATCTCCAAAGTGAAAAAATTCTTCCTGATCATGGTCATCATCTAAAACGGCCCAAAAACCTACCCTTTCGTCTTCTAATTGTGTTATATGGCCATGATAATAAATATCTTCTGCTTCTTCCTTAACCGTCCAATACCTGACAACAATCGTTACGTAGTCGCCTTCTTGATAAGGGAAATCAACTAAACCGTGGTATATGCTGCCGTCTTTGTACTTTACTTTCATTTTGTGGCCCCACTTGGACATGAACATATCAACATAGTTGGGCGTTATTCGTTTATACTTCCTGAGGAAATCAGAGATGGACAATTACGTACTTTAATTTATGAACCAGATAACTTAACAGAATAAATTAAAAAGGAATCCTATGTGTGCTCTAAAATATAGGATTCCTAATGTTCGCTAATGCTTATTGCGTGATTTGGTTCCATTGCTACACAGACCCCATGTTCTAAGGGGCTAATAAATGGGGCTCCTTCAAACATAACTAACAACTGTCGGCTCCTCCCACTTTAGTAGTCCCCCAGGGCTTCATCTTTTTTCGCCTAGAGCAGTCCCTTTCGGAATTCTGCTTTTTATACATATAAACGAAAGAGGTTGATTCATCCCTGATATATCGGTCAGTCCTTTCCAGTTTGAGCGTTCTTTAAATAGGCACTATAACCTTTGCCGATTCACATGTTCAACGGTTCCTGACAGTTTCTCTTACCATGTGTTCATGGCGGTTCTTACAGACCTCCCTAGGTATAAGATCACTGTCTTTCTGCTCATGCACCTGTTCCCTGCATAGACGCACTTAAAAATCGGTAAAATTGCTGACATTACATTACAGCAATTTACTGGAATCACTTTCTCTTCTGTAATAATGTATATAAGGAATTAAAAATTTTGTTGTTTTTATCTGTACGGTAAAAAAGATAAATATTAGCTGATAAATCTCTAGAAAAATTGTATGGAATTTCAACCAATTGGCCATTTTTAATTTCATGTTCGACACAACCATATGGCAAGAATGAAATTAGTTCTCCACTTTTAGCCAATCTTTTTGCTACTTCAAAGCTATCAGTTGCAACTTCAGGTTTAAGAATAACATTCTCTTCCATGCATAATTCAATTAATTGATGGCAGTAATGATTAGCATCTGTCCTAAGTAATGCTAAAGGATATTTGGATAGGCAGTGGCATGAATCAAGTACACTTCCAACAAGTGGATGGTTTGGTGATACAACAAGGGCAATTTTTTCTTTCCAAAGCAATTCTACGCTTTGTGATTTTTGGTTACTGTAATTTGGAAAGCTATGAGCTGATAGAATTGCAACATCTATAATGCCTTTAGTAAATAATTCGATTAATTGGTGCGATTGGGTAACGGTCCGAATGTTTAATGAAATGTCATTATGAATTTCTCGGAGTTCCGGAATAAATTCTGATAAGTAATAATTGCATAGAAATAGGGTTGTACCTATAGAATATTCATAATCTGAAACATATTCTTTAAGGCCCATCTTTATTTCATCGCTGGTTTGTATAATTTTTTGTACACTATTGTAAAAGTAATTTCCAGCCGGAGTAAGTTGTATTTCTTTCCCATGTCTATATAATAACTTTTGTTCAATTTCGTCTTCTAAAGACTGGATTCGGGCACTTACAGTTGGTTGTGAGATATGTTGAACAAGTGCGGTTTTTGAATAACTTTTTAGTTCAACAACACTAACAAATGTTTTTAGATGATCAATATCCATATCATACACCTCATTCAACTACTATGTTCCTTTAAATTCTAGAAATTAACCTCACTATATAAAGTCGAACTAAGACAATATATCCTATAAATTATTACTATAAAAAAAGTTAATTTTAAAATCAATTAAATCAATTTTACTTATCTCATATCGTATTATAAACTTAAAAATGCAAATGGACAAAATATTATAAATTTATAAATTTTCAGAAAAAATAACATCGAAGGGAGTTGTTTTGTTATAGGTTAAAAACAGATATTTTCATATAGAAACTAAAAAATAAAAGTTATTTGGTGGTGTTTTAATTTATTAGTAAATGAATCAAACAAAAGAATAGTATTAAAGTCTATAGTCGTTCCGTAGAACAAGTAAAAGAATTGATTTGCCTTGTTTTTGTACCATGTAAATAATTAATTAAAATTTCTACAATACGCTGTCATAATGTTCGATATTGTCAAACGATGTATAATGTATCGATTTACATTGAGTTGGTTCAGGGGGTATTTAGTTTGTTGTCTAAAAAAATTAAAAGCAGATTCGATTTAGAAGGTATAAAATTGCCTTCCGACATCAATAACCAGACTCTCGGAATTTTAAATTCTCACGAGTCAATTCGAAGATTTAAAGTAGATAAGCTTCCTGAGGGAACTTTAAAAGCAATATTAACTTCTGCACGCAGTGCATCAACTTCATCCAACCTGCACACCTATAGTATCATTATAGTAACAAATAAAGAGCAGAAGGATAAACTGGCGAGTCTTGCAGGTAATCAAAATTTTATTCGAGAAGCCCCAGTATTCCTAGCATTTTGCGCAGATCTATACCGAGTTAAGTATGTAACTGAACGGCAGAATTATGAATTTCTTGGAGATAATCTCGAAATGTTTATAACAGCAGTTGTTGATTCAGCATTGGCTTTACAAAATGCAACGATTGCTGCAGAATCATTGGGACTAGCAACTGTTCCTGTTGGTGCTGTAAGAAATAATGTAGAAGAATTTTCAAACCTATTAGGGCTTCCAGAAAGAGTTTTTGCAGTTGCGGGTTTAGCAGTAGGTTATGAGCAAGAAGGTGCAAGGAGGGGAATAAAACCCCGACTCCCCGAGAATGTTTTAGTTCACCATGAGCGCTATTCAACAGGACACCTTGAAAAGGGACTTTTGGAGTATGACGAACTGATGGCTTCACGCCGAACGTATGATGGTCGGCGTATTAGCATACTAGGCAATGTGGTGGATGATGATCAAATTTTATATGGATGGTGCGAGCACACAGCACGCCGTTGCAACCGACCTGAAACCATCTCACCTGCGGCCAGTTTAAGGAATGAGCTGAAACAGACTCTTGAGAAAAGAGGATTTTTCATTGGCTGATGTATGTTTAGAAATGGCTAACTTAAATGTATGTGTTCTATAGTTTGAAAGTATTTATTAAAGCTTGTAAATACCGACTATAAAGGAGGGTTAAAATTGAGTAACAAGGTATACATTTCAACAATGGAATCTAGTATTGATGCCCCTACCCAAGAATTGAGGGACTTAAAAACATCTAGTAATAAAGGAATAACTTGGCTTATTTTCGCCATTTGTTGGTTTAGTATTTTTACTGAAGGTTATGATTTGGGGATATATGGGGCTGTACTACCTGCATTACTGGAAGATAAGCAGTGGTCAATGACTGCTATCCAGGCCGGCGCGATTGGAAGTTACGTACTTGTGGGCATGATACTCGGCGCAGTAATAATTGGCACATTGACCGACCTTATTGGACGTAAATGGTCTTTGATCATATGCATATCGTTATTTTGCATTACAATGATTTTGTGTGCCATGGCTCCTAATCCTGAATTATTTGGGTTTTATCGTTTTATCGGTGGAATAGGATTAGGGGGAGTGGTTCCAACGGCAACAGCTATTACCATAGAATATTCCCCAGCTAAGCGAAAATCATTTATTTATGCGTTGATGTACTCTGGGTATTCTATAGGTGGGGTTGCAGGGGCATTTCTTGCTATTTTTTTATTACAAGAACATGGATGGCGTTTCCTGTTCTATATCGGTTTTTTACCGATTTTGGTAGTGCCAATTATTATTAAATTTTTACCTGAGTCAATTATTTTCCTTAGGTCCAAAAATAGACATACGGCAGCAGAGGAGATTATTGCACGCTATGGTCTTTCTACGGAGGAATTTGGGCACAATAAATATTCTGAATATTCAAAAATTAAAGAAAAGAGAAAATTGCAGTCCGTTACAAATCTATTTAAACGCGAAAATATTCGATCAACGCTACTTTTTTGGATTACTTTTTTCATGGGTTTTTTGATGATTTATGGCCTGAATACATGGCTTCCAAAAATCATGCGTGAATCTGGCTACCCGATGGGGGCAAGCCTGGCATTTTTAGTAGCTCTTAACGCCTTTGCGGCGATTGGCCCGGTTCTTGCTGGTGTTATTGCAGATCGATGGGGAGCTAAACGTGTTATAAGTATTTCTTTTTTCCTTGCAAGTATAAGCATAATACTGTTAAGTATTAAATTCTCAATCGTATTATTATTCATCCTAGTTGGTATTGCAGGTTTTGGGAGTTACGGTGGTGTAATTTTGATGAATTCTTACATTCAAACATTTTATCCTGCAGATAATCATGCTACCGCATTGGGATGGGCTCACGGATTTGGCAGAATAGGGGCAGTTTGTGGTCCTCTGCTTGGGGGAATGCTAATAAGCTGGAATGTAGATCTTTCTTGGTACTTCTATATTTTTTCTATAAGTGGATTACTTGGGACAGTTTGTATACTATTTTTGCGTGAAAAAGCTAAGGGTAAGGTGATTAAACATGGGTAGGAATCATAAAGATCTAAGGCCTTTTATTGGAGTCCTTAAATCCTTGCAAGGGGGTAATGGCTATAATGAATACGTTCGCCCACAGATCCTTTTATCCCAACAGGAATTAATTAGTGAGAGTCCATATGAGATGGCGTTCTTGATTACCTGTCAAGTCGGTGAATTGTATGTAGGAGCTGTCTGCCATGAGGTCCGTCTTGCGCAGCATCACCTTCAACATGATGATGTTTATACAGCTACTCATACGTTACGAAGGGCAATTGCGATTTTCAAAGCAATGAACGCTTCTTATGAGATTACAAGAGGTATGCAGCCGCAAGAATGGATCCCGATAAAGCAGAATTTAGGACGAGGCCGTTCATCTTCAGTGCACTCGTTTATGTTTCGTGCATTAATGTTTCTTCTAGGCAAAAAATCTGAAAAGTCGTTGGAACCACTAGCAAACACCCCGGAGATTTATAGTGAGCTACAACAGATGCTCCATGCACCAAGCTTGTATGACGATGTATTATCTCTTTTAAATCGACGTGGGTTTGCAATTCCGGATACTTCAATTATCTCGTCATTTCACTTCACCAACGAATCAATTCCGGAAGTTGAAGATAGCTGGGTTCGTGTATACAGTGGAAGCGAAACTTATCTCGATTTACGAGACCTGGCGGAAGTAATGATGGATCTGGCACAGGAATATGAAACCTGGCAACATCTCCATCTCATGTTAACTCGGCGAACACATGGGCAAAAACTTGCTTATTATAAGGAGCCAGCATCGAGTTGGTTGGAACAAAACGCGACAATTCGTCTTTTTCCTGAGCTTTGGTCCGCACGCACTAAGATGTAATTAATAGATAAATATTTCATGGAGGTTTATCATGTCAACCCAAAAAGCACATATTGTCGGATTCTGCGGAAGTTTAAGAAAGGCATCCTACAATAAAATACTACTAGATCATGCAGTAAATATGATACCAAGCGAAATACAATATACATTTGCTGATATCTCTGGAATACCAAATTATAACGAGGATTTGGAAGTAAATCCTCCGGAAACTGTTATTCAGCTTGCCAATTTAGTCAGATCAGGGGATGGGTTTATAATTGCTACGCCGGAATTTAATTCCTCGATTCCAGGAGCATTAAAAAATGCTCTAGATTGGTTATCTCGTCCAGTTGTTGGTTATCCATCGGCTTATAAACCTGTCGCTATCATGGGAGCATCGATGGGAAGATTAGGGACAGTTCGTGCTCAATCACATTTACGCGATATACTACTAAAAATTAATATGGATCCGATTAATCGGCCAGAGGTTCTAATTCCACAGGTTCATTTAACAATTGATGAAAATGGTCAATTGACTGACGAAATGACTTTATCATTTGTTAAGAGCCTCATTAGCAATTTATTGGCAGTAGTAGATAATAAAAAGTTCTCTAAAGTAATGAAATAACGAGTAATATTCTATTAACTAATCATTTAAAGCTCACCTTTTTTTGAGCATTTATTAAAATAAGGCTTTTAAAAAGAGTAATTTTGTATATGACCGATAAAAGAAAAGTGCGTTTCAACAAAAAGCTAAGGAGGGTCCTTTACGGTAGTAAGGGACCTTTTTTATTAACCTTCATTTTTTAAAAATTTGATAAAGCATCAACAGCATCTGCTAAATCATTATATGAATCCTTCAAATACTTACTTGTAGTAGCTATATTACTGTGGCCGGCTAGCCTTCTTACCTTTTCAATATCATTATTCGTATCCTTTAACATCCATTTACAAAACGTATGCCGGAACATATGTGGTGTTAGCTTTTTCTTTGGTAAGCTATAGCTTTCAATCATTGTTTGAATCTCACGGACAGTGATTTTAGGAGATTTTTGGCTGTAAAATACATATGGAGAGTCCGTCACATTTGGTTTCTGATTAGCCATTTATGCTCGAAAGGTTAATCAATCCTTGATTTCAGCAAGCAGCGTATTAGAAATGGGGATCGTTCTTACTTTACTTCCTTTACCGACTACACGAATTCGTTTTAACTCCAGGTCAAAGCCGTTAATTTTAAATTAGATAATTCATTTAATCGTAATCCTGCATATGTCATATGTAGATAATGGCTTGATCACGACGATACTTTTCCTCTGGATTCACTCCTAGACTTTTGACGAGTTTCTTCCTTATTATATAGAGTAAATTTTCGAATTCCTCTTTTGTTAGACACATGATCTTTTCGGAATCCTCATCAGCCGATTTTAGATCCTGGATATCCAACATGGGATTTTGATGTAACTCGTTATTTTTTAGTGCCCATGAATAATAACTTCTTAAGGAATTGAGACGACGGTTAATTGTACTAATCGCCAACGGCTTTATATTTTTGGGATTCAACATTTCGTTGATCTATTTCCGAATATCCGATGCTAACTAAGGATAAGTTGAGAGAATTAGGTTTAGAAATTTCAAAAGAGAAAACTAGAGTAGTTAATTTTAAAACTGATGACTTCGACTGTCTTGGGTTTACTTTTCATCACTGGGAAACAGGAAAGAAGGATAACAAACCAGTTTTTCAAGTTACACCAAAGAAAGACTCAATTAATGACTTTCGACTGAAAATCAAAGAGAAAACTAGAAAGACACTGACACTGAACAAAGAAGAATGGATAAATCGAGTTAATCCGATCATTAGAGGGAAAGTTAACTGTTAGACAATAACGTCCTTAATAAAGTTAAATTTTATTTCCCTTAATCTCTAATCTCAACCTCCATTTGGATGTTTCCAAGAGACTTGTTCGTAAGTGGAAATGCATTTTTCCGTGTCAACTGCTTCCAGTCTGCATAGCGACTACGAAACATTTTCTCTTCTAAGTGATACACGTCAACATTATTTTCCATCCCTGTCGCAAACGTTGAGCGAATCTCATCCTCGATTTTTGCCGTAGCTTCTGCTTTAAGTTGTTTTGTTGTCATCTGAACATTCAACTGCGTCACAGTAGCATGAACTTTTATGTGAAGATTATATACAGGGTCTCCCTTTTCTCGTAACTCAGGTGTCACCTTGACATTTGGATTCTCACAGGGAAGAAGCGCTGTGATTTTTTTTTGGTTATCATACAAAGCCAGTGGAGTACGAACTGTATGCTCCTCCATCCATTCTAATTCCTAGTAAATCATCCATAGAAATCCAGCGCGACTGTTGCTTCCGATGTAAAAAAGTCGCTCCGCTAACCTCAGCTCAGGCATTTTCTTCAGGTCTTTTTTCCAGTTGTTCTTATCGATTGAAAGCGTCGGTAGAATAATTGTGGTACTCGGTTCTGAATAAAGTGCCGCAAACTCGACCAACTTCACCGGACGGATAAAGGAATGCTGCCTGTAATTTCTTTGTGGAAAGTTCAGTTTCGTCATAAGGGGCGATATAGGAAACATCGGCGTGATTGAGAAAAGCTTATCCATCGGTTCAGTAGTTGTATATATCCAATATAAAGAAATGGTTCAAAAATGAGACGTTAGAAATTTTAAAAAATTATCCTTTTCCTGGGAATATCCTAGAATTGAGGAATTTGGTAGAAAGGCTTTGTGTAAGTACCACTTCTGAATATATTATGCCCTGTAACCTACCCATAAATATTCAACCGAAGCCTGAGTTGGCTGGATCATTGGAATCCCAAGTGGGAGAGTTTGAAAGCCGGCTGATTAGACAGGCGCTTGAAATGGAGGGGAGCATTCGGAAAGCATCTGTCCGATTACACATCAGCCATGCAACCTTAATGCGCAAAATGCAAAAGTGGGGGATCGAGAAGTAAACCTTTTTACAATATATAAAATCTGCAGTAAGCATTTCATCCAATCGAAGAGATTAGAAGAGATTATCAAGGGATATGTCATAATCTAAAAAAATATAAAAAATTGCTAGTAATCATTAACAAATAGATTGAGAGATAAACGAATGGGTTTATATAAAAATAGATCGGACTTTATAGATGAATTAGGGAAAATCAAATAAATTATTTATTTTAGATGCATTAAAACGTTAAAATTTCATTGTATAGTTGTTTGACAATGCCTGCTCCAGTTATTTATGTTTGATTAAAAGAAAATCAATAATGTAGAGGTTAAAAATGATTTATTTAAAAAACACTCCGAATTATACTGGTGTTACCTTTTTCGGTGACAATATGGATTTTGATGAGCTGTATGAAGCACTTCATACGATTGTAGGAGAGGAGGGCGATTTGCCTTCTTATGAGGGAGCCCGCCTAAGAGTACTGGCAGTCTGTTACGACTTACGGCATTCACTAATGGGTAACCGTGAGGTAGAGTTTGTTGGAAACGGATTGCATCAAGATATGATGAAGCATTTATCCATCGTTACAAATGACCAAAATGTATATTTTGCCTTCAACGTATTGTGGCCGGAACTCCTTTTTGTCACAATGGCACTCAATGATTTTGTTAGACTTTATGCCAAAAAACAGGCAAAGAATAGCTACAATCCAGTTTTGGAGTATCGGAATATCTGGGATCCTGCTATAGCTCAAGTTAGATTGTTTCAAGCAGCTATTGCGAAGTGTATAAAAGAAACCATTTCTGAAGCATCCTTTAGCCGGACTATGAAACTAATGAACAAAGATTATACTTGGTGCGCCAATTATGCAACCCAATATTTAGATGAACTCAATTGTGATTTCATCGCCATGGACAAGGAGAAACGTCTGAAAAACATTACGATAATGGCTAAACGCATTGCCGAAGAGGGCAGGGATTATCAAGAAGTTAAAACTGCTGTACTGGAGGCGGCAAGAAAATACAATTGTTCAATAACCAATATAAAATCAATTGTGGAGTATCCGGAAGATATTGAATGGTAGAAGTTTTTGTATCAAATCCTTTTGAAAATTAGTTAAATCAAGAACTTCCTGGCTTCTTCCTGGACACTAAGAGTTTACGCTTTCATTATAAAACGCCTTCAAAATTCATTTTTGTGAAGTGAACCCCTTAAGTT
>NZ_JBCNAD010000059.1:0-34135 GCF_050477905.1 Neobacillus pocheonensis | reverse complement strand
GTTTAGTTTTCAAAGAACAATCAAATCATATCTGCTAATCTACTAAATTAGCGACATTTATTATCTTAATATAAATTAAAACGAATGTCAATACTGAAATTTTTTAATCAATCTCGATTGAACTCATCACTTCGTATCAGCGACAAGGAATATCATACTATCCCTTTACTATTTTCGTCAACTAGTATTTTTCATATTTTAATACTAATTTCAAGTATAAATAAAGGATAATATTATTCAATTTCTAATAAGATTGTAAAAGCGTTCCATTCAGAAAGAATTAAAGGTTTAGATTCATGTTTATAGGAAAAAATACTTTAGTAAATTCGTTCTCAAAAAGGAGATGTGCTAAAGTGAGTTGGAACCTGCAAAAAAAAGATGAAGACCATGGTTTAGTAAACCCAATTGAACAGGATCAGTTAGAAAATTCAAGTCAAAATGAAAAATCACCTGAATTTGATGAAATTGGAACAGCTCTTAATGAGATCTAAGCAAGGTCTAAAAAAGCCCTTTGCACAAAGAGAATTTTCTCTTCGTGCAAAGGGCTTTTTTATTTCTTTATGGCCTTTAAGACAATAGCTTCACCTTGAAAGGAAATTACTTGATCTTTTTCAATAACAATACGGAATTTTTGTTTTATTTTTGGTGAAGCATTTAAAATATAATGCTCCAATTTTTCTTTTTCAGCCAAGGCCAAATTCATCCGATTGCACCATGGTTCAAATAGAAAGGTTTTTTCAAACCGATGCCATTCAGCAATTTCAAAACCACTTAATTCAATCATCCGCAGCCACTCCGTTTTTTTCCAGGCACGAAAATGACTGAAATCACGCCATTTTTCAATCGTATTATAAAATCGATCGAATTCTTCCTCTTCTGGTGTTACATTATCATCCAGCAAAAATTGTCCATTTGGTTTAAGAACTCGGTAAACTTCTTCAATAAATCTATTTACATTTGGAAAATGATGCGGAGCAATCCTGCAAGTGACAATATCAAAGGATTCATCCGAAAAAGGAAGATTTTCGGCATCACCAACGATGAAATTAACATTTTGATTCCCGTTTTCTTTGATAAATTTTTCAGCCGCTTTTAACATTTCAGGGGTCAAATCAAAAGCTATCACCTTTTTTACAAAAGACGCAAATGCATTAGCGGTATGACCACCGCCTGTAGCAATATCAAGCAGCTCTTCCTTTCCATTAAAAGAAACCATCTCTAGTAATTTCTGCAGGTCTTTCCCCTTTTTATGAATGGAACTACTCACATATGAATCGGCACTTTTTCCAAACTGCTGTTGTACATCTTTTTTGATATCCATTATAGATTCCCCCGTTCTTTTCTTTGTTAAATTAACTATAGAGCATCTAACTCATAATGAAAATTACGGGTTTTTTATAATTTATAATAAGAAAAAGTTATCAAAATATAAATTTAATGAAGTTCTAAAACAACTGGGCAATGGTCACTGCCCATAACCTCTGAATGAATATCCGCATGTTTTAATCGCCCACAAAATGTTTTGGAGACGATAAAATAATCAATCCGCCATCCAATATTTCGCTCCCGAACCTTTGCCATATAAGACCACCACGTATAGGCACCTTCCTTTTCAGGATTAAAATGGCGATAACTATCGACAAAGCCAACATCCAGTAAAGTGGTCATTTTGCCCCGTTCTTCGTCCGTAAAGCCTGAGTTCCCAACATTCGATTTTGGGTTTCTTAAATCGATTTCTTGATGCGCGACATTCAAGTCACCACAAAGAATAACTGGTTTTACCGCATCTAACTCTTGCAGGTGCGTAAGAATCCGGTCCTCCCATTCCAGGCGAAAACCAATTCGCGCTAAATCACGCTGGGAATTTGGTGTATACACATTAACCAAGAAAAAGTTTTCAAACTCTAAAGTAAGAATCCTTCCTTCGTTTTCACTTTCATCCATTCCTACACCATATCTAACAGATAGCGGCTCAACTTTGGTAAAAACGGCAGTACCGGAATAACCTTTTTTTACGGCATAGTTCCAGTATTGATGATATCCTTCTAATTCTAAGTTAATTTGACCATCCTGCAATTTCGTTTCCTGGATACAAAAAATATCAGCATCCACCTCGTGAAAATAATCTAGAAAGCCTTTTTTAACGCAAGCTCTTAAGCCGTTTACATTCCAAGATACTAATTTCATTTAAAGATTCCATCTCCCCTGATGACTAATAATTTTATAGTTTGATAGGAGACATTGTACCAGATTTTTTGATAACCTCAAAAAAGGCAGTTTGTCACTGCCTTTAATTTGGGACAAAATTCTTTTCAATTAGTTTTTCGGAAAATAGCTCTGAGACTGGGACAATTTTGATATCACGTCTTTTAAATTCATCCATAGATTGAAAAATTCCCACTGAACAGACCTTACCGGTTACGCCTACATGGCCAATGGCAATCCCTGTTCCTTTAATTTCAGTCACCTTAGCAAGCCTGATCATCTGTTTGTAGACATGGGAGGAAGAGGATATATCATCCAGAAAGACATCTCTTTTTAATAGAGGCACTCCCAGCTCTAATGCAATTTCGGGAAATTTACTTCTAGGGCTGGTGGCGCTGTCAATAATATAGAGGTTATTTTCTTTTGCCACTTCCACAATCGCCCGGACAATTCCTTCTTTTTCAACAGCCAGTGACCCCATATGATTATTAAGTCCAACTGCATAGGGAATGCTCTTAATTGCTTCCTTCACCCGTTTCCTGACTTGTTGTGGCGTAAGGTCTACTGTAATCGGCTTTGGACCAAGCCACGATCTTTTTCCATGCTTCGGCTCCATAGGCAAATGCACCATGACTTCAAAACCATTTTTATGGGCCCATTCAGCATGTGCTTTCGAGTTTACCGAAAATGGCATTACCGCCGCAGTAATCGGGATATCCCCTTCTAAAAAGTCTCTAACCCCTCCTATACCTCCTCCAAAATCATCGATAATAAGAGCTGCCTTTAATTGCTTGACTTCAGTATTTTCAGCCGACGCTTTTACCTGAAACGATAAAAGCAAGAACGGGATAAGAATGACCATAATTTTTTTCATATAGACCCCCAAAAGTGAACTTTTGAAGATATTTTTCCCAATGTAGTAATAAACATTCCCAAATAAAAAAGAGAGCTAAAATCAGCTCTCCCATTTACTTATTCTTCATCATATACCTTTACTTCTTTCATAATGTCGCCATTTCTCATCGCTTTTGCAGTTTCTAAACCGGATGTCACTTGACCAAATACAGTATGAACACCATTTAAATGTGGCTGAGATTCATGTACGATAAAGAATTGGCTGCCACCAGTATTTCTACCAGCGTGAGCCATTGATAATGCGCCTGGTACATGCTTGTGTGGATTTCCTTCTGTTTCACATTTGATAGTGTAGCCAGGTCCACCAGTTCCTGTTCCTTGAGGACATCCTCCTTGGCTTACGAACCCTGGAATAACACGGTGGAACGTTAATCCATTGTAAAAACCTTTGTTTGCTAATGTTTCAAAATTTTCCACTGTACCTGGTGCCGCTTCCGGATAAAGATCAAATTCAATCTTTTCACCGTTTTCCATCAAAAAATGTCCTTTTTTTGCCATTTGACAACACTCCCTTATGTAAAAAATCATTTTTATCATACACTTTTCGAAAAAGAAAAGAAAGTAAATGGCAAATGTAATATTTTCACGATGAACGTGTTAAAATAGATGTAGAGCCCCTGCCGAACATTTCGCTTGTTGCGGGACACTTAACCAATGTACGGACGGCAGGGGCCATTGGTGTCACTAGATGACATCCAAAAGCCGAGATTAACGTCTCGGCTTTTGTCATTTTTGTTTTTCCAACCATAGAAAATAAAAAGTAATAATGGATAAGAATACCAAATATCCAACGAACGAATAAACGTGCTTCCATTCCTCCGAGTGAACAAACCAGCCCAGCTCCTCCGCTAATTTTTCAAATATTGGCATCAACAGACTGACAAACAGGATAATGCCTGCTTTTCCCCATTGATTCACTTGGGACATACAATATAGAAAAACTACCACTAAAATGGGCAGACCAACTAAGGTAAAAGCTATATTGAACGAGAAGATTTCCGGAAGCGGCCTAAAAGGAAATTGATACATCTTTTTTCCAATAAAATAAAGATCTAAATACGACCCAAGCAATGAAGCTAGCACTGCACAGGCTAGATGATGCTTATTCCAAAAAGTGAATCGCTTTTTTCGCAAGGGCTGCAAGTTCGAGCCTTTCAAGTGTTTTACAGTATTCATTTAATATCTCCCCATCAATCATTTCAATATCCTCAACTAAATAATCAGCGATACGGTAATCACTAAACCAATCCCCTTTTTCTGCTTCCGTATGAGTGACGTTTTTCCAAGCATTTACAAGGCTAGGACTATAAATTTTACGTGCCCCATTTTTTAGCTGACATGATTTTAAGCGAAGCTGATAAGCAAATCCCGGTATTCCTTCATTCACATTATTAAAAATATGTGGCCAATAATCTTTCCTTGAACCGGAATGGGGATTTCTTTTCGCCCATTCCACTATTTGGTTTAATCGTCCTTTGTCTTTAAAAAGGACCGTATATAACCGTTTTCCGAGTAAAATCCGCTCATTCAGTGATTCAAACTGGTGAAGAGTCTGTCCACAGAGGTTCTTTTTTCCATAAGGAAAGAGAATGTGGTTAAAGGAAAGCCAATCCTGGAGTAAAAATTCAATTTTTGTTAGGACATCCTTTTGGTGCTTCGGATTTTGAATCACTCGCTGTTCCAAGTAGTTTTGCTCATTGATAACCATCGCTATCGCAAGAATATACGTGGATTGCTCTCTCCAGAAATGATTCCAAATTGTTTCCATAAAAGTGGAAATGTTTAAAAAAGAAAATAAATAAAACAATGGCTTATTTTGTTTCAAGCTCTCCTCGTAAATCAAAAATTGCGGATATACATCCTGAAAAATCAGCCAGTTCCCCCTTTCCAAAAAAGCAAAAAAGGTATCTCGATCTTTTTTAGCCATCAATCTCGTAATGAATTCCCCTTTTAAGTCGGTCATATTATAGCCACCGTTTCGGGAAACCATATGCCCTAAAAAAGCCCACTGAATTTCCGGGTGATTCAAATAGAAATCAAGGTAGGTTTTCGTTCTAGTAACATTATTGAGATTATGTTCAGCTGTTTTGCTTCTTATTTGTAGGATTATTTCTCGTTCACCCTTTGATAGTTGCAATGGTGGGGATTTTGTTTTGCTTTTCTTCTTCAATTCGTCGCGAATACTTTCCACCGGTGTTTTCTCTTGGTTTCTAATAAAAAAAATAGCTCATAACCTCCCTTATGAATTCTCATCCCAGAACAGGAATATGTATAGGTGAGAATATTTATATGGGAGAGGAATGAGGAGTTCAGATGATGGATACGAGAAAAGGCATGGACTGGCTGATAGAAATGCTGAGAAAAGACCAATCTCCCGATGGCTCATGGAATTATCCCTTTGAAACCGGAACTTCAACTGACGCCTATATGATTATTTTATTACGTTCCTTAGAATTAAATGATGAAGAATTAATACAAGGTCTTACTCGGAGGATTTTAATCAGACAGGAGAAAAACGGAGCCTGGAAGCTTTTTTACGATGAAGGTGAAGGAAATCTATCGGCAACGGTGGAATGTTATTATGCGCTTCTTTATTCGGGCTATTTTTCTAAAGACGACAAGCAGCTTGTTGCGGCAAAAAGATTTATTTTAGCAAAGGGAGGGTTGGAAGAGGTCAGCATGTTTACCAAAATCATGCTGGCATTAACTGGTCAATATAAATGGCCAGCCTTTACCCCTCTGCCAATTGAAGTGATTCTCTTGCCACATATTTTTCCAATTAATTTTCATTCTTTTTCCGTTTTTGGGAGAGCAAACTTAACCCCAATTATGATTCTCGCCGATAAAAAGTTTTCCATTAAGACAGAAAAAAGTCCAGACCTATCGGAATTGCATTTACATCGCCAGTTAGATGACCAATGGCTGCGGTCCACTGAGATGCGGTCATTATTTTCTTTTATCGAAGATGGGGTTAAGAGCTTAATTGGTTTACCAAAGGAACTCCACAATTTAGCAATCCAACGAGCGAAAAAGTATATGCTCGATCACCTTGAACCCGATGGAACGCTTTACAGTTATTATAGCTGTACCTTTTTGATGATCTTTGCCCTCCTTTCTCTAGGGTTTAAAAAAACGGATCCCGTTATCACAAAAGCAGTAGAGGGAATCCGGGCGATGAAATGTGAAATTAACGGGTTTCCCCATATGCAATACACGACTGCAAACGTGTGGAATACGTCATTAATAAGCTACACCCTGCAATCAGCAGGTGTTCAACCTGAAGACCAAATGGTAACAAATGCCAATCGCTACCTTCTTACGCGTCAGCATACTAAATTCGGAGATTGGGTGATTCATAATCCATCTACCTTGCCAGGCGGCTGGGGCTTTTCGGATATAAATACCATCAACCCTGACGTTGATGACACGACTGCATCACTTAGGTCCATTTCAAGAATCCTGCCAACAGAGCTTGCAACATGGGAACGTGGTATCCGATGGGTCCTCTCCATGCAAAACGACGATGGCGGCTGGGCAGGTTTTGAAAAAAATGCGAATACAAAGGTATTTGAATTGCTACCTATTGAAAAAGGTGAGTTTTTACTTACAGACCCCTCATGTGCGGATATCACAGGTAGAACATTAGAGTTTTTTGGGAATTATACGAATCTGCCCAAGGATCATACTTCTATAAAAAAAGGCATTAAATGGCTGTTGAAAAATCAAGAAGGGGATGGCTCCTGGTACGGTCGCTGGGGGATTTGTTATCTATATGGGACATGGGCCTCCATTACAGGGTTACTGGCGGTTGACGTCCCGAAAAGTCACCAAGCTATTCAAGCGGCTGTTAAATGGCTCCTCACTATTCAAAATGCGGATGGCGGTTGGGGAGAATCGTGCCATAGTGACAGCAAAAAAGCGTATGTCCCTTTACGAGCAAGTACCCTTACGCATACAGCCTGGGCCCTCGATGCGTTAATTACCATTTCAGAAAAACCAACTACAACAATCGAAAAAGGAATTAAATATTTATTAGAATCACTTGAAAAAGACGATTGGACCACCGCTTACCCGAAAGGGCAAGGAATGGCAGGCGGATTTTATATACACTACCATAGTTATCGCTATATTTTTCCACTTTTGGCACTGTCAAACTACCAAACGAAGTTCGGAAAATAGTAAAACATAATGTTTATCTGCGAAACTTTCCCATTTATCTGCGAAACTTTATGATTTATCTTCGAAAACATCCATTTTATCTGCGAAACGATAATTTCAACAAAAATGAAATGAGCGACGGCTATGCTCAGGAGCCGTCGCTCTTTTTAGATTAAGTCAGTAAGACCTTTATAAATATCAACGATTTCATCTAGCCTCATTCTTACTAAACCACTAGAAGAAGGCGCTACAAAATCAATCGTCCCTGGCACAACAGCCTCCTCCTGAATCCCCCAGGGGACGACCTTTCGACCGCTATATTCTTGATATACTCCTTTTCCGACAAAACAAACCACCTTAGGCTTTAAATGAGCAATTTTCTGTTTTAAAATTTCTCTTCCCTCTTTATATTCTTCCTTCGTAATTTCATCCGCTGCCTTCGTAGGCCTGGAAACAATATTCGTGAATCCGATTCCCAAATCCAGCAGTTTATAATCCTCCGATGCATCCCATTTACGTCCAGTAATCCCCGCTTCAAAAATAATTTTCCAAAAGCGATTATTGGGATTAGCATAATGGTGGCCAAGTTCACTTGAACGAACGCTTGGATTAAAGCCAACAAATAAGATTTTCAAATCTTCCTTTAAATGATCACTTATCGGTTTCATTTTTTTCTCCTGTTCAGGCTTTTTTATATAATATCATTTTGTAAAAATCTTCACACTTCGAAAAGAAGTAATGATACATGCTAGGAGCCCAACAATAGAAACAATCACTAACGAATAAAGAAGCGTGGGGTCCTTAAGGAGGAGTAATCCAGTGGAAATAATCACCGAATCAATAACAAATCCAATCACTCCCACATTCACTTTTGACCATTTTGCGATTAAGAGTGCAAGTAAATCGATTCCGCCTGGACTAATATGATTTCTTAGCATGACACCAACACCGATTCCGATAATTGCTGCACCAAATATCACACTGCTCATAATTGGCAAATGAATCATTCCATTTAGCGGACTTAACATGTCCAACAAAAGTCCGCAACCGATAGCACCCGCTAACCCATTCAAAAAGTATTCGGGCTCTGATTTATATGCATAAATATAGACTGGTATATTTAGTAAAATAAATGTCAATCCAACTTTAACCCCACATAAGTAGTTAAGAAGAAGGCTGACCCCAAAAAAGCCCCCATTAATTAAATGAAAATGTAGAATGAATCCGTTAATCCCTATTCCAATCATGGTGCTGCCGAATCCAATTATCGTTAGTTTTTTTAGCATCCTACCCCTCCTTGTCCTCATCCTTTATTACCACTTATATGATTCAAGAATGGAGTTCATTCAATAGGATTTTGGTCTACTAAAAAAAGGAGCCTCAAAGAGACCCCGTTTAAGCAGCGGCTATACGTTTTTCTTTCGATTTACGAATTTGTTTTATCATGGAAATGAAAAACGTTAAAAATGGTAATACCCATAAAAAGATGGCATAGGGTAAATACCTAAATAACGGAATGCCAACAATCGTACTACACATAATCGCCAACACACTCCACGGAACCATTCCTGGAAATAACATGGTCGTATCCCCCATGACTCTCGCTAATTCTTCTTTTCCATATTTAGAAGACCAATGCGGAAGAAAGGATCTTCCTGTTAAAATGATTGGAAGTGTTTGATTCGCTCCTATTAAAGTGATGATCAATGTTGCAATGAGAGTTTTTAAGGTATCCCCTATTAAAGAACGAGAGGATTGTAACCACTTATCTAAATAAGGCTGAATGACGTTTAATTCCTCTAATAAACCATTATAGGCGCCTGCTAAGGCAAGAAATAGCAGCAATTCATACATATGAACTAAACCGCCGCCAAGACCAGCAATGCCATGCCAAAATGAATCTGTTAAATTGATAAAGGTAGCCCCTTCTGCCAATGCAATCATGGCAGCTGATAGAATGCTAGCTATAAATGCATATATTATGCTAATCCGAAGGATAACAAAAACAATTAACACGAGAGGCGGAATAAACTTAATCCAGGAAAGCTCACTCCAAACGAAAGGCTTTTGATTCAATGTGCTCACTATCGAACTTTGATAATCGAAAAGTAGATAAAATAAAATGGAAATCATCACGGCTATTATCGTCGTCAAAAGCATGGCCCGCCATTGCCTTTTTATTGGCAACTCGACCGTATGCGACAAAAGCTGGTGAGCACTAGAAAATGGCGAAGTCCGATCGCCGACAAATGCACCCGAAACTAATGCACCGGCCACCACCTCAAGAGGAAGCTTTAATACCAACGCTGTCCCTAATATTGGAACCCCAATTGCACTTAACGTTCCAACTGTTGTCCCAAGAAGCATAGAGAACACAAGCGCCATAATAAACGATAAAACAAAAAAATGCTCCGGGTTAATAAAATTAAGAGCTACTTTCACCATTTGATCAATCGTTCCCGATAAATACCAGGATGGAAGTAAAAAACTAACAAGAAAGAGAATAATGATGACAATTTTAGTTTTGTATACGCCCATAAAACTGATTCTTACTGTCTTCTTCAATGACATCCCTTTTTTGACTGCTAAATAAAATAAAACAAGAAAGCCTGGCAGAAAACCGATAACGAGCGGCTGATGGTAAATGACAGAACAGACCACTCCTAAAATGGTCATAACGAGCAGAATAAGAACTTGTATGTTGGAAAAATTTGACACCATCTTAAGACCACCTTTATAAAGAAAACCATAGATAATTATACGGAAATCTTCTTATTTAGAGAAGTCTTTAATTCTTAATATAAAAAAAGCCGCTATTAAAACGGCTCAAGCAAACGTTGTATAGACACTTGCGCACTCTTCACCACTCGGCTGATAAAAGCAATGAAGCTTAAATCGAGACACGAATGGCTGGTCATACCATGTTTGCGGACAATTCCCTTGAGGTCTGAAATACCAAAGACTAAATTTTGCCGGCCAATACCTTTCGCCGTTGATAACTTTTTGAGCTAATCTCTTTTCTGAAGATCTTGCTCTCTGATAAAAATATCCCTTTGTAGTCGCTTCAAAGGCATGTGGCTGATAAATCATTTGCGGGATGGTTCGAAGACCTTTAAAATCTGAACAATTCGCTCGAAGCCGATTAATTCCCACGTTTCCGATCAGAAGCATGCCAAGTTCCCCTTCCCCTTCACCCTCCGCGCGTAGTAATCGAGCTAAAAGATCGATATCAGATGAACTTGCCTTCACTACTGCCATCACTTCACCCCCATATTTATTGCCTTATATCATATTCCTATAGGACCTGGTGTTGACAGCAATGATACAAATTCGCGTTATACTACATCATCAAGTTGACGATAAAGCAGGTCACGTTCTTTCTCCAACGACTCTAATTCAGAATAAAATCTTTGCAGTAAAGTGAGGTCACTTTCTGATTCCATTTGTTTTTGTAACAAATGAATGTCCATTTCAATTTGCTCGATCATTTCTTCGATGACATCGAAATTTTGCTGCTTAACTTCTATTTTTTCCTTCACTTTTTTAACAGGAGGAGAGGCTATTTCCTCGACAGACACTGAAAAGAAAGAAGGCAACTTCTCTTTTGCCCAATCATAGTTCCCATCGAAAAAGTGGACAGTCCCATTTTGAAGCCAATAAATTTTATTAAATAATTTGTTGAGGAAATAGCGATCATGAGAGACAGCCAAAATCGTGCCGTTAAATTGCTCCAACGCTTCCTCTAGCACTTCACAGGAATCAATATCTAAGTGATTGGTCGGTTCATCTAGAATCAACAGGTTGATATCTTGGTACATTAGCTGAGCAAGGCGTAGTCGCATCCTCTCACCGCCGCTTAACTGATTCACTTTGCGGAAAACTGCTGGTCCGTAGAATAAGAAACGGGCTAAAACATGACGAGCTTCTCCCTCATTCACATTTACTTCAGAGCGGAATACATCAATTAACGGTTCATCACCAATATCCGCAAAAACATGCTGAGACAAATAGCCTGCTTTTACATTACTGCCCACCTTGACCATGCCCTTATCAGCTTCTAAATCACGTAAAATCATTTTCAACAAGGTCGATTTTCCCGTTCCATTTTCACCAACAATCGCTGTTCGATCTTTGTATTGAACTAGCATATTAACATGATTAAAGAGTGTTCGGCTGCCAAAGCTTTTCGACACATTTTCAAGGATTATTACATCCTTTCCGCTCCGATCATTTGCCTCGAATTCAATGCCCATTTTCTTAACTTCCATTTTCGGACGATCTAATTTATCGATACGGTCAAGCGCCCGTTGCATGTTTGTAGCGCGCTTATGAAGGGCAGCGCTCGGAGGATTAGAACGGTTTGCCCAGTCACGCAGCCGTTTAATAGCTTCCTTCATCTTTTTAATTTTCTTCTGCTGTTCTTGATACTCTTGAAATTCTCTTAACAATCTTTCTTCCTTCTCCTTGACATAATTACTAAAATTCGTATGGTATAGATCAATTTCACCATCTTCCATTTCAAAAACCTTGTTTACTACTTCATCTAAAAAGTAACGGTCATGAGAAATGAGAATGATGGTCCCTTTGTATTCCTTTAGGAAGGAGCCCAGCCACTCGATCGCCATCAAATCTAAATGATTAGTTGGCTCATCAAGTAATAAGAGATCTGGATTTTTCAATAAGCTTAGACCAAGACCGACCTTTGTTTTCTCCCCACCGCTTAAGAGATAAAATGGTTTTTCCAGTAAGTCTGTAATTTTTAGTCCGTTCGCAACTCGATCCATTTGTGCGTCCATTTCGTAGCCGCCATTTAAAATAAACTCATCTTGGAGCTTTCCGTACTGCTCGATTAATTGTTGTATTTTTTCCGGAGCCATTTCCTGCCCCATTTCAAGCTCTAATTGTTTTAGCTTTGCCTCTGTCTTTGTTAATTGGTCGAAAGCCGTTTTCAAAAATTCCTTAACGTTCAGGTCCTGAAAATCAGGAATCTGAGCCAAATAACCGATTTTTAGTCCTTTTTTCCAATGAATGACTCCTTCATCAACGGTTTCTAAATTGGCAAGCAATTTTAATAAAGTGGTTTTGCCGCTGCCATTTCGGCCTACTAAACCCATGCGGCTGCCATCCTGTATTTCAACAGATAAATCTTTAAAAATCATATTACCGCCAAACGATTTTGCTATATGGTTAACGCTGCAAATAATCATGTTCATTCTCCTTTTATTAAAAAAATCGATGAACACTTCTCCATACAAAAAGCCGCGGGCTACAACAACTCCCGCGGCAAATAAAAGGGCATAGAAAAAGAGTGCGGGCGATGCACTCTCCTGTTTCCCTATTTATTGTGGGTAAAGAGATGTGTTATCGTTCTAATTTCACTATGCAGTTTCGAAAAAAGGGCAGACTTCCCCCTTGAAAAACTACATCATGAAAAATTGCACGGTAAATATTTAAAGCTTCAAGCCATAATAAGCGTGCAAAAATAGAACGTTTCATCTCTTCCCCACCTCCGTTTCTAAACAAGTTAATTTCATTCTAAATTTTTCCTGAAAGATTTGCAAGCCCAAATTTTCTGATTAATGAAGATACTTTTTCCGGGAACCAAACCTTCTTCGATAAACAAACTTCCTTAAGTCCTTTTCATTGATGTTCCCGTCATAGATTAAAAAAAGCAAGGATTGAAATTCCGGATATCGCTCCATGACGAAAAGAGCGAACTTCTTCCGTTCGCCCTTCACTTTATGTTGAAATTCTTCGTCATCTAATATTTGTTTCAGCTGTTTCTCATAGTAAACCTTCGTATCTTCCCATTTATCCTTTCGATTTTCCAAAATATCTTGGGCATATAGAGGTAATTTTTCAATCACAAGATCAATATAACCTTCTGACCACATCAGCATTTTATCCTTTTCAGGAAGCTCAAAAACCATATTCATCAGTTCAATATCATCAGCATGCTCACTGGCAGCATATTTTCCGACCCGATTCATTTCCACACCTCTTGAAAAAGTTCTTTGCTATTATTGTGCCTCAAATCAGTCGGTTGTATTTGCGGATAGTTTTACATTTAACGTTTGCAGTTTCCCATCACGGTACACTTCAAACTTAATTTCATCGCCAATTTTCACTTTTGTATAAAGATATTTTCTTAATTCAGAGGAATTGGCAATTGCAGTACCATTCATAGAAACGATTAAATCCTTCGCTTGGAACCCAGCTTGAGCGGCTGCCGAATTTGGATCAATATTCATAACCAGCACACCTTTGTTGACATTGTTTGGAAGGTTCTGCCAATACATTTGCGGTACCTGGTCTAAATCAGCTAATCCGACACCAAGATATGGGCGTTCAATTTTTCCATTTTTAATTAATTGATTGACAATGGGAATCAGATCATTACTTGGAATCGCAAAACCTAATCCTTCTACACCACTTTCAGAAATCTTCAAACTATTGATGCCAATCACTTGTCCTTGAGGGTTAATTAAGGCACCGCCGCTATTTCCTGGATTAATGGCTGCATCTGTTTGAATAACATTTGTATCCCAATTGCCTGCGGATGTAGAGACGGAAATGCTGCGATTGGTTGCACTAACGATTCCTTGTGTGACCGTTCTAGATAAATCGAGTCCAAGTGGGTTTCCGATCGCATAGACCTGATCACCGGGACGGAGTGTCGAGGAATTACCAAAATCTGCGGTTGCCGTCACATATTTTGCATCAATTTTTAAAACAGCAAGGTCGGTTAAAGCATCCGTTCCAACCACTTCAGCGGTTGTTTTCTGACCGTCAAACAAAGAAATTTCAAGCTTTGACGCACCTTCTACCACGTGATTATTGGTAACGATATAAGCGATATTATTATTTTTTTGAAAAATAACTCCAGAACCAGAGCCGCTTTCCACACTTTGTGAGGAATTAGCATTGCCATAAAAATTATTTTGTTGCTGCTGGTAATTTACAATTCCAACAATTGCTTTAGAAACATTTTCGACTGTATCAGCAATGGAGCCTGTAGTCCTTGTCGTTGGTTTAGCGGAAACTTCTTTCACTTGATTGTTACTGTTCAAAGCAGTCACCACTTGGTTCTGATCGGAGTTATTAAGGTTTTTGAAATAGTCTGTATGAGGCAAAACGGTTAACGTCAAAACAGAGCCAATAACACCAGCCGCGATTGTTGTGGCAAATCCCTTAACATAGCTCTTTTTACTTTTTACATTCTGGATTGCCGCACGACTTTGGTCTACAACTGCTATTTTTTCAATTTCCTCTGTTTCCGCTCTTTTCTCTTCTATAGTTGAACGGTACTCTTCCTCCGGAAAAATAGCATCTACTGATTGGATAAGTAATTCTTCATTATTGCTTCCAGTCACTTCAGAGGAATTAGTTTGATTTTTTTCGTATTCATTGCCTTCTTTAAATTCCATTTCCATCAATCTCCCTTTCAGCATTGTTCTTCATCTTGACTCCACTTTAACCGACAAATCTTAAGAAATTATTAACAAACTTTAACGGGATTAGGAAATTTATAAGAATAAAATAAAAAAAGCCCGACATTTGCCGAAGCTTTTCTAGATTTTTTGAAAACGAATAACGAATTTCGTTCCTTTTCCTTTTTCACTAGTAACATTAATTTCTCCATTATGTAGGAGAACTAGCTGTTTTACAATAGATAGACCAAGACCAAACTCGCCATATGGGTTGCTGGTTCTAGAGATATCAGCCTTATAAAAACGCCGCCAAATATTTTCAACTTCGTCTGGATCAATGCCGATTCCCGTATCTTCTACTTCAATAATAGTCGCACCTTGTTCTTCTCTTCCTCGTAACCAAATGGTGCCTTCCGAAGTAAATTGAATGCTATTTTTCGTGATATTGATTAAAATTTGCACAAGTCGATCATAATCTGCATGAACAATCACGTCTGGTTCAGCCTCAACAATGATTTGGTTATTTTTCTCTTCTGCTTGGAGCATTAATTGTTCCTGGATAATTTCTAGGACTTCTACGAGCTGTATGTCTTCATTAAATAATTGGATTTGATTGGAACGAATTTTATCATAGTCTAAATTCTCATTAACTAATCTAATTAATCTTTTTGCCTCTTGACTTACTAAATTGATTCCCCGCTCCTTATCCTCTTCCGGAATCATATCGTTTTTGAGCCCTTCGATTACACCACTAATCGTGGTTAATGGTGTCCGCATCTCGTGAGAAACATCTGACAAAAATTGCCGGCGGCGGTTCTCTAAACTTTCAATTTCCTCCATGGAAGCGTTAATTTTATCAACCATATGGTTAAATTCATTGGCCAATTCACCAATCTCATCAAAATCAGCAGCGTGGACATGAACCTGATAGTGTCCAGCTGACACAAGTGAAGCTGCTTCTCGAAGCCTTTTAATCCGAATCACATGGACCCGTGATAAAAACCAGCTTTGTAAGAATGAAACACCAAAAGCAATTAAAATGGTGTACAATAAAAATTTATTAATTTGATGGATCATGGCACTTGAACCGCTAATGGGCGAGGTTAATAACACTCCTCCAAAGAATTTACCATTTTCTAAGTAGGGTAATACCACAAAGGTTACTCCATCTTGTCCAAATCTTCTATAATCAAGCGGGATAATGATTGTTTGACCGTCCTTAATTTTCTCCCATTCAGATTTGGATAAGCCTTTAATCGTTGGACCATTTTTACTTACTAAATACAAATTACCATCCTGGTCAAACATACTAAAGCTCATTTTTCTTGCAGCCAAAACAGAACTATATTGATTAATAATCTGATCAGTTCCATATGGATTTTCCTTTATGTCTTCCAAAATGGCTTTTCCAAATGAGCTCAGTTCATCAGCTTTATTCGAATAAACCAAATTTTCAACATAATGGGCAAACAGAAGGCTTAACAATAAGAATGCTACAATGATGATACTAATATGACTAAAAAATTGTTGGTAAAAGTACCTAAACTTCATCTGTTTTAATTGTGTCATCGAACTTATAACCTACTCCCCAAACAGTGTGGAAGAATGGCTGCGAAGTGGTTTCGACTTTTTTCCGCAACCGTTTGATGTGAACATCTACTGTTCGTTCATCACCGTAAAATTGATATCCCCAAACCCGTTCAAGTAACTGCTCCCTAGAAAATACTTGTCGAGGATGTTCTACCATGTAATACAACAAATCGAACTCTTTGGGTGTCAGGTTTGTAACAGGAGTGCCATCAATAATTACTTCTCTTGTCGTTTTATTTACTTTAAAATGTTCGGTCTGCAAGGTGTCTGTTCGCTCATTTGGCACTTGTGTTTGAAAGCGCCGCGTAACCGCTTTTATTCTGGCCATTAACGTTAAAGGACTAAATGGCTTGGTGACGTAATCATCAGCCCCCATCTCAAGTCCTAGGACTTGGTCTGATTCACTGTCCTTTGCCGTTAACATAATAATCGGAACTGTAAATTTTTCTTCTCTAATTTTGCGGCAAATGCTTACCCCGTCCATTCCTGGGAGCATCCAATCGACAATTAGAGCATCCCATGAGCCATTTTTAAAACGGTTATAGCCTTCCATACCGTCGTTTACAAATTCACCATCAATTCCTTCTTTAGCAAAAAACATTTCAATCATCGAGCAGACACTTTTATTATCTTCAATCACTAATATTTTCAAAATAACTTCATCTCCTTGCCTAAAAAACTGTTCTTTCTATATAGTGTAATCGAAATTTTTTACTTATCAAACGTTCTGCCCAATTCTTCTCCACTAATTAATACTTTGTTCATAGTTTATTAATATTTTTAAATAAAAAGAGACCTTGAATACATTCAAGGCCTCTTTTAGTTAAGGTTCTAAAATAAGTTTTCCTAGGGTTTTTCGCGACTGTAGTAAAGTATGAACCTTCGCGGCATCTTCGAGCGGGAATACGCCTCCAATGGTAAGCCTAAGCTTCCCTTGACCTAAATGAGTCAATAATTCTACTAAACTAGGCTGAAGTAATTCTGGCTTTCTCATAATTTGCGGCAGGAAGAAACCGATGACCGATTGGTTTCTAGCGATTAACGATGATGGATAAAATTTAGGTTGATCTCCGCTCGCAACACCGAAAATAACCAGTCTACCGAAAGTAGCTAAACATTTTAAGGTCTTATGAAAAACCTCTCCACCCGCCATTTCGAGTGCGACATTTACTCCCTTACCGTTTGTAGCCTCAAGAACTTGTTCTTCCCAGTCCGACTCCGTGTAATTGATAAGGACATCCGCGCCCATTTCACGTGCTAACTCTAACTTTTCAGATGAACTGGCTGTTGCGATGACCTTACCAGCCCCAAAAAGCTTTGCCAGTTGGACGGCAATGGTGCCGACTCCGCCAGCAGCTGCGTGAACAAGAACACTTTCCCCTTTTTCTAAACGGCCCATTGTTTTTAAAATATGGTAAGCACTTAAACCTTGAAGAGGTAAGGCTGCCGCATGCCGGAAATCTAATTGCTCAGGAAGGGGAATTAGGGAACGCTCATCGGCAATCGCAAATTCAGCATAACCCTTTGCTTCAATCAGGGTGACGACTCTTGTTCCAGGTGTTACTTTCGTTACCTTTTCGCCAACTTCGACAACCACACCGGCAATTTCTGCACCCGGAATAAATGGAAGTGGTGTAGGTATGACATACTGCCCCTCTCTACGTGCAGTATCGGCATAATTAACACCAATTGCCTTGATTTCAATTAATACTTCATGACCCGTTGGTACTGGTTTTTCCAAATCTATCACTTTCAGTACTTCTGGACCTCCAAATTCTGTAAGTTGAACTGCTTTCATCACTTTTCTCCTACTTTCCTTTAAATGCTGGTTTTCGCTTTTCTTTAAAGGCAGAGATGCCTTCTTTATGGTCCTCTGTTTCAACCATTAACACTTGAATCAAACGCTCCTGCTCAAGGATTTCTTCCAATGATGAAGTAAATGCTTGATCGACTAATTTTTTCTGTTTTCCATATGCCTTTCCTGCCCCATGTGCTAATTTCAACGCAAACTTTGTCGTTTCCTCCTGAAGTTTTTCAAGCGGAAACAGAAAATTAATGACGCCTAATTGATGGAGTCGTTCAGCTGGAATAGGCTCTGCTGTAAAGAAAAATTGCTTGGCCAGATGTGGTCCAATTAAGCGTGGCAGATGATAAGAACCACCTCCGTCAGAAACAAGGCCTACCTGTGAAAAACTAAGAGCATATTTACTGTCTTCCGCTGCAACAATCAGGTCACACGCTAAAGCTAGATTGAAGCCGGCACCAGCTGCAAAGCCATGAACTGCCGCAATTATCGGCTTTTCCGTTTCTTTCATTAATAAAATTAGTTCATTTAGCTTGCCGATATGCTCATATACCTGAACACCCTTTGCCTGCCCCATTGTTTTCACATCACCGCCAGCACTAAACGAGCGACCAGCACCAGATAAAACGATGACCTGTACATCCTCATCATTTTGGGCATTCGTGAGAGCATTCTTCAATCCTAAAATCATTTCTGGGCTAAAGGCGTTCAAGCTTTCAGGTCGGTTCAATGTTAAGGATAACACAGGTCCTAATTTTTCAATTAATAAATGTTCTTGTGACAATTTCATCTTCCTCTCCATAAAAAAATTTATTATTTTATTAACCAGCCGCCATCGACGAGCAAATCAGTTCCAGTCATATAGGAGGCTTCGCTTGATGAAGCAAAGGCAATGACATTGGCAATTTCTTCTGGGAATCCTACTCTTCGTAAAGCTGTATTCCTTTGGATGGCTTTTACGAAGCGATCATTTTGGAGGCCTCGTTCCGTTAAGGGTGTTTCTACAAACCCAGGTGAGACGGAATTAACACGAATGCCATATTGCGACATTTCCAAAGCGAGCGCCTTAGTAAAATTTATTACACCTGCTTTGGCTGCACTATAGGAAGGAATTTCAGCACCAGCCTGATGGCCTGATAAAGAGGCAATATTGACGATGGCGCGGTTATGTTCCTCTTTTATTGCCCCTTCAACCATTATTTTCCCTATCGCCTTTGACACAAGAAACACGCTTTTAAGGTTCACACTCTGAACAAAATCCCAGTCCTGCTCAGACATATCCAATATATTTCCATGACGAGAACCACCGGCATTATTCACAAGGACATGTAAGTCGCCATACTGCTGTTGGACATATTCCGCTAATTCTTCAACATCATCCCGGTCAGTACAGTCAGCCGCAAAAACCTCTGCTAGCGGGATTCTACTATTCCGATTAATTTCAGCAGCAGTCTCTTCGAGTTTATTTCTGGTTCTTCCAACTAAAATAACCTTAGCACCTTCGCTCGCAAGCCGGACCGCCACAGCCCGGCCAATCCCGCTTCCTGCACCTGTTACTAATGCAATTGTTTGTGAAAACCTCATCTCTTACATCTCCCTATAACTTTTCATTTGCAACCAATGTCGCGTGTTTTATTAATCCCTTTACGAAATTGTTTAAATTAGCAAATCGAGTATCGTTGGTTTGCCCTTTTTGATATCGGTAATAGATTTGCTGACAAATGACAGCCAGTTTAAAGTAAGCAAAGGTCAAATAAAAGTGTAAATTGGAGACATCCCTGCCACTCTTTTTGGCATATAACTCAATGAATTCCTTTCTTGTAAAAAATCCTTCATGCACGGCAGTAACGGGATTTTTTCCATGGCCCGTCTTTAAGTTTTCCGGATCATCAGGAAGATTCCAGTAACTCAACGCTGCTCCAAGGTCAACAAGCGGGTCGCCAACAGTGGTCATCTCCCAATCAAACAATCCAACCATTTCTGTAAAATTCTCATTCAGCATGGCGTTATTCAATTTATAATCATAGTGAATAATCGTGGATTCGGAGTGTTTCGGTATATGGGAAACCAGCCAATGTTTTAATGAGTCCACCTCATTGATTTCATCCGTTTTCGCCCGCTCATATCGGCCAATCCAACCGTGAACCTGCCGCTCCATAAAGCCCTCTGGCTTACTTATTTCTGTAAGTCCTGTTTCTTTGTAATTGAGCGAATGCAACTCCGCCAGCCTTTCAACCATAATTTCAGAAATTTGCCTGCAAAGTGCTGGAGTTACATTTATACCATCTGGAAATGAGGTATCCAAAACGAATCCGTTTTTTCTTTCCATGATAAAAAAGGTACTGCCGACAATTTCAGGATTATCCGAAAAAAGAAGCGGTTCTGGAGCAACCGAAAAAATGGGATTAAGCTCCGAAAGAATTCTAAATTCTCGCTCCATATCATGGGCTTTCGGTGCAACAGGTCCTAAAGGAGGACGTCTTAATACTGCCTCCCAATCTCCCATTTTTAATTGGTAGGTTAGATTTGAATGGCCAGCAGAAAATTGTAAAATCTCCAGCGGACCACCTGGCAGTGATTCGATATTCTCTCGTAAAAATTTTTCTAAAACTAAAAGATTTAATTCTTCCCCTTTTCGAACAGGAATGGTATCTTTGTTCATTTGCCGAGGCATATGACTCCTCCTTTCAATTCCGAAAATTCAGACTTATAGAAGCGTAAATAATCACTTAACGGTGCTGGAAAACAGGTTTTCTTTTTTCAATAAATGCCTGCACTCCCTCTTTAATGTCCTCTGTTTGGAAAATTTCCGCAAAAAGAGAGGCCTCTAGTTCAATACCTTCCGATAAGGATTGATTCAATCCTTCATCAACTGATTTTTTAATCCGGGAAAGTGCCTGCAAAGAATGCCTAGAGATTCTTTTCGCCAATTCCTTTGCACTGCTCAAGCCCTCTCCGCTTGGAACAACTCGATTTACCAAACCGATTTTCTCCGCTTCTTGAGCAGAAATAGGATCACCAGTAAACATCATTTCTTTTGCTTTTGCTTCTCCTACCAATCTAGGAAGCCGCTGGGTACCTCCCCCTCCCGGGAACAAGCCGAGCTTTATTTCAGGCAGCCCAATTTGCGCATGCTCTTCTGCAAAACGAATATCACAAGCAAGGGCAAGCTCACAGCCGCCGCCAAAGGTTAGCCCATTTAACACCGCTATGGTAGGCTTCGGAAAATCATCAATATAATTCAGTGCAACATGACTATTTCTCACATTTTGTTTCATATTGGATTACCCATCATTTGTGGGAATTCTTTAATATCTGCTCCTGCAGCAAAGGCCTTATTACCCGCACCCGTTACCAAAACTGCTACGACCTCTAAGTCATCCTTCAATTCCTGAAAAGCAACAAGCAATTCCTGAAAAACTTGTTTACTTAAGACATTTAACGGTGGACGATTTAATGTTACAACAGCAATGTTATTTTCTTTTTCAACTGTGATAAATTGAACCATTTCTTTCTTCACTCCTTTTACCTATCGTTAATGACAAAAACTATACTGACCAGTTAGTATGTTTTTTCAAAAAGAGAGGGGGATTTTACATATTTACCCCTCTCCAGTTTTTCGTTAATAAACTTGAATTCCCTTTAAAATCATTTCGACAAAAATCTCTGCAACTTCACGGTCAGAAGATATTCCGTCAGGATTAAACCAGTGATAACTCCAATTCGTTATGCCTAAAATTCCAAATGCAAGAATGGTTGCATTTAAATTGGGCCTGAACTCACCAACGGCCATGCCGCCTTTGATCAATTCCTCAATATTAAACCTGAACTGGTCTCGTTTCGGAACAATTAAGGCACGTCGGTCAGCACTCAAATTTTGCATTTCACGAAAAAATATTTTTGCAGCAGATCCCCGCGTTTTTATATCTGAAATCAACATATAGACAATATCAAATATTTTTTCTTTGAATGATTTAGATTGATCATGTAAGATTTCTTCTTGGCGGACAAGCAAATCATCAATATAGCCCAAATGGATATCCATTAAAAGTTCTTCCTTACTTGAAAAATAATAATAGAAAGTACCCTTTGTAACACCAAGGGAATCTACAATATCTTGTATCGAGGTTTCACTAAATCCTTTCTTTTCAAATAATTGAATGCTTTGTCCTGTTATTTTCTCTTTCACCTGAATGTCCTCGCAATCTCAAAATGTCTAGTGAAATTATACCATATAGTATATCTCTCCTTTCCATATCAAAGTTATTTTAATTTTCATCCTAGACATTTCTTTGGATTAGTAAGCTGATAGCTTTATTTTTTTACCTTTTCTTCCCTTAATGTGCGGCGAAGGATTTTACCGACCCCTGTTTTTGGTAATTGATCGCGAAATTCAACAATACGAGGTACTTTATAAGCTGCCAAGTTTTGCTTGCAATACTGAATAATTTCTTCATTTGTAGCCCTTTTTCCGGCTTTAAGGACGATGACGGCTTTTACATCCTCCCCCCTGTATGGATCTGGTACCCCAATAACAACTGCCTCCTGAACAGAAGGATGTTCGTAAAGTACTTCCTCAATGTCTCGCGGATAGATATTATATCCACTGGCAATAATCATATCTTTTTTCCGGTCAATGATGTATAAATAACCATCCTCATCAACTTTTGCTATGTCACCCGTGTAAAGCCATCCGTCACGTAAAGTATTTGCAGTTTCCTCCGGCATGTTCCAATATCCCTTCATAATTTGCGGGCCTTTGATGATCACTTCTCCCAATTCTCCGGCGGAAACTTCAGCAGTACCAGTTGCTAAATCGACAATTTTGTATTCGGTTGATGGAACCCCAATCCCAACACTACCTGGTTTCCGATCTGCAAATGGGGGGTTGCAGTGGGTGGTTGGCGAAGCTTCCGATAAACCATATCCTTCAAGTATTTTCGCACTCGTTTTCCCTTCAAATTCGCGCATCAATTCAATTGGCATTGGTGCACTGCCACTGTTACAGGTACGAATACTGCTGATTCCGTATTCTTCCGCACGTGGATGGTTGGTTATCGCTACATACATGGTTGGAACACCTGGAAAGGTCGTTGGCTGTTCGTTTTTTATCGTATTTAATACCTCTTCTAAATCGAATCGTGGCAACATAATGGATTCAGATGCCGTATAAATAGAAAGATTCATACATGAACTCATTCCAAAAACATGGAAGAGAGGAATTACGGTTAAACAACGTTCTTTTCCCACTTGAAATTCATGTTTAAAAAATTCGTAGCACTGAATAACATTGGCTAAGATGTTGCGGTGGGTCAGCATTGCCCCTTTTGAGCGGCCTGTTGTTCCTCCAGTATATTGGAGCACGGCCACATCATGCTCCGGTTCAAATTCAATTGGAATGACATTTCCGTTTCCTTCCGTTAGGAAGCTTTCAAAGCTTCTGTCCGATGCAAATTCCTGCCCTGCAGGCTGTAAGCTAACGACAATAATATTTTTTAAATTAGTTCGAGCCTGAACACTTTTTACTCTAGGATAAAGAGCATCCAAAACAACGATGGTTTCTGCACCTGAATCCTTTAGGATATATTCAAGTTCCCTCTCCACTGACATAGGATTCACCTGTGTCACGATTGCACCAGCTGTTAGAGCCCCATAGTAGGAAACCACATACTGCGGGCAGTTAGGCAGCATGATGGCCACGCGGTCACCTTTTTGAACTTGATTTTGCTGTAGAGCTGAAGTAAATGAATACACGAGTGAGCTTAATTCCTTATAGATAATCTTTTTTCCATAGAAGGATAGCGCATTATTGGTAGGATATTTTTCTGCTGTTTCTTGAAGAATATGACTTACAGTTTTGTTTGGAAGATCAACCGTTTTTGCAATTGATTCAGGATAATGTGCCAGCCAGGCATTTGCTTGTGTCATGAATTCTCCTCCAGTAACTTTTATCTATTAATTTATTATCGATTCACATCTAAAAGGTTAATCCGCCACCATCAACCGATAGGGTAGCACCCGTCACAAATGACGCTTCATCAGACGCAAGGAATAATACGGCATTAGCTACCTCATCAGGAGTACCGATTCTTCCAAGTGCATTGGCTTTAGAAATAATCGGCCACTTTCTGTCATTTTGTTTCCAATTGTCAATGATTTTTGTATCGATAACTCCGGGAGCAATGGCGTTAACGCGGATATTAAATTTTCCATACTCCAAGGCTGCATTTTGTGTCAGTACGACAACTCCTGCTTTAGATGCATTATAAGGGGCCACATATTTTTGACCTTTTAAGCCTAATAAACTAGAAGTGTTGATAATCGCACCACCGCCTGCTTTGATTAACTCGGGTACTGCATACTTAATTCCCAGGAATACTCCTTTTAAGTTAATATCAACAACACGGTCCCACTCTTCTTCTGTAATATCCACGCTTCTTACTTCGGAATTGCCAATACCGGCGTTATTAAACATAATGTGCAGTCCGCCAAAGGAATTTGTTGTAATATCGATTAGCTCTTTTATCTGAACCGATTCAGAAACATCTGTTTTGACAAAGATTGCATCTCCACCCGCCTGTTTAATAAGGCTGACCGTTTCTTCACCCAATTGTGAATCGATATCGGCAACTGCTACTTTTGCCCCTTCTTTTGCAAAAAGAATCGACGCCGAACGTCCAATACCGCCCCCGCCGCCTGTTACAATCGCTATTTTTCCTAGTAATCTCATAAATGAAACCAGCCTTTCGTTTATTTTTTATGTAAGCGCGTTCAAAACACACCACTCTACTAACCGGTTGGTATGTTATAGTTTAATTATACATTCAAAACACAAATATTCAAATTCTTTTCTAAATATTCTAATTAATTTACTTTGAATATTCAACATAATACACTAAAAAGGCCGAGGAACATTCAACTGTTCTCGACCTTTTAGTCTGTTAATATCTCTTAATACCTTTCTTTTGCTTGTTCATCACTTCAAACGATTTTTCAATAATATCTGTTAAAACGTCACCCTTATAAATTCTTCCAAGTTTCAAGCCCTGTTGATAATACTCGACAATTTCATCAAGTTTCGCTGAGGTATCCTTTGAAATTCTAACATTCAATTGAATTCTTTCACTTTCAGCCAAGGTAAACACTCCTATCCATCCGTTAGCAATCTGCTAGCACTCATCTATTTAATTGATATCCGATGCTACTATACTATATTTCTACAAAATTTTCATTAGTTTACAAAAAAAAAAGAGAGTACCCTTCAAGCACTCTCATAAATAATTAATATTTGTTTAACTCACTTTCAGGTGTTTGAATGATAACCGGCCGCTTGCCAGGATCCAACCTTTTAAGAATCGACACAACATATGTCTGCGAAGTCGCCGTGCACCCAAGGGTATAACTGCTTCCTACATGGAAAAAGATAGCTGAACCAGCACCTGGTATTCTTTCTACGGTATTGTAATTAATGACAAAGCCATAATTATAAGCGGGTACATTCATTTTCTCTGCGCTTGCCCACAGCCCATTATTTTCTGAGGCTTTCTGCCAAGTGTTATACAGGGATGATTTCGAGTCATCTACCCAGACGTCATCTGAAGAAATTTGTCGATATGGCAGCTTTGTGCCCGGGTTTTGATAACGGCCAAATGCAGTTCCAATTGAATATTTGCCTCTAGGTGATTTTTGGCCTCCTTCGCTCATAACTGTTGCGAAGCCTAATTTTCCAATAAATCCATCGATTGTTAATATTCCATACCATTTTTGATTAATTTTGCTTTAACTGAACGAAATAATTTATAAAAAACACGGATAAACCTTGATATAAAGCAATTTCTTATAAATAGATTATAATACAGAATAAATTTATTTCGGCACGAAATCGGCACGGATATTCACCGCACAAAAACACATGTAGCAAGGGGTTTAAGTGTATTTTTCTTTTACTCATGAAATTTCAGCCTAATATTATTTTAATAAATGATTAAAAAGCTAAACTAGACGGGCTGAATTTCCCTTGGTTCAGTTCCGAAATATGAAACAATAAACCAAATACCTGAATAATATACAGTTCTATATGTTTCGTGGTCAGAATGTAATCAAAGAAACAGGGTGCCTCCAAATAACAAAGGGGGCATCTATTTGTATGTATTTTTACATCATGCCGCCCATTCATTTGGTTTTGTAATAAGGAGAAATAATACTAAAAAGATCGCTTTTTATCGCTGTTTTCCCAAGTTTCCTTTAATGTTTTTCTAATAAAAACAAAATGTTAGGAGGACTAACAGGAGGACATGCACTTTTAAAATTTACTGCCTTTATAAATCAATTATTAACTAATATCCGTATATTTTTCAATTGAAGTAATAATGCTTACAATTGAGGTGATATTAATATATGGAATATTTAATTATTGCGGTTCTATTAGGATTACTCATTTTTCAGTGGAAAAATCGACGTAGTTTAAAAGATGAAGAATACTTTAAACAAATCACGGTGACAGAAGAATTTAAAAAAACAATTGCATTGGGACTTTATCAAAGGTTTTGCAAAGAAGTAGAAGAAAAAAGATATTCCCCCACATTTTTAAAAAGTGATCCCTTAGACTTTGAACATTTTATTGCTGATGTATTAAAACATAAGTACGGATTTGAAGCCTTTGTGACCAAAAGCTCAGGAGACTTTGGGATTGACATAGAGCATGGAGTGGGGGTCGGCAAGGTATTAGGTCAAGTCAAGTGTTATCGGGAAGATATGGGCTATGAACCGATTGCCATTCTACATTCCAATATAGTTAAACAAAATGCATCAAGAGGATATGTTGTTTCGACCGCAGGATTCAACGAAAATGCTATTTCCTATGCCGAAGGATTAAACATCGACTTAATCAATGGGATCGATCTAGTTGAAATGTGGATTAATCATAAAAGCCCTATAGCTAAAACCATTGAATATCAACCTTTTAAAAATGATAAGTCGGATACCATGAGCATGTAGAATCAACTATGAAGAAAAGCGGATGTTACATCTGCTGTTTTTTGATTCCTTATCCGCAATAATTTCTACTGTGCTGAGGTTAGTCTTTCCACAGACCTGAACCGCAGTTATCAATCGGCATTGAGCATTACTCACGTTAATTGATTTGCTTATTAAATAGCAATCACAAAAACCCTAGAAGCGGTGATATAACGCAATTTCTAGGGTTTTTTATTTTTACTCTGTTTAGTAGAATTTTGTGTTCTCCCCCAAAGAAATGAGGGGAAGTTTTAAAACTAAATTATTCAAGTGAACAGACGTATACTCTTTGTAAAAATCCTACCAACAATTGTCACCACACGAGTTTTTAGGCACGAAATGAAAAAAGAAAAGCCCTGGTATCAGGGCCTTTTTGATATTCTGTGAAGGAATCGAACCTGTGACCTCATCCCAGCCAAGGAAGTGAAGTATTTAGGATTATAACAGATATATTGAGAAAATACTTTGAAATGAATAATGCAAACTATTCTTGGGCTATTTCTTCGCCATTTCTTTATCGATTATGGATGATGCAGCTAATGTGTGAGGAGAAAGTTTCAGTATAGTAGGTTGTTAATCAGAACAAATTACTTTTTATTCATAAAAAAACACCAGGTATCTTTTTAAACTGATGACAGTATCTGGAGATACCTGGCGTTTGAAAATAACTAATATAGGTAATCTGTGAGTTTATAAACACATTATTATAATAATTCAATCTATTATTTATGTTTATAATTGATTCCAAACGACAAGTTTCGTTTCAGTCATTTCAAGGATTGCATATTTCAAACCTTCTTTACCTGTGCCGCTTTCTTTTACGCCACCATATGGCATTTGGTCTACACGGTAAGTTGGAATATCGTTAATCATGACACCGCCTACTTCAAACTCTTTAGAAGCTCTGAATGCTGTTTGAATGTCATTTGTGAAAATCCCTGCTTGTAGGCCATAATTTGAATCATTAATTGCTGCAATTCCTTCTTCTACAGAAGAAATATTGTTAACAACTACAATTGGTGCAAAAACTTCCTGGCAAGATACCTTTAGAGTGGAGTCTACATTCTTTAAAATGGTTGGCATGAAGACTCCATTTTTAATATTGCCACCTGTTACGATTTCAGCACCGTTCTCCACCGCTTCTTGTACCCAGCTAAGTGCTCGTTCTTGTTCATCGGGATTGATCATTGCAGAAATATCCGTTGTTTCTGCAAGTGGGCTTCCAATGACTAACTTCTTAGTAGCATTTGTAAATTGTTCAATAAATTCATCGAATAATTCATCCATTACATAGGTGCGTTGTAATGAAATACAAACCTGACCTTGGTTTGAAAAAGCCCCATTAACACATTTAGGAACGATTTGGGATAAATCAACATTTTTGTCGATAATTAAACCAGCGTTCGATCCTAGTTCAAGAGCGACTTTTTTCAAGCCAGCTTTGTTGCGAATACCAATCCCAACAGCAGGGCTGCCAGTGAATGTAATCATTTTTACTTTTTCACTTGTAACCAATGAATCACCAACGGTTCTACCACTACCTGTAATAACGTTAAATGCGCCTTTAGGTAAAGCTGTTTGATCAATTAATTCAGCTAAAAACAATGCTGAAAGAGGCGTTTGCGATGCAGGCTTAAGAACGATTGTATTTCCGGCTGCAATCGCAGGTCCCACTTTATGTGCTACTAAGTTTTGCGGGAAGTTAAATGGTGTAATGGCTCCAATTACACCAATTGGTTGCTCTATCGTGTAACCGAAGCGATTTGCTCCGTTTTTCGCAGCATCCATAGGAATCATTTCTCCAGTTAAACGTTTTGCTTCTTCTGCCGAGAATTTATAGGTTTCAATCGTACGATCTATTTCACCTAATGCGAACTTTATTGGCTTTGCTGCTTCTAAGGAGATAATTTCAGCTGCCTTTAATCTATTTTCAAGTAACAAACTGACTAGTTTTTCTAATATTTCAGCCTTTTCATAAGCTGTAAGACTTGCCATTACTTCTCGATTCTTATAAGCAGCATCAATGGCGGAAGCTACTTGCTCTTTAGAGGCTTGAGGAATCTCAGCAATTTTCTCTTCTGAATAGGGAGAATGTAAATCTATATATTTTTCAGATTCATGCCATTCACCATTAAAATACAATTTCTTTTTCACTATATCTCACACCTTTTTTTATATTATCGTTTGTACCCTACCAGCATTAGTCTAAAATTGAAAAATTCTGCGCAATTTCATTCACCACAGGTATACTCTTTCTTAAATTCGTATCAAACATCACTGAGGTTACAGTTGCTTCTGTAATAAGTTCTTCTAATTGATTATAAATTTTTTGTTCGAATACAAAACTCTTAGTACCTAGTTTTTTGGGATGAGTGATAATTATAAGAGTATCTCCTAGTCTAGCTTCTTTCAGAAACATAATATCTAGCTTAAGGATCACGGTCCCTATTTTCTTTCTTCGCATTTCCTCATAGGAAATTCCCGCTTTCATGTACCAAGCTCCTCGAGCATCCTCTAGGAAGGAAACAAAGGAAGGAAGGGGAGGCAGTAGTTGCCTCCTATTCCTATGAATCTCTGTTTTGATATTATTCACGCTCGATGATAGTGGCGATTCCTTGACCACCGCCGATACAAGCGGTAATCAAAGCATATCTTCCTTCGGAGCGTTCTAATTCATATACTGCTTTCGTGATCAGGATTGCACCAGTGGCCCCAAGCGGATGACCATGAGCAATAGCCCCACCGTTAACGTTTACTTTTTCCAAATCCATTTCAAGCTCGCGATTACAAGCTAAAACTTGAGCTGCAAAAGCTTCGTTGATTTCGATCAGGTCAATCGCATCTAGGTGTAGACCAGATTTTTCTAGTACCTTTCGGACTGCAGGAACGGGACCTATTCCCATAATGTTAGGGTCAACACCCGCAACAGCATAGTCACGAATAACTGCTAATGGAGTTAGATTTAATTCCTCAGCTTTTTCTCTTGACATTATGACCAGAGCAGAGGCTGCATCATTTAATCCTGAACTGCTTCCAGCTGTCACCGTTCCACCTTTAAGAAATGCCGGCTGAAGTTTTGTCAATCCTTCGATGGTTGTTTGCGGTCTAGGGTGCTCGTCGGTATTAAAAATAACTGGCTCTCCCTTTTTTACCGGAATCGTTATCGGCACAATTTGTTCGTCAAATCGGCCTTCTTTCATCGCTACCGCCATACGTCTCTGGCTTTGAAGCGAAAATTCGTCTTGCTCTTCTCTCGTAATCTGATATTTTTCTGCTAGGTTTTCGGCGGTTATACCCATCGGTGGATTTCCTGCTTCTTCTGTAGAAACCTGTAATTTAATAAATCTTGGCGGTTCAGCATGAAATGGTTTTTCTGGACGGGCCATCAAATAGGGAGCACGGCTCATACTTTCAGTTCCACCAGCTATATAGATGTCACCATCACCTGCCCGAATCGCCTGGGCTGCAAGATTGACGGCATTAATGCCAGAACCACATTGCCGATCTACTGTTAAACCGGGTAAGTCAATCGATAACCCTGTTTGCAATGCTGATAATCTTGCAATATTTCCGCCGCCTGACAACACATTACCAAAAATAACATCATCGACCATTTCAGGTTTGAGTTTCGCTCTATTTAATGCCTCTTTGATAACCTCTGCACCTATTACGTGAGCAGGGACACTCGCTAGGGCCCCTCCTTGCCTGCCAATCGCTGTACGTACGGCAGAAACGATTACTGCATCTCTTTTCATCTATTATTTTCACCTCTATTTTTATTTAAAAGCTTTTGTATATTTTCTAGGAGTCTTGTATAATCTGTATTTTTTCTTACATCGCATGTGCGCCGCCATCAACAACTAATATATCCCCAGTTACAAAATTAGAACCTGGTGCCGCTAAGAAAAGTGCAACTCCTTTTATATCGGAATCTGAACCAAATTTTCGTAATGGTGTGCCTTCAAGAATGGCTTCTCCGCCTTTATCCAGTAAACCATTAGACATTTTCGTTGGAAAAAATCCTGGAGCAATGGCATTAACATAAATACCATGTGGTCCCCATTTCACTGCTAAATCCTTAGTAAAAGTTACCACAGCGCCTTTACTCGCGTTATAGCCAATCGCATTCATATATTTAGGATTGCTTCCTTGCAGACCTGCTACAGAGGCAATATTGATAATTTTTCCTGATTTTTGTTCCAGCATCACTTTTCTAACTGCCTGTGACATTAAGAACGTGCCTGTAGCATTTACATTCAGCACCTTCTGCCATGCTTCAAGTGGCATTTCCTCCACTGGAGCTCCCCAGGAAGCACAGCTGTTATTAACGAGAATATCAATTCGGCCAAATCGTTCCATTGTCTTTTCTACGACGTTTTTTACGTCTTCAGGATTGGAAACATCACATTTTAAAGCAAAGCTTTCAACCCCTAGTTTTCTAAGTCCTTCACTCACTTCTTCACAGGCCTCAAGCTTTCTTGAACAAACCACCACATTAGCGCCCGCTTCAGCAAATCCTTCAGCGATTTGCTGACCAAGACCTCTGCCCCCGCCTGTTACAATCGCCACTTTTCCTGTTAAATCAAAAAGCTTTTGAACATGCATTGAACTTCCTCCTATTAAACCATCAACGGTATTTTTTCAGTTCGTATCTTGCAATCGCTCTCTTGTGAACTTCATCCGGTCCATCCGCTAACCTTAGTGTACGGATTTTCGCCCAGCTGGCTGCGAGTGGAGTATCCTCGCTGACCCCAGCAGCACCAAAGGCCTGAATAGCGCGGTCAATAATTTTTAATGCCATATTTGGAGAAACCACTTTAATCATGGCAATTTCTGCTTTTGCCTCTTTATTTCCCACTGTATCCATCATGTATGCCGCTTTCAGTGTTAGAAGTCTGGCCTGCTCGATATCTATTCTTGCCTCGGCAATCCACTCTTGAATGACACCTTGTTCTGAAAGCTTCTTTCCAAATGCTGTTCTCAACTGAACGCGCTTACAAAGTTCCTCAAGTGCACGTTCGGCAGCGCCGATTGTTCTCATACAATGATGGATTCTTCCAGGTCCAAGACGTCCTTGTGCAATCGCGAAGCCTTTTCCCTCATCCCAAAGCATATTTGAAGCAGGTACTCGTACATTTTTGTATTCAATTTCCGCGTGGCCATGTGGAGCATGGTCGTATCCGAAAACAGGTAAGATTCTTTTAATAGTGACCCCTGGAGTATCAAGTGGTACGAGAATCATAGATTGCTGTTCATGAGTTGGTGCTGTTGGATCGTTTTTGCCCATCACAATCGCAATTTTGCACCGAGGATCTCCGGCACCAGATGACCACCATTTTGTACCGTTAATGACATATTCATCCCCGTCTCGAACGATACTTGCCTGGATATTGGTTGCGTCCGATGAGGCTACATCTGGTTCTGTCATCGAAAAACAGGAGCGAATCTCACCGTTTAATAATGGCTTTAACCATTTTTCTTTATGTTCCTCTTTTCCGTAACGAACAATAACCTCCATATTTCCTGTATCTGGTGCAGCGCAGTTGAATACTTCTGGGGCAATACTGGACCGGCCCATAATTTCACAAAGCGGGGCATATTCCAAATTCGTTAGGCCTGCACCAAATTCACTTTCTGGTAAAAATAAATTCCATAACCCATGTTGTTTTGCTTTTTCTTTCAGCTCTTCCATGATTGGGGGAACCTTTGAAAACGGATCATTTTTATCAATTTGCTCGTGATAAACCTTTTCATTTGGATAAATATATTCATCCATAAATGCAGTCAGCTTTTGCTGTAACTCTTTCACCTTTTCGGAATATGAGAAATTCATCATTACCACTCCTTTCAACATACAGCTTTTCGACAATTTTTTCATTGATATAGTAGAAACATATTTCTTGAACCTACTATCACTATTTTTGATGAATGGATACAAAAAATCTTATATTAATCTAGTATTTTTTAGGAAAAATTTTTATTCCGATTGTCTAAGTATCTTATAGACACCTGTTCCTTTTGCAATAAGCTGATGATTTTCATCTAATATTTCTGATTCAATCGTCGCTAATTTATATCCCTGTTGGAGTACCTTTGCCCGAGCAAAGAGATCTCCAGTGTTTGTTGGGGCAAAATAATGTACATCCAAATTCACTGCTGATACAGAAGTATGATATATTTTGCGCAGATGAATGGTTTGGACCATATCAAGCATGGAGGCATGAACTCCTCCATGAAGAGAATTATTTGTGTTTAATAGTTCTTTCTTTACTTCCAGCTTTAGTGATAGTTCATCTTCATGTCCGCTTACGATTTCAAATCCGATATGATTAAAAAAAGGGTTTTTATTAATTCCTTTAAACATTTCTTTTTCCATCACCTGCAACATATTCCCCCCTTCTCTACCCCTTTTTAATAGGAGTTGCTTTAAAGGTTCCAATCCCCTTAGCAATTAGAACTCCGTCTTGTGAAAAGATCATTCCCTCTGCAGTTACATATTTACCCTCTTGATTCAATATTTTCGTTTCCGCCTGATAATGTTCTCTCGGCGAAAGGTCGAAAAATGATAGATTTAGATTAATCGTAGTAGCAAACGAGTTTGTTTCCACAGAGATGGTAGCACCCATAGAAATATCAATCATGGTTGAAAAAACACCAGGATGAATCGTACCATCGTCCTGGAGTAAATGCTGCTGCAAGGATAAATCTAGTTCAAACTTATCAGTCATTGTGCTAGTAAACCCCATATAATCAAAAAAAGGTGGTGATGTTTTGGCTTTGTTCAATTCCATATTCCTTTCTATAGGACCTCGACCATCAATGCCATTCCTTGGCCGCCACCGACGCAAAGAGTAGCGATTCCTCTCTTTTTACCACGGCGTATTAGTTCGTGAATTAAGGTCGTACTAATCTTTGCTCCCGTTGCTCCAAGTGGATGACCAAGCGCAATAGCTCCTCCATTTACGTTTACTTTCGCTATATCTAATTGTAATTCGCGAATAACAGCTAATGACTGCGA
>NZ_JBCNAD010000058.1:0-130355 GCF_050477905.1 Neobacillus pocheonensis | reverse complement strand
GGAGGCTCCCCAGCACGCCCGCGGAAAGCGAAGCGTCTGGAGCGGAAATCAACAGACTAGTTTAACAGAGCTTTTCTATAAAATACGATATCCCTACAAAAATGTTCCAAATATTAATAGATTCAAAACATATTTTGACAGATTTGAAAGTCATAATGTGTTTTAGCAGGCATACATTTTAAATAATGAGACAGGCATTAAAGAGGAGGAAGCTTTTTGTGGAAACAATCCTAAACTTTTTACCCAAAAATATTGCCGGCCTAATCAAACAAATCCCTCCTGATCAAAAAGAAGAATTGGAAGAAATTCGGATTCGTATTAATCGGCCAATTGAAATTACGATGAAGGGTGCACCCAAATTCTTATCGTATGTCATCCAGCCTGATGATGCTTTCCACCTAATGAATAAAATTAGTCAATTTTCCATTTATACACTTGAAGAGGAACTCAAACGAGGGTATATAACCGTCTCTGGCGGACACCGGATTGGGCTTGCAGGCAAAGTTATTCTTGAAGAGGGAAAGGTCAAGGCAATTAGAGATATAGCGTCTTTTAATATTCGGATCGCCAAGGAAAAGATAGGGATTGCCGATCCAATGATTCCCTTTCTTTATAATGGGAATTGGATGCATACGATGGTTATCGGACCACCGCAAACAGGAAAGACCACCCTGCTCCGAGATTTGGCAAGAATCATATCATCTGGGATTCGCTCAAAAGACATCGAGGCAAATAAAGTAGGAATTGTCGATGAACGTAGTGAAATTGCTGGATGTGTGAACGGAGTTCCCCAATTGACCTTTGGTCACCGGCTAGACGTGTTAGATGCTTGCCCGAAGGCAGAAGGAATGATGATGATGATTCGTTCAATGAGCCCAGAAGTTCTAATCGTCGATGAAATTGGCAGGAAAGAGGATGCGGAAGCCATTCAGGAGGCCGTTCATGCCGGAATAAAACTTATTATGACTACACATGGGACGAGCATGGAAGAGATAAGAAGTAGACCTTCATTAAAGGAAATCCTAGATCAAAGAATTTTCGAACGGTTTGTGATCCTCAGCAGAAAAAGCGGTCCGGGTACCATTACCCATATCTTGGATGAAACTGGTAAAGAATTGAAACAAAAAGTGAGTGTGACATAAATGGTTAAGTTGATCGGTGCCATATTCATAATTGTTGCAACCACAGTCATTGGTTTTGAGGCAGCCCGGCATTTTAGTGAACGGCCCAAACAGCTTCGAGCTTTAAGAACTGCTCTGCAATCACTTGAGGCTGAAATCATGTATAGTCATACCCCATTGCATGAGGCAGCAAGAAGATTAGCAGCACAGTTATCGAAGCCGCTTTCCGCATTTTTTGATAGCTTTGCCAAGAAATTGACTGACACAGAAACAACAGTAAAAGAGGCTTGGGAAACAAGTTTAAAAGAAATATGGAAGTCAACGGCATTAAAACAGGGAGAATTTGAAATTATGAAGCAATTCGGGGAAACCCTTGGCCGTCATGACCGCTTTTCCCAGCAGAAGCATATATTGCTTACTCTTTCGCATCTTGAAAGAGAAGAAGCAGACGCTATTCAAGCACAGGCGAAATACGAAAAAATGGTAAAGAGTCTCGGGTTCCTATCGGGATTGTTACTGATTATTTTATTATTTTAGGGGGAAAAGCAATGGGCTTAGAAGTGGATATTATTTTTAAAATAGCCGGCGTAGGGATAGTTGTTGCGTTTTTGCATACAGTACTTGATCAGGTTGGAAAAAAGGAATATGCCCAATGGGTTACCCTTTTCGGATTTATTTACATCTTATTTCAGGTCGCTTCGATCGTCGATGATCTCTTCCAGAAAATAAAATCAGTATTCTTGTTTCAATAGAAAGGGGGGCTCTGCCATTGAAATCATCAAAATTATCGGCGTAGCTCTTGTTGCAACCTTTCTTGCTTTAATTGTAAAGGAGCAGAAACCTAATTTTGCCTTCCTTTTAATCGTCTTTGTCGGTTGTACCATTTTTCTTTTTTTAGTAGATAAAATTTATGAAATTATTCATATGCTGGAAAAATTGGCCGTCAATGCAAAAGTAAATTTGGTTTATGTTGAAACCATTTTAAAAATAATTGGCATTGCCTATATAGCAGAATTTGCTTCGCAAATCACCAAGGATGCGGGACAAGGAGCGTTGGCATCAAAGATTGAGTTAGCAGGAAAAATTATCATACTCGCCATGGCGATACCGATTCTGACAGTTCTGATCGAAACCATTATCAAACTAATTCCGAGCTAATGAGGTGTAAAAATTGAAGGCTAGGCTGCAGATTATTCCTATTATCATTCTCTTATTCTCCTTTTTATTTATTCCAAGTGTCCAAGCTGCCGAAGAATCTAAAGACCCAGCTGCCACAATTTCACCTCAGGCATTGGTTGACGAACAGCTTAAATCATTGGATTTAACCGAACTTAAACAATATTGGGAGGATATTTCCAATAAATATGGAGGATTCCTGCCGGAAAGCCAAAAGGGAAGTTTGTATGATTTTGTAAGTGGTGAAAAAAAGTTCTCATTTAAACAATGGGGACAGGGAGTACTGAAGTTTGCCTTCCATGAATTTGTTGCAAACGGGAAATTACTTGGATCATTAATCTTACTGACCATTTTTAGCATGTTTCTCCAATCCATGCAAAATGCATTTGAGCAGAGCGCCATAAGCAAGGTTGCTTACTCTATTGTTTATATGGTGCTGGTCATACTAGCTCTCAATAGTTTTCATATCGCCATTAATTATACCAATGAAGCGATTGGAACAATGACATCTTTCATCCTAGCACTTGTCCCGCTTCTGCTAGCATTGATTGCCGCATCGGGTGGGCTTGTTTCAGCTGCATTCTTCCATCCAGTCATATTATTTTTAATGAATATGAGCGGATTATTCATGCAATATATTATCCTGCCACTGCTTTTTTTAGGCACATTGCTTAGCATTGTCAGCACGATGTCTGAACAATATAAAGTGTCACAATTAGCGGCTCTCTTAAGGAACTGGAGCATTGGGTTAATGGGGCTATTTCTAACCGTATTTTTAGGCGTTATCTCTGTACAAGGTGCTTCTGCAGCAGTAACGGATGGAGTAACAATAAGAACGGCAAAATTTGTCACAGGGAATTTCATTCCTGTAATCGGCAGAATGTTCACGGACGCAACAGATACGGTCGTTAGTGCGTCCGTACTTTTAAAAAATACGGTCGGCATTGCCGGGGTAGCAATCCTATTAATCATTGTCGCTTTTCCAGCTATTAAAATCTTAATGATTGCTTTCATTTATAAGTTTGCAGCCGCTATTCTTCAGCCATTAGGTGGGGGGCCGGTTATTAAATGCCTGGACATTATCAGCAAAAGTGTGATCTATGTCTTTGCCGCACTTGGCATCGTATCCCTTATGTTCTTTTTAAGTATTACCGTCATCGTCGCAGCTGGTAATTTAACGATGATGATGAGATAGGAGGGCCCCAAAAGAAATGGACTTTTTAAAAGAATGGGTAACGAATATTATCCTTTTTATCCTTTTAGCAACGGTTATCGACATGCTCCTTCCAAATTCAAGTATGCAAAAATATACAAAAATGGTAACGGGATTGCTGTTAATCGCTATAATTCTAACCCCAATCTTTAAATTAATTTCCAAGGACTTCGAAACAGCATTGGGCTCAATCCCTTCATATCAAGCTCCTGGAGAAAAAAATATGAAAAATTCAATAGATTTAAAGAAAAAAGAAATACAAGCCTCCCAGCATGCATATATTTTAGAAGAAATGGCTGTCCGACTGAAAAAGGACGTTAAGGAGGAGTTGATGGAACAATACGGATTGGAGATAGCAAAAATCGATATAGCGATAAACGAAGAAAGCGATCTAGCATTCCCTGAAAACCTCCAAAAGGTTATGGTTCTTCTGAAGCAGCCAGAAACAAAAGTGAAGACAGTCGAAGCGATTAAACAAATAGAAATTAACACAGAAACTCCTCTTCCATCTCAAAAATCAACAGAAGAAACTGAAAAAGTAGCCGCATTTCTATCGCAAAAATGGAATGTAAAAGAAAAAACAGTTGAAGTTTCGATTGAAGGGGGGATCAATAAAAAGAATGGATAACAACAACAAAGGACCATTAACATGGTTGAAAAAGTGGCTCAAATTGGAAGATAAATCCGATAAAAAACCAGGCAAATATCAATATATGCTTCTCGTCCTCTGCATCGGTGCAGCCTTTATGCTCGTTGGAAACATCGTCTTTAAGCCGAGCTCTAATGCTTCAAATGTACCAGCTGCAACAAATAATAAGAGTGAATCCAGTGATGTGCCGGCATTTGGTCTAAATAAAAGTACTGGTAATAAGGCAATAGCTGAATATGAAGAAAAATATGAAAATCAGCTCAAGAAAGCTCTTCAGGAAATGTTAGGGGTAGACGATGTTACTGTTGTTGTAAATATTGATTCAACAGATAAAAAGATTTTGGAAAAAAATAATGTTTCAAAAACGCAAACAACGGACGAAACAGATCGTGAAGGCGGACAGAGAAAAGTTCAGGAAACCTCATCAGATGAACAACTAGTCATCATCCGAAATGGAGAAAAAGAAGTTCCGGTTGTTGTGGAAACGAAAAAACCTGATATTCGAGGGGTCCTAGTAGTAGCCAAGGGAGCAGGCAATATAGAGGTGAAAAAATGGATTGTAGAAGCAGTGACGCGGGTCTTGGGGGTTCCAAGCCACAGAGTTGCTGTTATGCCTAAAAAATAAAAGGGGGATTTTAATAATGCTATTGAAAAAACAAACGGTTTGGTTATTAACAATGTTGAGTTTAGTGGTTGTCTTATCAGTGTATTACATTACTTCACCAGAACAAAAGAGAAATGACCTTACTGCTGTTCAACAAAATCCGAAAGATCAAATGGATCAAAAGAAGGAAAAACCTAAGACCGAAGCAAAGGATGGAAAAACTGTTGTTTCTTCCATTGCCGGGGATTCTGCTTTTGAAGAATTGCGGATGAAGCTTGAAGATTCACGAAGTGAAGAGAAAGAGAGATTAACGGCAATCCTTGCCTCCACTGATCTTACTCCAGATGAACGAAGTAAAGCAAAGGATCAAATGGATAAGTTGACGCAAACAGCTCAAAAAGAAGAAATTCTTGAAACCTTAATTAAAACCATGGGCTATGACGATGTTCTTGTCAGAGCAGATGGAGAAAAAGTAAGGGTAACCGTTAAATCCACAAAGAAACATAGTGCTGCTGAAGCAAATAAAATCATCAAAGAAGTGAAAAAAGAAATTGGTGATACCAATTTTGTAGCAGTAACCTTCCAGCCTGCGAAATAAATGATGTTAAAAGGAAAGTCGAAGGACTTTCCTTTCAGATTGTCGAGAAAGGGTGTTTTTCTCGGCAATTTTTTTTGATGTCAGAATCAAAAATACCAAATTTAAAGTTTGTTCCTGCAATTGGGCCTGTTGATTTCCGCTCCGGGCACTCGCTTTCCGCGGGGAGGTCCTGGAGGCTCCCCGGCACGCCCGCGGAAAGCGAAGTGCCTGGAGCGCCAATCAACAGACATGTACCAAAGCCTAAACTTCCTTTTTTAGTGGTTTAATTCAATTAAAATAGGGAAAAATAATCATTTGTATTGAATCAATCTCTTAAAATTCAATTTACCAACAGATATAGATTGTTGAACTTTTATGAGGTAGTATCGTATAGTATTAGTAGTAAGTCCTAATTAAAGTAGTACAAGGGGTGTTACATAATGTTAAAAGTACAAGAAATTCGCGAATTGATTAAATTAGTTGACCAGTCTAGTATTGATGAATTTGTTTATGAAATAGACGGTTCTAAAATTAAAATGAAAAAGAATGGTGCTCAGGTAATTACGTCCGTACAACCAGTTGCACAGGCGATTGCACCAATGGCTGCTCCTGTTCAACAGATTCCTGCAGCTAGTGTGCCTGCAGCCGTTGTTGAAGAAATAAAACAAGCGGCTCCAAAAACAGAAGCAGTTCAAGCTGATACAACTAATTTACACAAGATTACATCACCAATGGTTGGAACCTTTTATTCTTCGCCAACACCAGATGCTGATGTTTATGTAAAAGTAGGCGCAAAGGTTTCGAAGGATTCGATTGTTTGTATCGTTGAGGCGATGAAACTATTTAACGAAATTGAAGCTGAAGTAAACGGTGAAATTGTTGAGGTTCTTGTGAAGAACGGCCAGTTAGTAGAATATGGACAGCCTTTATTTTTAGTAAAGCCTGAATAAGGAGCGGTAACAGGATGATCAAAAAACTGTTAATTGCAAACAGAGGGGAAATTGCGGTCAGGATTATTAGGGCATGCAGAGAAATGGGGATTGAATCAGTTGCAGTATTTTCTGAAGCAGACCGAGAAGCTTTACATGTCCAGCTTGCTGATGAAGCATACTGCATTGGACCAACTTCATCAAAAGACAGTTATTTAAATGTAACCAACATAATTAGTGTTGCGAAACTAACAGCTTGCGATGCCATTCACCCAGGATATGGTTTCTTAGCTGAAAATGCGGATTTTGCAGAGTTATGTCGCGAATGTAATATTACCTTTGTTGGACCTAGTCCTGAGGCCATAACCAAAATGGGCACAAAGGATATCGCAAGGGAAACGATGCGGGAAGCAAATGTTCCAATTGTCCCTGGTTCAACTGGAATCATCAATGATATCGATGAGGCCCTTGAATTAGTAAAAAAAATTGAGTATCCAGTCATTATTAAAGCAACAGCAGGCGGAGGCGGTAAAGGAATCCGTGTTGCTAAAAATGAGCAAGAATTGATAAAAGGAATCAATATTACCCAGCAGGAAGCGTTAACTGCTTTCGGAAATCCCGGCGTTTATATTGAAAAATATATTGAGGATTTTCGTCATGTCGAAATTCAGGTGCTTGCTGATAACTATGGGAACACCATCCATTTAGGAGAACGTGATTGTTCGATTCAGCGCAGACTTCAAAAGCTTCTCGAAGAAACGCCTTCACCTGCATTAGATGGCGAAATTCGCACAGAAATGGGAAATGCTGCTGTAAAAGCGGCGAAGGCGGTTGATTATTCAGGTGCCGGCACGGTAGAATTTATCTATGACTACCGCAATCGAAAGTTTTATTTTATGGAGATGAACACTAGGATACAGGTGGAACACCCTGTTACTGAAATGGTCACTGGAACCGATCTTATCAAGGAACAAATCCGTGTGGCCAGCGGCGAAAAATTATCTTTAAAACAGCAGGATGTCACCTTCACTGGGTGGGCAATCGAGTGTCGGATTAATGCCGAGAATCCGGAAAAGAATTTTCTTCCTTCCGCAGGAAAAATCAAAATGTACCTACCTCCTGGCGGTCTAGGCGTTCGCATTGATTCAGCAGCGTATCCTGGATATACAATTCCGCCATATTACGATTCAATGATTGCGAAAGTGATCACATATGGAAGCAGCAGGGAAGAGGCCATTTCAAGGATGAAGCGTGCTTTAAGTGAGTTTGTTGTGGAAGGTATTCACACAACCATCCCGTTCCATTTAAAACTGCTAGAGCACGAAAAATTCGTTGAAGGCCAGTTTAATACAAAATTCTTAGAATTACATGATGTGATGAAATCAGTCTAAATTCTGGAGGTGTTTTAGATGAGTGAATTTAGTATCTTGGAAATGGAACAAGGGAATAATAGCCATGGGAAAATTGAAATTGCTCCTGAAGTCATCGAGGTAATTGCTGGAATTGCGGCATCTGAGGTGGACGGCGTTGCTGGCATGCGTGGAAATTTTGCTACTGGTGTAGTAGAACGGTTAGGGAAAAAAAACCACGGCAAAGGCGTTAAAGTAGAGCTAACCGAATCGGGAATAAAAGTAGATGTCTATTGTTTAATGAAGTTTGGCGTATCCATTCCAACTGTTGCTGGGAAGATTCAAGATAATATTCGTCAGGCGCTGCTTAATATGACGGCTTTGGATGCAGAAGAAGTAAACATCCATGTCGTTGGAATCCAATTTGAATCGCAAAAAATTGAGCCTGAAATCGATTCAGAAGTATAAATAATAAACCAAAGGAGCGCTTCCTTTGGTTTTTTTTCTGTTTTTTAAAATTGGCTGTGTTAAATTTATAAAACCATGTTGATTGGAGCGGAAGGCACGAAGACTCCTGCGGGAGTACGGGGCAGGGGAGACCCCGCAGGAGCGTAGCGACGAGGAGGCTCGCCGAACCGCCCGCGGAAAGCGAAGTGCCTGGAACGGAGATCAACAACCATGTATAATGTAGCCTTTTTAAAATAAAAACGCTTGCAAAATAGAAAAATGTCTTCCTTAAAGTGCGAATCGTTTTTAGTTATGCTATTATCATTTTATGTGTAAGGATTCACGATTACCTTAATACTATAATCATGTATAAAAAATAGACAAAAATTACTTAATATCTCTAAAGGAGTTAAAGGTATAATGAAAAGAAGAACAGCTAGGGAAAAAGCATTGCAGGCGCTTTTTCAAATCGATGTTAGTAATAGTGAACCAACATCCGCTATCGAACACGTTTTGGAAGAAGAGGCAGGCGACGAATATTTATCAAACCTCGTATTAGGCGTGGTTGAACACAAAGCTGAGATTGACCAATTAATTAGTGAAAACCTTGAAAAATGGACAATTGACCGACTGGCTACCGTTGATCGGAACTTACTTAGAATAGCAGTTTTTGAACTGAAGTTTTTCCGTTCTGAAGTTCCGGAAAACGTTATTTTAGATGAAGCAATAGAGATAGCAAAAATATTTGGAGATGACCAATCAAGCAAGTTTATTAATGGTGTTCTTTCAAAGGTTAAAGAAAAACTTCTTAACAATTAAATTGATTGGGATTTCTCAAGGAGAAGGGGAGAGAAGGAAAATGACCGCTGAAATTATTAATGGAAAAGAAATTGCTGCGAAGAAACGATTAGAAATTGCTGAAGAGGTTGAAAAACTAAAAAGCAAGGGAGTTACCCCAGGACTGGCCGTTATTCTTGTTGGAAATAACGATGCATCCCGTACATATGTGAAAAACAAACAAAAAGCATGTGAAGAACTTGGCATGAACTCCCTACTAATTAAAATGTCAGAAGATGTTTCTGAAGAAGAATTGCTTTCAAAAATTGAAGAATTAAACGGGGATCCTTCCATCCATGGTATTTTGGTGCAATTACCAATTCCAAAACATATTGATGAAAAACGGGTAATTGAATCTATTTCTCCATTAAAAGATGTTGATGGGTTCCATCCGATTAACATCGGACGAATGATGACAGGTCAGAATGCATTTTTACCTTGTACTCCATATGGTATTTTGGTGCTCCTCGAAGAATCAGGTATTAGCATAGAAGGAAAGCATGTAGTGGTTGTTGGAAGAAGTAATATTGTTGGAAAGCCAGTAGGCCAACTGCTTTTAAACAAAAATGCAACCGTAACCTACTGCCACTCCAAAACAAAGGATTTAACCAAACATACCACTCAAGCTGATATATTAATTGCTGCTGTTGGAATTGCCAATTTCATCAAAGCAGAACAAGTAAAAGAAGGTGCAGTTGTTATCGATGTCGGTATGAACCGCAATGAAGAAGGTAAGCTTTGTGGAGATGTTGCGTTCAATGAAGTCAGCGAAAAAGCAGGATACATCACTCCAGTTCCAAAGGGAGTAGGTCCAATGACAATTACAATGCTTATGTACAATACATTAAAATCGGCTTCTGAAAGCATTTCCGATTGATAAGCAGGATCTGTCCTTATCTTAGATAAGGACAGTTTTATTCTTTTATTAAAGGCTCTGTTAAACAATATTGTTGTTTTTTATACTCTGTTGATTGGAGTGGAAGGCGTTCGACTCCTGCACGCCCGCGGAAAGCGAACGCCTGGAGCGAAAATCAACAGCCAAATTTAACAGAGCCTTATTAAAAAAGGAGTCGCTATGCAGGAACAAAGATATTTATCTGTGAATGCTTTAACCAAATACATAAAAAGAAAATTTGATGCGGATCCACATTTACGTGATATTCATGTTAGAGGGGAAATTTCAAATTTTAAACAGCATTCAAGCGGACATATGTATTTTACTCTAAAAGATGAAAAAGCCCGAATCCTTGCCGTTATGTTCTCCAGCCATTCCAGGTTGATGAAGTTTTCTCCTGAAAATGGTATGAAAGTAATAATAAAAGGTGATATCACGGTTTACGAACCAAGTGGTCAATATCAAATTTATATTAAAGCGATGCAGCCAGACGGAATTGGAGAATTGTTTTTAGCATACGAGCAATTAAAACAAAGGCTTGAGGCTGAGGGATTGTTTGCGCAAGAAGCAAAAAAGAGCCTGCCGTTATTTCCAAAAACAGTCGGAATCATTACTTCCCCAACTGGAGCAGCTATTAGGGATGTCATTACCACTATAAAAAGGAGATATCCCATTGTTAAGATCCTTGTTCTTCCTGCCCTCGTTCAAGGAGATAATGCTGCCCCTTCCATTGCAAAAGCCATTGAAAAAGCGAATAATATGAACGAAATTGATGTCTTGATTGTCGGTCGTGGGGGCGGTTCAATCGAGGAACTTTGGGCATTTAACGAGGAACTTGTTGCAAGAGCAATCCATCAATCACGGATCCCGATTATTTCTGCTGTGGGACACGAAACAGATTTTACCATTGCAGATTTTGTTGCTGACCTGCGGGCCCCGACTCCAACGGGTGCAGCTGAACTTGCTGTTCCGCATATTGAAGAATTAATGGAGAGGGTGCTGCAGCGACAAACCCGATTGCTAAGGGCGATGCAGGAAAAATATCGTTTCGAAAAAGAACGGTTAAGCCGGGTTCAAAAATCCTATGCCTTTCGCTACCCACACCGTTTATATGAACAAAAACTAGAGCAAGTTGACAAGCTGACAGAAATGCTCGTTCGCGGGAGTTCCCGGGTGACTAGTAATAAAATGGGACAGTTTGAACTCCTTTTTAAACGCTTACAGCGAAATCATCCAAGCGAGGCATTAGTTGAAGCTAATAAAAGATTAGATCGCATTCAAAAAGAGATGAACAGAGCCATGCTCAAAGTCTTATCAAAAAAGCAAAATGATTTTGATCGTGTTATTTCAACCTTACGGGCATTAAGTCCTTTAAAAATTATGGAACGCGGCTATAGTTTGGCTTATTCACAGGACAATCACCTTGTAAAAAGCATTCAGCAAGTTAAAGTAAATGAACAAGTTCAGATTCAATTAACAGATGGCAGCCTATACTGTAAAGTGGAGAACATAAAGGAGAGCGAAAGAAGTGGCGAATGATAAAAAAATATCCTTTGAAGAAGCAATGACAAAGCTTGAGCAAATTGTCGATAAACTTGAAGAAGGTGATGTTCCATTAGAAGAGGCAATTCTCTTCTATAAAGAAGGTATGGAACTATCCAAATTATGTCATGATAAATTAAAAAGTGTTGAAGAACAGCTAACCCAAATTATTACGGAGGATGGACGTACCGAGAACTTTTCCATTGCTGAGGAGGAATAGACTTGGAAACCGGTTTATTAGATGCATTTTCACAAGAATATAAAAAGCTGCTAGAGAATGAGCTTAAATCTCTGGTTGAAAAGCTTAATGCTCCTTCGATCATTAAAGAATCCATGATCTATTCCCTTGAAGCAGGTGGAAAAAGAATACGTCCATTATTATTATTTGCAACCATGGATGCCTTCGGATTGGACCCAAGAAAAGGGCTTTTAGCAGCAGCGGCAATCGAAATGATTCATACTTATTCCTTAATCCATGATGACCTTCCAAGTATGGATAATGACGATCTTCGAAGAGGTAAGCCTACTAATCATAAAGTATTTGGTGACGCAATAGCAATACTGGCTGGGGATGCATTATTAACCTACAGCTTCGAGGTGATGGGGAATATTCCTAACGAAAATGCTGCACCAGAGACAAAGCTAAAGTTAACGGTAGAAATGGCAAAAGCCGCTGGAACAGAAGGAATGGTGGGCGGTCAAGTAGCCGACATGGAGGGAGAAAAAAAAGCACTCTCACTAGAGGAACTTGAATATATACATATTCATAAAACTGGAAAACTTCTCCGTTTCAGTGTTTTAGCTGGTGCCATTTTAGCTGGTGCAAAACATTGTCAAATAGAAGATTTATCAGCCTTTGCTCATCATCTTGGTCTTGCTTTTCAAATCCAAGATGATATTCTTGATGTGGTTGGGAACGAGCATTTGATTGGCAAGCCTGTAGGCAGTGATACAACCAATCAAAAAAGCACCTATCCTCAATTACTATCTCTAGATGGAGCAAGAGATGCTTTACAAATGCAAATTAATCTGTCAAAAGAATATTTGGAAAAGACAGGTTTAAATACGAAATTACTAATGGAAATAACGGATTTAGTTGCTTCAAGAGACCACTAACGAACGGTTATTTGAGGCAGCGAAATAAGTATGTTATAATTGTTTTCAATGTGTAGAAAACGTTGTCAATGCCGTTATCACTTTCGTGTTAGCGGCATTTTTAAAAGTGAATTTAAATTCGACTTCGAGAATTGTCCAGCTTCAGGCGCCATCGGCTCGAGGTCACAAGCCAATCCGTCCAAAAGGTTAAAGAACTACCTTTCGGCCGGCTCGTCTTGTGCTTGTCGCCGATAGACGGGCGCCTTGCGCTTTTCTTATTAGAATGATATGAAAGTGAGTGGTCCAAAAATGGATCTGTTATCAATAAAAGACCCATCCTTCTTAAAAAGGATGACTAACAAAGAACTGGAGGCTTTAAGTCAGGAAATTCGACAATTCTTGATCGAGAAGTTATCTGTGACTGGAGGCCATATTGGACCGAATTTAGGTGTAGTAGAATTAACGATTGCCCTACATAAATGCTTTAACAGCCCAACCGATAAAATTATTTGGGATGTGGGTCATCAATCTTATGTTCATAAGATTTTAACGGGTAGGGCATGTGAATTTGATACATTAAGACAATTTAAAGGGCTTTGCGGTTTTCCAAAACGTATTGAGAGCGAACATGATGTTTGGGAAACAGGGCATAGTTCAACCTCTCTTTCTGCAGCCATGGGAATGGCGATAGCAAGAGATTTAAAAAAGGAAAAATCATTTGTTGTTCCTGTTATTGGTGATGGTGCATTAACAGGTGGGATGGCTTTAGAAGCGCTAAATCATATCGGACATGAGAAAAAGGATATGATTGTTATTTTAAACGATAATGAAATGTCCATAGCTCCGAATGTTGGTGCCTTGCATAATATCCTTGGTCAATTACGGACTGCTGGTAAATATCAATGGGTCAAAGATGAATTGGAAGTGTTGTTAAAAAAGGTTCCTGCAGTTGGTGGGAAATTAGCCGCTACGGCAGAACGGGTAAAAGACAGCCTTAAATATTTATTTGTGTCTGGCATGTTTTTTGAGGAACTTGGTTTTACATATTTAGGACCGATTGATGGTCATAATTTTGAAAATCTGTTTGAAAGCCTTAGCTATGCCAAAAAAACAGAAGGCCCAGTACTCCTTCATGTGATCACAAAGAAAGGGAAAGGCTATCATCCTGCCGAAAGTGATAAAACAGGCACATGGCATGGAACGGGTCCATACAAGATGGATACAGGAGCCTTTGTCAAACCTGATAAAAAACAGCCACCTGCTTGGAGCAGTTTAATAAGTGAAACTGTTCGCAGGCTTGCTCGTGAAGATCAACGAATTGTTGCCATAACTCCAGCGATGCCCGTCGGATCCAAGCTTGAGGGCTTTGCCAGTGAGTTCCCTGATCGAATGTATGATGTAGGGATTGCAGAGCAGCATGCAGCAACTGTTGCGGCAGGATTGGCAACGCAAAATATGAAGCCTTTCTTAGCGATCTATTCAACCTTCCTGCAAAGGGCCTATGATCAAGTTGTCCATGATATCTGCCGGCAAAATTTAAATGTGTTCATTGGGATTGACCGCGCTGGTTTAGTAGGAGCTGATGGTGAAACACACCAAGGTGTATTCGATATTGCCTTTTTAAGACATGTTCCCAATATCGTGCTTATGATGCCGAAGGATGAAAATGAAGGGCAGCATATGGTATACACAGCTTTAAATTATGATGAGGGACCAATTGCTTTAAGGTTCCCGCGTGGTAATGGACTTGGAGTCCCAATGGATGAGGCCTTGCATAATATTCCGATTGGTTCTTGGGAAGTAATCAGAGAAGGAGAAGACGCAGCCATTTTAACCTTTGGAACAACGATTCCTATGGCAATTGAGGCAGCCCAGAAACTTGAGAAACTGGGGATATCTGTAAAGGTTATAAATGCTCGCTTTATTAAACCTTTGGATGAAAAAATGCTTTCGCAGCTTTTGGAAAAAAATATGCCAATCCTTACCATCGAAGAAGCAATCCTACAGGGTGGATTTGGAAGTGCTGTTCTTGAGTATGCTCAAGAACAAGGCTTTTATCAATCGCAAATTGACAGAATCGGAATTCCAGATCAATTTATCGAGCATGGGGATGTCGGTTCATTACTTGAAGAAATAGGTTTAACCACTGAGGAAGTAGTGAAACGAATTTCCATTCTTGCACGAAAAAAACAACAAAGGGCTTAAATAATGAAAAATAAAGAACGATTAGATGTTTTACTTGTGGAACGAGGATTAATTGAAACACGAGAAAAGGCTAAAAGGGCTGTCATGGCTGGCTTAGTTTATACCAATGAAGAACGTTTGGATAAACCTGGTGAAAAAGTTAAAACAGACATTCCACTAAATATAAAAGGGAATATACTCCCATATGTCAGTCGCGGAGGATTGAAGCTCGAAAAGGCATTAAAAACTTTTGAGGTTAATATCCATGACAAAGTTCTCTTGGACATTGGTGCATCAACTGGGGGATTCACGGATTGTGCTTTGCAAAATGGTGCTAAGATGTCTTATGCACTTGATGTCGGCTACAATCAGCTTGCATGGAAACTTCGTCAAGATGACCGTGTTATTGTTATGGAAAGAACCAATTTTCGGTATGTGACACCTGCAGATTTGAGCGGAGAAATGCCGAATTTTGCCTCCATTGATGTATCATTTATATCATTAACCTTAATATTACCCGTGCTAAAGACACTTTTAGTGCCAGGTAGTGATATTATTGCTCTAATAAAGCCTCAATTTGAGGCTGGAAGAGAACAGGTCGGTAAAAAAGGGATTGTTCGAGATGAAAAAGTTCACCTTCAGGTAATCGACAAAATTATTCATTTTTCTATACAACATGGATTTACAATTGTGAACTTGTCGTACTCTCCTATAACCGGGGGAGATGGAAACATTGAGTTTCTTCTTCATCTGAAATGGGAGGGAGAACGTGAAGCGGGGGTTAATCAATTACCAATTTCCCCTATTGACGTCGTGAAGAAAGCCCATATAGAATTTCATACAAAGCAAGAATAAAAGGTAGGCAGGGCTTACCTTTTTTTTGTATTTCATTGTATATTTATTAAGAAAAAAATGTACAAGCAAAGAAATATCGGCTAACATATGAGTAGATACGACATATTAGAACAAAATACTCAGTTGTTCTACGACTAAGAGGTGAAAGTAATGAATAAAGGGCAACGCCATATTAAGATCAGAGAGATAATTGCCACAAATGATATTGAAACACAAGATGAGTTAGTTGATGAACTTAAAAGCGCAGGCTATAATGTAACGCAGGCTACCGTCTCTCGAGATATTAAAGAATTACATCTTGTAAAAGTGCCTTTAAGTGATGGACGCTATAAATATAGCCTTCCAGCTGATCAAAGATTTAATCCATTACAAAAACTAAAAAGATCTTTAATTGACGCATTTGTTCGGATCGATTCGGCAGGACATTTACTCGTTATGAAGTGTCTGCCAGGTAACGCCATGGCTATTGGCGCCTTAATCGATAATTTGGATTGGGACGAAATACTGGGAACCATTTGCGGTGATGATACGATGCTTATTATTTGCCGTACACCGGAAGATACTGAGGTAATAACGAATCGGTTCCTTGATATGCTGTAATTGGGGGAGTGTTCCTTGTTAGCAGAACTGTCAATCAAAAATTTTGCTATAATTGAAAACTTAACGATTTCCTTTCAAAAAGGCTTAACAGTATTAACAGGAGAAACTGGTGCTGGTAAATCGATAATCATTGATGCGATTCATCTCCTTGTTGGTGGGAGGGGGTCAGCAGAATTTGTGCGTCATGGTGAAGAAAAGGCAGAAATTGAAGGGCTTTTTCAAATAGATGACGGACAACATCCTGTGTTTTTGAAAGCGATGGAATTCGGGATCGACATCGAAGAAGGGATGGTCATTCTCCGGCGTGATATTGCCAAATCCGGTAAAAGCGTATGCCGTATTAACGGAAAGCTTGTTACAATTTCTACACTTCGTGAAATAGGTGCGACGCTCGTTGATATACATGGCCAGCATGAACATCAAGAATTAATGGATGAAACTTGGCATTTACCATTACTTGATCAATTTGGCTCTGAAGAAATAGAAGCCTCACTGAAAGAATATCAAGATGTATTCCGCCGGTATGAACAAACCCGGCAAAAGCTTAAAGCTTTAAGTGATAATGACCAACAAACAGCTCATCGGCTTGACTTAATTTTATTTCAATTAGATGAAATTCAAAAAGCGAATTTAAAGCCTCAAGAAGATGATGATTTATACGAAGAAAAGAAGAAACTTGGGAATTTCGAGAAAGTTTTTGCGGCTATTCAATCAAGCTATACGGCCTTACACGGTGAACAAAAGGGGCTCGATTGGATTGGGATGGTAATGGGGAATCTTGAAGATGCTGCCTCCCTTGATATTGCCTATAAGGAAATATTTGAATCCGTTTCAAATTGCTTTTATCAACTAGAGGACGCGGCAAGGTCGTTAAGAAATGAACTGGATGTATTAGAGTATGATCCCCAAAGGCTAATTGAAATTGATGATCGCTTAAATGAAATTAATCAACTAAAGCGAAAATACGGCAAAACAATTTATGAGATATTAGAGTATGCCGCAAAAATTGAAGAAGAAATTGAAACACTGCAAAATAAAGAAACACATATTGGGGAATTGGAAAAGCAGTTAGCTTCTATCAAGAAGGATTTGATACTAGAAGCAAAACAATTAACTGAGATACGTAAGAAATGGGCAGAAAAGCTGACAAAATTAATACATAAAGAATTAAAAGAATTATATATGGCGAAAACCGTTTTTGAAATTCGCTTTGAACCGGACATTGAGCACTTTTCTAAAACTGGAGTGGATCATGTCGAGTTTTATATCAGCACCAATCCAGGAGAACCATTAAAGCCATTGTCGAAGGTTGCTTCTGGAGGAGAGTTGTCCCGAATCATGCTTGCTTTAAAAAGTATTTTTTCCAAACATCAAGGCGTTACTTCGATTATTTTTGATGAGGTTGATACGGGAGTAAGTGGCAGAGTGGCCCAAGCGATTGCTGAAAAAATTTATAAAGTAACAGCAGATTCCCAGGTTTTATGTATTTCACACTTGCCACAGGTAGCAGCTATGGCTGATACTCATTTATTTATTTCCAAGATTATTAAAGGTGGAAGAACGAAAACCTTTGTTTCCCCATTGAAATTGGAAGAAAAAATTAAAGAGATAGGCCGGATGATTTCTGGGGTGGAAATTACCGATTTAACAAAGCAGCATGCAGAGGAATTATTGCAATTAGCAGAAATAAATAAAAAAAATTGAAAAGCTATCCAATCCGGGTAGCTTTTTTATGTAGAACGAAGTTATAAATGATTGTCAAGGAGGCAAAATTATAGATGTAGCCATTTTTAGTTGCAGCAAATAGAAGCGAGGAGAGTGAAAAGTTTGAAGTTAGAGATAATTCGAAAAATTATTGGTGGAATTCTCCTTGTTTCATTAATCAGCCTAATCTTTTTTCAGCCAGTGCAACAATATTTAAGTGTCCCCAAAACAATCACTGTATTTGAAGGACAGGATTATAAATTTCAAAAGGCTGCCCCGGTTACAGCCGCTTTAGTTTCTCACAATTCAAATATTACAGTTAATGAGGAAAAACATTCGGTTTCGGTAAATGCTACGGAAAAAGGCAAAAGTGAAATGCTTTTAGAATATGCAGGTATCCCCATTAAAAAGGTCGATGTAAATGTCTTAAAAGATTTTCGGGTTATCCCAGGCGGCCAGTCAATCGGTGTAAAATTAAATACTGTTGGCGTTTTGGTTGTCGGCCACCATTTAGTTAATACAACAAACGGGAAAAAATCTCCAGGTGAAATCGCAGGAATTAAGGTTGGAGATATTATCACAGAAATCAATGGAAGTAAAATCGAAAAGATGACGGATGTAGCCCCGTTTGTACAAGCAGCAGGTCAAAACGGCAAAGCGTTAGACATGATGATCAGCCGTGATAGCGGCAAATTTAAGACGAAACTAACTCCTTTAAAGGATAGAGAGGAAAACAGCTATAAGCTTGGTTTGTATATTAGAGATAGCGCTGCAGGGATAGGAACCATGACCTTTATTCATCCTCAATCTAAAAAATATGGTGCCCTTGGTCATGTCATTTCAGACATGGATACAAAAAGGCCGATTGTTGTAGAAGATGGTCAAATTGTAAGATCAACCGTAACATCGATTGAAAAAGGGAGTAATGGAGATCCGGGCGAAAAGCTTGCGCGTTTCTCTTCGGACCGTGAAATTGTAGGTAATATCAAGAAGAATAGTCCGTTTGGAATTTTTGGTGAATTAAATAAGGACTTAAAAAATGGAATTTTGGATAAACCATTACCTATTGCTTTATCCCATCAAGTTAAAGAAGGACCAGCAAAAATATTGACTGTTGTAAATAATGACAAGGTAGAGGAATTTAACATTGAAATTGTTAGCACAATCCCGCAAAAGTTTCCGGCTACAAAAGGCATGGTCATAAAAGTAACCGATCCTAAACTGCTTGAAAAAACAGGCGGCATCGTTCAGGGTATGAGCGGAAGCCCCATTATTCAAGATGGAAAGCTTGTCGGAGCAGTGACGCATGTCTTTGTCAATGATCCCACCTCTGGTTATGGGGTGCATATTGAATGGATGCTTAATGAAGCCGGAATTAACATATATGAAATGCCAAAGAATAAAGCAAGCTGATGGATAAGCAAAATAGGTAAACTTTCCTATTTTGCTTCTTTTCTTTGCGTAAAGTTTATTCGACAAATATCAGTAATATATTGGAAAAAATGCGATTTTCGTCGAAAAGAAGAGAAAAACAAAGAAAAGTTAAGATTTTATCACTAATTTAAGAAATATTAAAAAAATGAGAGGATTTTTTGTTGCATTGTCGAATTTCTAATTTAGAATAGAATTAAGAGTCTACAGATGATAATAGTAAGAAACTGAAATAGAGATTATGAGTTGAGCTAAGGAGGAACCGGAGTTGAAAAAAATAAAAGTATGTGTCGTAGATGACAATCGGGAACTGGTTGGATTATTAGAGGACTATATTTCGTCCCAGGATGATATGGAAGTAGTAGGAATTGCACATAATGGTCAGGAATGCCTAGAAATGTTAAGCAATATTGACCCTGACGTACTCGTATTAGATATTATCATGCCACATCTTGATGGTTTAGCTGTACTAGAACGTCTTCGTGAACTGAAAAAAGGAGTTCTTCCTAATGTAATTATGCTAACAGCATTTGGTCAGGAGGATGTAACAAAAAAGGCGGTTGAACTTGGTGCTTCCTACTTTATTCTAAAACCATTTGATATGGAAAATTTAGGAAGTCATATAAGACAAGTTAGCGGCAGCAGTAATTTATTTACCACTCGTAAGACGCCAACAACCAATTATCGTTCACAATCCGAACAAAAACCCAAAAATCTAGATGCCAGCATTACCAGTATTATTCATGAAATTGGTGTTCCTGCACATATTAAGGGATATTTATATTTAAGAGAAGCGATTTCGATGGTTTATAACGATATCGAGCTGCTTGGCTCGATCACTAAAGTTTTATATCCAGACATTGCGAAAAAATATAATACAACTGCTAGCCGTGTTGAACGGGCCATCCGTCATGCTATTGAAGTAGCATGGAGCCGAGGGAATATTGACTCCATTTCATCCCTATTTGGCTACACGGTAAGCATGTCAAAAGCCAAGCCTACAAATTCTGAATTTATCGCAATGGTCGCTGATAAACTACGTTTGGAGCATAAGGCTTCTTGAAAGGATCAGTAAAATAATTAGAAGCCTTCATTATTTGTATGAATGAAGGCTTTTTTTCATTTGGAAGCAATTTATTTTTCTTTTTCTAATTCCATAAGTTTCTGAATAAGAATATGCTGTGGCATGTGCATAAGCTGTTCAAGAGGAACATTTAATTTTTGGGAAAGCTTTAATGCCGTTTCAGGTGATAATTGCAATGGTTTCATTTGTAACCCTCCATTTCTTAGTTAGGAAGTGAAAACATGACACAAATTTTTGCACACCGAGGTTATTCTGCTTCATTTGCTGAAAACACGATGGGGGCATTTATGGAAGCAGAAAAAGCGGGAGCAGATGGGCTGGAGCTTGATGTACAATTAACAAAAGACGGCGAGCTTGTCGTTATTCATGATGAAAAAGTCGATCGAACAACAACAGGTTCCGGATTTGTTAAAGATTTATTATATAAAGAAATAAGAAAACTTAACGCCAATAAAAAAGGATTAAAAAAAGAGACGATTCCTTCTTTAACTGAAGTTCTAGAATGGCTTAAAACAAACAAATTAGTTTGTAACATTGAACTTAAAAATGGATTGATCCCCTATGAAGGAATGGAAGAAAAGGTGATAAACCTAGTTCGAAGGTATGGTTTATCGGACAGAATTATTATATCTTCTTTTAATCATTATAGTATAGTTTTAAGTTATCGTTTAGCACCAGAAATAGAAACAGCACCACTTTTTATAGAAGGTATCTATATGCCATGGATTTACTCACAATCCATTAGGGCAAGAGGAATTCACCCCAAGCATTCGTCCATGTCTGATAATATTATTATCAATACCATGGAAAATGGAATAGCCGTACGTCCCTATACAGTTAATAAAGACGCAGATATGCACAGGTTCTTTAATATTAACTGTACAGCATTCATTACAGATGACCCTGTTAAGGCATTAAGAATAAGAAAACAATATGAAAAGAGACCATAATCATGGCCTCTTTTATTTTGGATTTTTAAATCTAGTTTGGACTTTATTTCTTTTCCTGTCACGGTAGAAAATGAATCCTGCAACAAATCCAAGTCCTCCAATAAAAAAGATTAATCCGGCAAGAAATTGGAGCCATAAATGTGGGAATGGTGCTTGAAGAATCCCGAACGTCATATCACGCATTAATTTAATTCCCACTGCGGCCAAAATACCAGGGATCAATAATATAATAAGGGCAATAATCCTGCTCATGAAATAAATCCTTCCAATTTGTAATTTTATAATGAGAAGCCTATCTTGATTATATCTCATGAAAATAGTATTACATAGCCGAAATTTGTCAAGATACGATATTGAGTATAAAATAAATACTGAAAAAAGTTGCATATTTTTCCTATAATGGGATGAAAAAAATTTCTGTTTTTGAAGGGGCGGAAAAAATGCAAAAAGTTTTGATTGTAGGGGCAGGCAAGGGTGGTACAGCGATCCTAAAAATACTAACTGAATCCGAAGTTTTAAACGTTTTTGCTGTTGTTGACCGAAATTTAGATGCCCCGGGTATCTTATTGGCCCAACGAGAGGGAATAAAAACGGGGACGGATTGGCAGCCTTTTATTACTGAAAATATAGATATTATTATTGAAGTAACAGGGAATGATGCTGTTTTTCAAGCACTAAGAGATGTTAAAAATAAGAAAACAGTTTTGATACCCGGTAGCGTAGCCTTTCTCGTTGCAAGGCTTATGGAGGAAAAAGAGGAGCTAATCGAAAAACATCAAAATGAATCCTATCAGCAGGAATTAATTTTTAATGCTACTAATGATGGGATGGTAGTCATCGATAAGTTTGGCAAGGTTATATTATTTAACAGACGTGCTGAGGAAATTATGGACGTCAAGAAAGAGCAGGCAATAGGGAGATTTGTAGTTGAAGTCATTCCACATAGCCGACTGCCGCATATTCTTGAAACAAGAAGGATTGAATCTAATCAAGAAATGCTTTTGATTAATGGAAAAAAGATTATCACGACGCGCATTCCTATTATTGAAGAGAATGGAACACTAATAGGCGCTTTTGCTGTTTTTAAGGATATTACAGAAGTCGTGAATCTTGCTGAAGAAATTACGGATTTAAAGGAAATACAAACTATGCTGCAAGCCATCATTCATTCCAGTGACGATGCGATTTCAGTTGTGGATGAAAATGGCCGTGGAATTATGATTAATCCTGCCTATACACGTATTACTGGTCTTACTCAAGAACAGGTTATTGGGCAGCCAGCCACTGCTGATATCTCTGAGGGCGAAAGTATGCATATGAAGGTCCTTCAAACAAGAAGAGCGGTCCGAGGAGTAGCTATGAGGGTAGGGCCGAACAAAAAAGAAGTAATCGTAAATGTGGCCCCGATTATTGTAAAGGGAAAATTAAAAGGCAGTGTTGGAGTTATCCATGACATGTCAGAAATGAAATCGCTGAGCAGAGAATTAAATCGAGCTAGGCAGTTGATTCGTAAGCTAGAGGCAAAATATACCTTTGAAGATATTATCGGTCAATCAGAAGAAATGACTCTGGCAATCGAACAGGCAAAGCTTGGAGCTAAAACCCCTGCCACCGTTCTCCTTCGTGGGGAATCTGGAACGGGTAAGGAATTATTTGCCCATGCAATACATAATGCTAGTGATCGTAAATATAACAAATTTATTCGTGTTAATTGTGCCGCTCTATCTGAATCTTTACTTGAAAGCGAATTATTTGGCTACGAGGAAGGAGCCTTTTCTGGTGCGATTAGGGGAGGAAGGACAGGCTTTTTTGAAGAAGCGAACAATGGCAGTATTTTTCTTGATGAGATCGGTGAGCTTTCTGCTAATACCCAGGCAAAATTGCTGAGGGTGCTACAGGAAAATGAAATCATCCGCGTTGGTGGAACTAAGCCTATCACCATCAATGTAAGGATCATTGCTGCAACAAATGTCAATTTGGAAAAGGGTATTGCCAAAGGAACGTTTAGGGAAGACTTATATTATCGATTAAACCGCATGCCGATCCACATCCCTCCGTTAAGAAAACGAAAGGATGAGATTCCCCTATTATGTGAGAGGCTGATTCAAAAAATTAATCGGGATTATGGGCGAAATGTTGAAGGAATCACCCAGGCCGCTTTACTACAATTGATGGGGTATAATTGGCCGGGAAATGTAAGGGAATTGGAAAATATTCTTGGCAGAGCGATTATTTTTATGAATTATTATGAAACCTTCATTGATGTTCAACACTTGCCTGAATTAAAAAATAAAAATTCAGGAAATGAACTACATTCCATCTATCCTAGTGATTCCTTTACATTAGATCGTTCCCTATCCGAGATGTTAGAAGAGTATGAAGCGAATATTATTCAACAAACACTGAGCCGATTGAAAGGGAATAAAACATTAACGGCTAAAACTCTCGGTTTGTCCGTTAGGAATTTATATTACAAGCTTGAAAAATTCAATCTTGAAAAGAATTTCACGCAATAAATTTCACGGTATGAAAAATATTGCGTGCTATGAAATGATAAATAAAGCGTTTTCATAAGTTTTTAGTTTGGCACGGAACTTGCAATATATAATAACGGAGTGGAAGAAATAGGAGAAGGGGTTGATGACAACTTGTTGCTTGAATCACTAATTGACAAAGCAACCCAGGTTAGTGCCAAAACAATAGCAGTTGCAGCTGCAGAGGATGAAGAAGTTATTGATGCTGTTTTGGATGCTCTTAACCGAAATCTCGCAAATTTCATACTATTTGGTGATAAGGAAAAAATCAATACCATTTTGGAAGTGAAAAGACACGATACAAAAGATACTAAAAATCTGGTGATTGTCCATGCAAATACTAACGCATCTGCTGCTGAACTAGCAGTCAAGGCTGTTTTTAACAGAGAAGCTGATGTATTGATGAAGGGGAATATTCCTACAAGTACATTATTAAAAGCAGTTTTGAATAAAGAATATGGACTGAGAACAGGAAATGTTTTATCACATGTAGCGGTATTTGAAGTTCCTGGTTATGACCGTTTTACTATTGTTACCGATGCCGGGATGAATATTGCTCCAGATTTAGAACAGAAGGCACAAATTACAATAAATGCTGTTACTATAGCCAAATCAATTGGCATTGACATTCCGAAAGTAGCGCCGATTGCTGCCGTTGAAGTAGTGAATCCTGTTATGCAAGCTACATTGGATGCCGCTGCATTAACCACAATGAATAAACGCGGTCAAATATCTGACTGTATTGTGGATGGCCCATTGGCATTAGATAATGCGGTTTCAGAGCTTGCGGCAGAACATAAAGGAATTCGCAGTGAAGTGGCTGGCAAGGCGGATATTTTATTGGTACCTACGATCGAGGTGGGTAATGTACTATATAAATCATTAATTTATTTTGCAAACGCTAAGGTTGGAGCAGTAATCGCAGGAGCTAAAGCACCGATTGTGCTGACTTCAAGATCTGATTCTGCGGAAAGCAAACTATATTCTCTTGCGTTAGCGCTATGCTGCGTATCAAAATAGACGGTTAAAATTCGAGGAGGAATATGAACATGGAAATTTTCAAGTACTTAGAGAAATATGATTATGAGCAAGTGGTATTTTGCCAAGATAAGCAGTCAGGATTAAAAGCGATTATTGCTATTCATGATACAACCCTTGGGCCAGCATTAGGCGGAACCCGCATGTGGACATATGAATCTGAGGAAGCAGCCATTGAAGATGCTCTTCGTCTTGCAAAAGGAATGACCTATAAAAATGCAGCAGCAGGATTAAATCTTGGCGGTGGTAAGACAGTTATCATCGGTGACCCTCGAAAGGATAAAAATGAAGAAATGTTCCGTGCCTTTGGCCGTTATATCCAAGGGCTAAATGGCCGATACATCACAGCCGAAGATGTTGGTACAACCGTTGCTGATATGGATTTAATTCATGAGGAAACAGATTTTGTAACGGGAATTTCACCTGCATTTGGCTCATCAGGAAATCCATCACCGGTAACGGCATTCGGTGTTTACCGCGGAATGAAAGCGGCAGCCAAAGAAGCTTTTGGCACTGATTCACTTGAGGGGAAAGTGGTTTCTGTACAAGGTGTAGGGAACGTAGCTTACACACTTTGCGAATATTTACATCAAGAAGGCGCACAGCTTATTGTAACAGATATTAATAAAGAGGCAGTAAACCGGGCTGTGGAAGCATTTGGTGCACGTGCGGTAGACCCTGATGAAATATATGGTGTTGAATGTGATATTTATGCTCCTTGTGCTCTTGGGGCAACGATTAATGACGATACGATTCCACAGCTGAAGGCAAGAGTTATTGCGGGTTCTGCAAATAATCAATTAAAAGACACTCGTCACGGTGATATCATCCATGAGATGGGTATTGTTTATGCTCCGGATTATGTTATTAATGCTGGGGGTGTCATTAATGTTGCGGATGAGCTTTATGGATACAACCAAGAACGCGCAATGAAAAAAGTTGAGCAGTTATATTCAACAATCGAAAAAGTAATCGAAATTTCAAAACGCGATGGCATTCCAACCTATGTTGCAGCTGACCGTATGGCAGAAGAGAGAATTTCCAAAATCCGTAATTCCAGAAGCCAATTTTTGCAAAATGGTCATCATATTCTAAGTCATAGAATTTCAAGATAAGCAATATTTGTGAAAAAAAGGTTAGGGGAAGAACGCTGAATGGAAATTCAGCGTCTTTGCCTTTCATAAAGCGAAATAAATTTGGAGGTTAATACGTTGCCAGATAAAGAGTATCGAATTCTCGTCATCAATCCAGGCTCGACATCCACCAAGATCGGAGTCTTCGATAATGAAATTTCCATTTTTGAAAAAACAATCCGTCATGAAGCAGAAAAAATCAATTCTTTTTCAAATATTATTGATCAATACGATTTTAGAAAAGCCACTATTTTGGAAACACTGGATAAAGAAGGAATTAATATTTCCAAATTAAGTGCCGTTTGCGGCCGTGGCGGATTACTGCGTCCAATAGAAGGTGGAACCTATGCAGTTAATGATTTAATGCTTAAAGACTTAAGGTCCGGTTACGCAGGTCAGCATGCCTCGAACCTCGGTGGAATTATCGCTTATGAAATTGCAGCTGGACTAAATATTCCATCCTACATAGTAGATCCAGTTGTCGTAGATGAACTAGATCCGATTGCGAGAATTTCTGGATTCTCGTTAATTGAAAGAAAAAGTATCTTTCATGCCTTAAATCAAAAAGCAGTAGCAAGAAGGATCGCGAAAGAATTAGGGAAAAAATACAATGAGTTGAATTTAATTGTGACACATATGGGCGGCGGGATTACCGTTGGTGTTCATAAACAAGGTAAAGTTGTGGATGTAAACAATGGCCTTCATGGAGATGGCCCCTTTAGCCCTGAACGTGCCGGAACTGTTCCTGCGGGGGATTTAATAGCCCTTTGTTTTTCCGGCGAATATTACCGGGAAGAAATTATGAAAAAATTAGTTGGCCAAGGCGGTCTTGTCGGCTATCTTGGAACTAATGACGCTGTTCAAGTGGAACAAAGAATTGCAGCAGGTGATAAAGAAGCAAAGCTCATTTATGATGCTATGGCCTACCAGGTTGCAAAAGAAATTGGAGCAGCAAGCAGCGTTTTAGCTGGCAAAGTAGATGCGATTGTGTTAACAGGCGGTCTTGCCTACGGTAAGGATTTTGTAAAATCAATCTCCGATCGAATTAATTGGATTGCCGATGTTATTGTACACCCTGGTGAAAATGAACTAAAAGCATTAGCTGAAGGATCACTCCGCGTTCTGCGTGGTGAAGAAGAAGAAAAAGTGTATCCTGGAAAATTTACTACAGCAAAAATTTAAGGATATTTTGGGGAGGAAATATAAATGGCACAAGAATATGATTTGGTCATTCTTGGCGGTGGAACAGGCGGTTATGTAGCTGCTATTCGCGCCTCTCAGCTAGGGTTAAAAACGGCAATTGTGGAAAAAGGAAAATTAGGGGGAACATGCCTCCATAAGGGCTGTATACCAAGCAAAGCACTCCTTAGAAGTGCCGAAGTATTTGCAACAGCAAAGCATAGTGAAGATTTTGGTATTGTGACAGGTGAGGTATCTGTCAATTTTACCAAAGTTCAAGAAAGAAAAAATAAAATTATTGATCAACTTCATAAAGGTGTTCAGCATTTAATGAAGCAGGGGAAAATAGATGTTTATGAGGGACTTGGACGTATATTAGGGCCATCCATCTTTTCACCGATGCCGGGTACAATTTCAGTCGAAATGAATAATGGCACCGAAAATGAAATGCTCATTCCTAAAAACGTGATTCTTGCAACTGGCTCAAGACCAAGGACTCTTCCTGGACTTGAAATTGATGGGGAGTATGTAATGTCTTCTGACGAGGCATTACAGCTTGAGGAGTTGCCAAACTCGATTATTATTGTCGGCGGCGGTGTAATAGGTATTGAATGGGCATCAATGCTATCAGATTTCGGAGTTGAAGTAACGGTAATCGAGTATGCAGAACGAATTATTCCAACAGAAGATAAAGAAATCTCAAAAGAAATGCAACGGTTAATGAAGAAAAAAGGAATTAAACTCGTCACGAGCGCCAAAGTCCTTCCTGAAACAATTGTTAAGGATAACGGGGTTGCCATTTCTGCAGAGGTAAAAGGGTCTGTAAAAGAATTTAAAGCGGATAAACTTCTTGTTTCAGTTGGACGTCAAGCAAATACAGAAGGAATTGGGCTAGACAATACCGAAATACAAGTGGAAAAAGGTTTCGTCATAACAAATGAATTTTTCCAAACGAAGGAATCACATATTTATGCAATTGGGGACGTCATTGGCGGCTTACAGCTTGCCCATGTAGCATCACATGAAGGAATCATTGCGGTTGAACATATTGCAGGGAAAGATCCGGCAAATCTTGATTACAATTTAGTTTCAAGATGTATTTACAGTAATCCAGAGGTGTCTAGTGTAGGAATTACGGAAGATCAGGCGAAGGAAAAAGGCTATAAAGTAAAGATTGGAAAGTTTTCATTCCGGGCAATTGGTAAAGCATTAGTTTTTGGGGAATCAGATGGATTTGTTAAAATTATTGCTGATGAAGAGACCAATGATATTCTAGGGGTGCATATGATTGGTCCGCATGTAACCGATATGATTTCTGAGGCGGGGCTTGCAATGGTATTAGATGCTACACCATGGGAAATCGGACATACAATTCATCCTCATCCAACATTATCTGAAGCAATCGGAGAAGCTGCGCTCGCAGTGGACGGAAAAGCAATTCATTCATAAGTAAAGATTTATTTTTACGAACATTCGGGAGGTAAGAAATTAATGGTAGAAAAGGTAGAAAAGCGCCATGAAGCATTGGGTCTAAGCGACGGAAAAGTATTAGAAATGTATGAAACTATGCTTTTAGCTCGTCGTATTGACGAACGGATGTGGTTATTAAACCGCGCAGGTAAAATACCTTTTGTTATTTCATGTCAAGGGCAGGAGGCCGCACAAGTTGGTGCTGCATTTGCGCTTGATCCTGGGAAGGACTATGTACTCCCATACTACCGTGATATGGGAGTAGTGTTAACATTCGGTATGACTGCGAAAGAACTAATGCTTTCTGGGTTTGCAAAAGCAGAAGACCCAAACTCAGGCGGCCGGCAAATGCCTGGACATTTTGGTCAAAAGAAAAATAGGATTGTCACAGGCTCTTCTCCGGTTACAACTCAAGTTCCACACGCTGTAGGCGTTGCACTAGCTGGAAAAATGGAAAGAAAAGACCTTGTTACCTTTGTTACGTTTGGTGAAGGGTCTTCTAACCAAGGAGACTTCCATGAGGGCGCAAACTTTGCCGGTGTTCATAAACTTCCGGTCATTTTCATGTGTGAAAATAACAAATATGCGATTTCCGTTCCAATTGAAAAGCAATTGGGCTGTGAAAAAGTTTCTGATCGTGCCATTGGTTATGGTATGCCAGGCTATACGGTTGATGGAAACGATCCATTAGAAGTGTATAAAGTGGTTAAAGAAGCAGCTGACCGCGGTCGACGCGGCGAAGGTCCTACTTTGGTAGAAACCGTTTCCTACCGCTTGACTCCACATTCTTCTGATGATGATGACCGTTCCTACCGTGCTCCGGATGAAGTGGCCAAGGCAAAAACACAAGATCCTATCATTACCTTTGGTGCTTATTTAAAAGAAACTGGAGTCTTGAATGATGAATTAGAAAAAGAGATCAACGACCGCGTGATGAAAATGGTGAATGAAGCTACTGATTATGCCGAAAATGCTCCGTATTCTGCACCTGAAGAAGCGTTGAAATATGTTTATGCGGAGGGAATCTAGCATGGCGGTAATTTCTTATATTGATGCGGTAACAATGGCCATTCGTGAGGAAATGGAAAGAGACCCAAAGGTATTTGTCCTAGGCGAAGACGTAGGGGTTAAGGGCGGCGTGTTTAAAGCCACTCAAGGCTTGTATGAACAATTTGGAGAAGAACGCGTTATTGATACGCCACTTGCTGAATCTGCGATTGCTGGTGTAGGAATCGGTGCAGCCATGTACGGAATGCGTCCAATCGCGGAAATGCAATTTGCCGATTTTATCATGCCTGCGGTTAATCAAATTATTTCGGAAGCAGCTAAAATTCGCTACCGTTCAAATAATGACTGGAATTGCCCAATGGTGATCCGAGCGCCTTATGGCGGCGGTGTGCATGGTGCACTCTATCATTCCCAATCGGTTGAAGCGGTGTTTGCGAACCAGCCAGGCTTAAAAATTGTTATGCCATCCACTCCATATGATGTTAAAGGGCTATTAAAAGCAGCGATTCGTGACAATGATCCAGTACTTTTCTTTGAGCATAAACGGGCTTATCGGTTAATAAAAGGTGAAGTTCCGACTGATGATTATACATTGCCAATTGGAAAGGCCGATGTAAAGCGTGAAGGGGATGACATCACCGTTATTACATACGGACTTTGCGTTCATTTTGCACTTCAAGCAGCTGAAAAATTAGCTAGTGATGGAATTTCAGCACATATTCTTGATTTGAGAACCGTCTATCCACTTGATAAAGAAGCCATCATTGAGGCCGCTTCAAAAACAGGAAAAGTGCTGCTAGTAACAGAGGATAATAAAGAAGGAAGCATTATCAGTGAAGTGTCTGCCATCATTGCCGAGAATTGCTTATTTGAATTAGATGCACCAATTATGCGATTGGCAGGCCCTGATGTACCAGCAATGCCATATTCACCAACAATGGAGAAATTCTTTATGGTCAATCCTGATAAAGTGGAAAAAGCAATGCGCGAGCTGGCTGAATATTAATTTTTCAAATGGAATTGAATTGCATTAAGGAGGTTTCACCATTGGCAATTGAACAAATTAAAATGCCGCAGTTAGGCGAAAGTGTTACTGAGGGTACAATTAGTAAGTGGCTCGTTTCTGTAGGCGATAAAGTGAATAAGTACGACCCTCTTGCTGAGGTTATGACAGATAAAGTAAACGCGGAAGTGCCTTCTTCCTTTACAGGTGTAATTAAAGAGCTGATTGCCGGAGAAGGCGATACATTAGCTGTTGGAGAAATCATTTGTACGATTGAGATTGAAGGCGGCAATGCTGGTGAACAAAAACCAGTTGAACAAAAAACGGAAGCAGCAGTAACGGCTCCTGCCGATGCCGATCAAGGAAATAAAGCTCGCTATTCACCAGCTGTTCTTAAAATTTCTCAGGAGCATGGTATTGATTTAACGCTGGTGTCAGGCACCGGGGCTGGCGGACGGATCACCAGAAAGGATTTATTAAAATTAATCGAGTCCGGAACGATTCCTGTTGCAGGGCAAAAAGTGGAAGCACCACAGCAGCCAGCAGCTCCCGCAGCGAAAGAGGCGGTTCAGCAGCCTGTTTCTGCTCCAACACAAGCGGTAGCCCCTGCAGTAAATATTCCAGTTGCCCCTGGGGACGTCGAGATTCCTGTCACTGGCATTCGCAAAGCAATTGCGGCAAATATGTTGCGCAGCAAGCATGAAGCTCCACATGCCTGGACAATGGTTGAAGTGGATGCGACGAATCTTGTCGAATACCGAAATGCACTTAAGGATGAGTTCAAGAAAAAAGAGGGTTTCAATTTAACCTTCTTTGCTTTCTTCGTTAAAGCAGTGGCTCAAGCTCTAAAAGAATTTCCGCAAATTAACTCGATGTGGGCTGGCGATAAAATCATCCAGAAGAAAGACATTAATCTTTCAATCGCCGTTGCAACGGATGATGCTTTATTTGTTCCGGTTATTAAAAATGCTGATGAGAAAACCATTAAAGGAATTGCACGTGAAATATCCGAACTTGCTGTTAAAGTAAGAACCGGAAAACTTCGTTCAGAGGATATGCAGGGCGGAACGTTTACTGTTAATAACACAGGATCTTTTGGTTCTGTTCAATCGATGGGAATCATTAATTATCCGCAAGCAGCGATTCTTCAAGTGGAATCCATTGTGAAGCGACCAGTTGTCATGAATAATGGCATGATTGCTGTCCGAGACATAGTGAATTTATGTATGTCATTAGATCATCGGGTATTGGACGGCCTAGTTTGCGGCCGCTTCCTCGCAAGCGTAAAAGAAATCATTGAAAATACTTCAAAATCAAATACATCTATTTATTAAAAATTAGCCGCTGCCTAATAAGGCGGCGGTTATTTTTCATTGCTAGAAATACTTTTCTAGCCTAAAATAGAATTAATTGAATTTTATGCAATTTTAATCATTATTTTTCGGAAGGGAGATGAGAGGTGTGGAGCAACTAAAGAAGCAAACTTTTCCTTCAAAATCGATTCATGATTGGGAAGAAAAAGCCGAGCAATCCTTAAAAGGTAAAAAGATTGAGTCATTAAAAAGCCCTACATATGAAAACATTGTTTTGAAACCGCTTTATTCACGCGAGGATGTGCTTTCTGTCCCGAATTATCCGGGTGGTTCAGATTCAAGAAGAGGGATTAACGCGTTAGGATATGTCACAAATGAATGGAAGGTGGCCCAACGCATTAATGCTGGAACAGTTAATGAGCTTACCCTTAAGCTCCAGGAAGCTATAGGAAAAGGACAAACCGCTATTTCTTTTGAGCTTAATAAAGAGTTTTGCGAATCTGAAAGTTTGGCAGATTTATATCAAAAATATCCTTTTGCGATCAATTCGAAAACGCTCCAAAAGGAGTTCTTAAAAAGCTTAGCAAGTCAAATAAGTGAACGAGATAATGTAACCGGATATATTGCCAATGATCCAATTTCTCTATTTGTCCAAGCGGGGGAAACCTCAGAAGAATTCCTAGCAACATGGTCAGTGGATATTCAGGAAGCACATGATACCTTCCCGCAATTAAGAACAGTTCTCGTAGATACAACTCCCTACCACAATGGAGGGGCAAACGCAGTCCAAGAGCTTGGGATTGCGGCCGCCACAGGAGTATATTATTTACAAATGCTGATCGATAAAGGATTGGACATCGATTCGATTTTGAACAAAATGGTCTTTCAATTCTCAATCGGCAGCAACTTTTTTATGGAGGCCGCGAAGCTGAGGGCATCAAGAGTCATCTGGGACCGAATTACAACACTATATGGTGCTAATGGTGAATCAGCCAGAATGCATATTACGGCTAAGACTTCCGCTTTTACAAAGACGATAACGGATAAGCATGTTAACCTCCTACGTGCAGCCAATGAAGCATTTGCCGCCGTTTTAGGAGGAGTGCAATTCATACAGGTGGATCCGTTTGATCAAATTACCGGTTCAAATGCCTTCTCTGATCGAATTGCCCGCAACATCCAGCTTATTTTAAAAGAAGAGGCCCATTTACAAAAGGTGGTAGACCCTGCAGGAGGCTCTTGGTATATAGAAACTCTAACGAATCAGCTTGCGGAAAAGGCTTGGAGTTTCTTCCAGCAAATTGATGTCATGGGCGGGATTCATGAAGCCGTGAAATCAAATTGGCTTCAACAGGAAATAGCCGCCGTTTTTGAAAAAAGAAACACGGATATCCAATCAAGAAAACAAAGTATTATCGGTACGAATGTATACGCCAATCTTGACGAAATGATTCCTGTGAAAAAGCCTATCCAAAAGACTATCCTTATCAGTACGACAGATTCGTTTAGCATTGAGAAAATCCCGAAGAGGAGACTATCAGAGCCCTTTGAAGAACTTAGATATAAGGCTAAATTAATTGAGGAAAAAACAGGCTCATTTGCATCTGTCGGGATGATTTGTCTTGGTGAATTAAAGCAGCACAAAGCAAGACTTGATTTTATGAAAGGCTTTCTAGCGGCAGGTGGAATACAAGCTGTCAATAGTACGCCAATCTTCAACCTCGAAGAAGCTAGAGAATTTGTAGCTGGCTTAAACACAAATTTTGCTTGCTTCTGCGGTACGAATGAACAATATGAATGGATGGGTCACCAAATCCTATCAGCCTTAAAGGTAGAATTTCCAAATCGAACATTTTTCTTAGCAGGTCTACCGGATAATGATAACCAAGAAGCGTGGAAAAATGAAGGAATTGCGCAATTCATCCATGTGAAAAGCAACTGTTACAAAACAGTCGCTTCAATCCTATCAGATTTGGAGGTGGGTCCGATTGAAAAAGCAAAAGCCTGATTTTCAAAAGATATCATTGTTTGATGAGCAAAACTTTATCACAAAAGAGGAGTGGCAAGCAAAAGCTGAAAAAGAGATTCATGCCACTATCGATGATTTATTGTTTGAAACAAATGAACAAATCAACTTAAAAGCTATTTATACAAAAGAAGACAGGGAAGGCTTGGAGCATATCGATGACCTGCCAGGACTTCCACCATATACCCGTGGACCCTATCCAACGATGTATGTGAATCGTCCTTGGACGGTGAGACAGTATGCGGGGTTTTCAACAGCAGAAGAAAGCAATGCTTTTTACCGCCGAAATCTAGCGATGGGGCAAAAGGGCCTCTCGGTTGCCTTTGATTTAGCTACGCACCGTGGTTACGATTCAGATCATCCACGAGTAGTGGGAGATGTTGGTAAAGCTGGAGTTGCGATTGATTCTATTCTCGATATGAAAACGTTATTTGATGGTATTCCACTCGATCAAATGTCTGTTTCGATGACCATGAATGGGGCTGTTCTTCCGATTTTGGCCTTTTTTATAGTCACGGCTGAAGAGCAGGGAGTCAGCCAGGAGAAGCTTTCCGGAACCATTCAAAATGATATTTTAAAAGAATACATGGTCAGGAACACCTATATCTACCCGCCTGAGATGTCGATGAAAATTATCGCAGATATCTTTGAATATACGTCCAAGTATATGCCAAAGTTTAATAGCATTAGTATCTCCGGTTACCATATGCAGGAAGCAGGGGCACCTGCTGATTTAGAATTAGCCTACACACTGGCGGACGGATTGGAATATGTCAGAACGGGTTTGAAAGCCGGAATTGAAATCGATTCATTTGCTCCAAGACTGTCCTTTTTCTGGGCAATCGGCATGAATTATTTCATGGAAGTAGCGAAAATGAGGGCTGCCCGCCTTATCTGGGCCAAAATGATGAAATCATTTGATCCGAAAAATGAAAAATCATTGGCACTCAGAACTCATTCCCAAACATCCGGATGGAGCTTGACCGAGCAGGATCCGTTTAACAATGTAACAAGAACATTAATTGAAGCGCATGCAGCAGCAATGGGCCATACTCAATCATTGCATACAAATGCCCTTGACGAAGCAATTGCCTTGCCAACGGACTTTTCTGCAAGGATTGCCCGGAATACTCAACTGTTCTTACAAGAAGAGACTGGCATTACGAAAGTAATTGACCCATGGGCGGGATCTTTTTATGTTGAAAAACTTACCGATGAATTGGTAAAAAGAGCCTGGGATCATATTGAAGAAATTGAAAACCTTGGAGGCATGGCGAAAGCCATTGAAACTGGACTTCCAAAAATGCGGATTGAAGAAGCAGCTGCAAAAAGGCAGGCTCAAATTGATTCAGGTAAAGAAACGATCATCGGTGTAAACCGTTATCGACTTGAGAAGGAAGAAGCTATTGATATTTTAGATATTGATAATACTGCGGTCCGCTTAAAACAAATCGAAAAACTAAATTCCTTAAAAGCAAGCCGTGATGATGAAAAGGTAAAAGAGGCATTAATCGCCTTAACGAAAGCTGCGGAAACAAGGGAAGGGAATTTGTTAGCACTCGCGGTTCAGGCGGCTAGAGTGAGAGCGACGCTCGGGGAAATTTCTGACGCTATCGAAACAGTGGCCAGCCGACATAAAGCGGTAATCCGTTCCATTAGCGGAGTATACAGCCAGGCGTTTACCAATGAAGAAGAAATCATTCAGGTGAAAAATATGACGGATGAATTCCTTGAAAATGAAGGCAGAAGACCAAGGATTCTAATCGCGAAAATGGGTCAGGACGGACATGACCGCGGCGCCAAAGTGATTGCGACTGCGTTTGCGGATCTTGGCTTTGATGTTGACATCGGTCCATTATTTCAAACGCCTGAAGAAACGGCGTTGCAGGCCATTGAAAACGATGTCCATGTAATTGGCATGAGCTCACTTGCTGCTGGGCATAAGACATTGCTGCCACAGCTTGCCAGTGAATTAAAGAAGCTTGGCAGGGAGGACATCTTGATTGTCATCGGCGGGGTGATTCCAGCCCAAGATTATCAATTCTTATACGATAACGGTGCTGCCGCCATTTTCGGGCCTGGTACCATTATTCCTGTCGCAGCTCAAAAGGTAATCAAAGAGATTTATAAACAGCTTGGTTATGAGGAAGTGGCACTGTAAATGGACGGTGATAATAAACCAGAATGGAACGACCCTAACGAACCTGATAAGTTTTCGAGCATTATCCGTAAAGGGCAAATCCAGGAGGGGCAGCCTGCTTCTATTCAAAAAAATATCCGTTTTCAAAAACGAAAATCGAGCGAGCCCTCAGTCGAAGAATTATATGATGGGGTAATAGCGGGAAATAGGAGCCAGATAGCTCGCGCCATTACTCTAGTTGAAAGTAATGCTGAACAGCATTTCTATAAGGCGCAAGAACTTCTCCAAAAACTTCTAGCCCAGACCGGTAATTCCATTCGGATTGGAATTACCGGAGTCCCTGGAGCAGGAAAGAGCACCTTTATTGAAGCATTTGGTATGTTCCTTTGTGGGTTAGGTCTAAGGGTTGCCGTACTAGCTATTGATCCATCTTCAAGTATCTCGGGTGGAAGCATCCTTGGAGATAAAACGAGGATGGAGCAATTATCAAGACATCCAAGAGCGTTTATCCGCCCGTCACCAACCGCTGGGAAGCTTGGCGGGGTGCACCGGAAAACGCGGGAAGCCATGCTGATTTGTGAAGCCGCCGGATATGACGTCATCTTAATTGAAACGGTCGGTGTCGGTCAAAGCGAAACGATTATCAGAGATATGGTCGACTTTTTCATGCTCCTTGTATTAACTGGTGCGGGTGATGAATTACAAGGGATGAAGAAGGGGATTATGGAGTTGGCTGATGCGATTATTGTTCATAAAGCGGACGGGCCGAATAAACCGAAAGCGGAGCAGACAAGAAAAGAGTACAACCGTATTCTTCACTTTCTCCAGCCTGCTACCAAAGGATGGTCAACTAAGGCTTATACGTGTTCATCTTTAAATGGTGAGGGTATTAGGGATATTTGGAATGTAATCAAGAGATTTGAAGAAACAGGGAAATCAACAGGCGTTTTTACGGAAAGAAGAAAAGGGCAGCAGAGGGATTGGCTTTATTCGATGATTACGGATCAGCTTCAATACAGTTTTTTCCATCATGAGGCAGTTAAATTGAAACTGCCCAAGCTGGAAAATGAGGTGATTGCTGGCGAAATAACGGCAGCTTCGGCTGTTGAAGCCTTATTCCATGCTTTTTTAAACGAAAAGGTTTAATGGCCGTATCGTTTATTTGAAAAAAACACTTTTGTACTGTTATCATATAGTTATATAGACATATAAGGAGTGAAGTTGATGAGCATGGATTTTAATTTTTTCATGAATGATGTAGTTAACCAAGCACGCAGTGAAATCACCGCGGCTGGCTATAAAGAACTGAAAACACCTGCAGAGGTGGAAGAGGCGCTTGAACAAAAAGGCACGACTTTAGTTATGATTAATTCAGTTTGTGGCTGTGCTGGGGGAATCGCTCGTCCTGCAGCGGCACATGCCCTGCATTATGATAAGCGTCCCGACCATCTCGTTACAGTCTTTGCTGGTCAGGATAAGGAAGCAACTGAAAAAGCGAGAAGTTTTTTCACAGGCTATCCGCCATCATCTCCGTCATTTGCTTTATTGAAAGACGGAAAAATTGTTTCAATGGTTGAACGCCATCAAATTGAAGGCTTTGATCCAGCAACTGTGGTAGCAAAGCTTCAAAATGAATTCGAACAGCATTGTGAAGAAGTATAAGGATAAAAATGGAAAAGGCCAAATCGTGAATCGATTTGGCCTTTTTTATTGTCGAATGTCATTTTATCCTGTATATTTATTAATTATTTCGTAATTTTAATCAAATTATAGGGGAGTTTTGACAATGAAAGATTTATTAAAAAACTATTTAGAAAGCATCCAAACAAGGTTATGGGAGATAAGTGATTCGCTGTATCATCATCCAGAATTGGGAGATCAAGAATTTGAATCTATGCAGCGATTAGTGAATTTTCTTGAAGAAAATAACTTTACAGTTGAAAAAGGGATTGTTGGCCGCCCAACTGCCTTTAAGGCTGTGTATGATAGCAGTAAAGAAGGACCTACTATTGCTTATTTATCAGAATATGATGCTTTGCCTGAGATAGGTCATGGGTGCGGCCATAATATGATTGGAACCATGAGTGCTGGTGCAGGTGTGCTTTTAAGTAAAGTGGTTGATGAAATTGGCGGAAGGGTTGTTGTATTAGGCACACCTGCAGAAGAAACAAATGGTGCGAAAGTTCCAATGGCAGAGCAGGGAATCTTTGATGATATTGATGCAGCGATGATTTTGCATCCAGCTGATGAATCTTATGAAAGCGGTGATTCACTTGCAATGGATGCAATCCAATTTGAATATAAAGGCAGAACAAGCCATGCTGCCGCTTCTCCTGAAAAGGGAATTAATGCTCTTGATGCCGTCATTCAATTATTTAACGGGATTAATGCTCTTAGACAACATGTCACTTCAGATGTGAGAATGCATGGAATAATTAAAGAAGGCGGTGTGGCAGCCAATATTGTTCCTGATAAAGCGATAGCCCAATTTTATGTCCGTGCCAAAAACCGCAGTTATTTAAACGAGGTTGTTGAAAAGGTAAAGAACATAGCAACGGGTGCATCGTCAATGACAGGGGCGGAGCTTCAGATAAGTAATTACGAGTTAAGCTATGACAATATGGTAACGAACCAAACCTTATCACAGCTGTTTACAAACAATCTCCTATTAGCCGGAATAAAAGAGGTAAAAAAAGCTAAAGATTCTTATGGTTCCATTGATATGGGAAATGTGAGTCACGTTGTACCAGCTATTCATCCGTATATTGGTCTTGATTTACCTGGATTAATCGCACATACACGTGAATTTGCCGACTTAACCATCACGGAAAACTCTCATAAGATTCTTTCTAGCGGAGCCTTAGCCTTAGCCGCAACTGGTTATGATTTAATTACAAATAAAGAAGTATTGGAAAAAATGAAAAACGAATTCCGTCAGCCAGTATCTAGTGAAGCATAATTATTAGGAGGTACCTCTTCTTTTTAAGAGGTGCTTTTTATTTTAATAAAACATTTCACATAAATAAAAAGTTAGTGTTCATTATATTTAATAAATATTGCAATAGAATTATTTGAATATTTTTATATTAAGAAAATATCTTTTCAAAATAAAATACATGTGTTATTATTCGTTTTGTTGAATAAAAATTCAAGTTATGATAAAAAAAATACCTTTAAAATATAGGAGGAGACATCATGAAAAAGACGATCTTATCATTAACGCTTATCTTAACTTTAGTTGTTTTAGCTGCATGCGGCCAAACTAATAAGGACGGAGCAAATGGAGGAAAAACCACAGACAAGAAAGTATTGACGATGGCAACATCTGCTGACTTTGCTCCATTTGAATCACGAGATACATCTGGCAAAGTTGAAGGATTTGATATTGATTTGGCGAATGCTATTGCAAAGGAATTAGGATATAAATTAGAAATTAAAGACATGAAATTTGATGGCTTAATCGGTGCCTTGCAAGCGAAGCGTGTAGATATGGTTCTTGCAGGTATGTCTGCAACTGAAAAACGCAAGAAAAATGTTGATTTTTCAACTCCTTATAACCATTCAGGTGAAATGTTCCTAACATTAAAGAATGCTAATATTAAAACAATCGATGATCTAAAAGGAAAAACGGTTGGAGTCCAGTTAGGAACGATTCAAGAAGAAGGGGCAAAAACAATTCAAAAAAAGGTTGATTTTACCCTTAAGCCATTAGATAATGCAACAACTTTAATTCAAGAGTTATTATCAAATCGAATTCAAGTCGCTTATTTAGATAAATCAGTTGCTACAGGGTACATTAAGGAACAAGGCTTAGCTGGATTTGATGATCCAACAACAAGTTCTCCAGGGATGGCAGTTGCATTTCCTAAAGGCAGTGACATGATTGATGATGTAAATAAAGTGCTTAAAACCATGGAGGAAAACGGAAAACTCCAAGAATTGAAAGACAAGTGGTTAAAAGACCAACAATAAAGAAAATATTGAAGTGAGGTGTAAGGCATGAATTTGGATTTTAGCCAAATTGTGCCTTATATTCCTTTTATCCTAAAAGGAATATGGGTTACATTAAAATTTGTTATTATTGCTATTATTTTTGGATTCCTCCTTGGAACAATTCTATCTTTGTTTAAGATTTCACGTAATAAGGCATTAAATTTGATTGGCAGTGTATACACATCCATTTTTCGTGGTACTCCATTAATTTTGCAATTAATGTTAATTTATTTTGCCATTCCACAATTAACAGGCTATGACATTCAGCCATTTTTAGCATCGATCTTGGCGTTTGGCTTAAATTCAGCTGCATATGTTTCAGAGATTATCAGAGCAGGCATTCAAGCGGTTGATAAGGGCCAAACAGAAGCTGCACAAGCGCTAGGAGTTCCTTACCGTTTAATGATGAAGGATATCATCCTGCCCCAGGCGTTTAAAAATATTTTACCAGCACTAATGAATGAATTTGTCACTTTGACAAAGGAATCGGCACTTGTCTCGACAATAGGCTATTTAGACCTTATGCGCCGAGCCCAAGTTGTGGGTGCAGATACGTATCGAAATTTTGAACCATTGATTTTTGTAGGGTTAATCTATTGGTTAATGATAATGGTACTAACAACGATGGGTCGAATGGTTGAAAGGAGGATGAAATTTAGTGATTAAAGTAGAAAACCTCTATAAACAATTCGGAGAACATGAAGTCCTAAAAAATATTTCTACCCATATTGATAGTGGAGAAGTTGTTTCCATTATCGGGCCATCAGGTTCGGGCAAGTCTACCTTCCTTCGTTGTTTGAATATGTTGGAGACACCCACGCAAGGGAAGGTTTGGATAAGTAATCAAGAGATTACCGATAAGAAAACGAATATAATGAAAGTTCGTGAACAAATTGGTATGGTTTTTCAGCACTTTTATTTATTTCCCCATTTGACAGTTTTGGAAAACTTAACATATGCACCGATGAAGGTTAAAAGGGAATCAAGGGAAACTGCTGAAAAAAAAGCTCGAGAATTGCTGGCTAAAGTTGGTCTATCCGAAAAAGAGACAGCATATCCAAATAATCTGTCAGGCGGACAGAAGCAGCGTGTTGCCATTGCTCGTGCTCTGGCAATGGAACCAAAGCTGATGCTGTTTGATGAACCTACTTCAGCGCTTGACCCGGAAATGGTAAAAGAAGTATTAAACGTTATGAAGGACCTGGCACAATCAGGAATGACCATGGCCATCGTAACTCATGAAATGGGATTTGCACGGGAGGTTTCTGACCGCATCATGTTTCTTGATGAGGGAAAATTACTAGAAGAAGGCGCACCGAATGAATTTTTTAATAATCCTCGTACAACCAGAGCAAAGGACTTCCTGGAAAAAGTGTTATAATTATATTAATGAAGATAATAAAAGATGGTCATTATGATCATCTTTTTATTTTATTGGCTATGTTAAAGAACATTGTTGATTTTCGAAGTTCGTTGATTGGAGCGAAGCGCCTGGAGCGGAAATCAACAGACTAGTTTAACAGAGCCATTTTATTTAGGAGAGTTAAAATGGAGTTTCGCATTGGTTATCGGACAATCAAAACTGCAGTTGGCACTGCAGCTTCCATCTTAATCGCGCAGCAGCTTGGCCTTCACAACTACGCTTCTGCAGGAATTTTGACTATTTTATGTATTCAAGTGACAAAAAGAAGGTCTCTTCGGACCTCCTGGGATCGATTTTTGGCGTGTGTATTGGCCATGCCTTTTTCTGCTCTGTTCTTTGAGGGAATCGCCTACCATCCAATTGTTATCGGGGTTATGCTGTTTTTCTTTATTCCTTTACTTGTCATGTTAAAGGCCAGGGACGGTATTGTTACTAGTAGTGTCATAATTTTACATATTTACATGGCTCAAAAAATTTCTATCGATAATTTTTTAAATGAGCTAGGTGTCATTATTACAGGAATCGGAGTGGCTCTACTCATCAATCTTTATATGCCAAGTGCCGATAGAAAACTAAGGGAATATCAATGTAAATTAGAAGAAAACTTTAAAACTATTTTAAGTGAATTGGTTCGATACTTACGAACGGGTGAAAGCGATTGGGGAGGAAAAGAGATTACTGAATGTGCCTGCTTGCTGGAAGAGGCAAAATCACTAGCTTTCAGAGATGTAGAAAATCATCTTTTAAGAGATGAGAATCTTTATTTTCATTATTTCAAAATGAGAGAAAAGCAATTTGAAATCCTTGAACGTGTCCTGCCGATTGTGACCTCCATCACCAGAACAGTTAAGCAAGGAAAGATGGTAGCTGATTTTCTGGAAGAATTGTCTGAAAATGTTCATCCTGGAAATACAGCCCATATTTATATTGACAAATTAAGAGAGATGAAAAAGGAATTTGAAGAAATGGAGCTTCCAAAAACTAGAGAGGAATTTGAAACGCGGGCGGCCCTGCTTCAATTAGTGAAAGAAATGAATAACTACCTTATTATAAAAAGTTCATTTAAAGGAATGAAAATTTTCATGAATGAAAGGAAGAAAGTTGAAGCAAACTAGGAAAAAAAAGGCAGGTGGATGATTTTGATAAAAATCTTATCGCCAATCCTGATTGCTTTTTTCCTTTCACCAATTTGGCCGTTAGGGCCTAATCCAGCACCTGGTGCCCCATTTGTGATTGTTAATAAAAGTAAAAATGAACTTGCTTTTATTAATGAAAATAAAGTTCAAACGGTTATAAGTGTTGGTACTGGCAGGACGCAGGAGATGACACCCGAAGGACTTTTTACAATTACAGTCAAAGCAAAGGAACCCTATTTTAGGAGAGGGAATATTCCTGGAGGGGACCCAAAGAATCCACTCGGGGCTAGATGGATTGGGTTTGATGCCAAAGGAACCGATGGCAGGACTTATGGAATTCACGGGACCAATCAGCCTGCATCCATAGGGAAATACGTTTCACAAGGCTGTATCCGCTCGCAAAATGAAGTTATCAAGTCTTTATTTCCACTAATCCCATTGGGAACAAAAATATTAGTTACTTCTTCAAAAAAATCATTTGAATTGCTGGCAGAAGAAAATGGAGCCATAAAATGATGAAAGGGAATGTTCGTATTTGAACATTCCCTTTTATATGGTTAACGCATAAATTGGCCAATTCCAATCAGGAGGGTTGAGGCAAGCATGGCAATTAACATTAAATAAACAACGATTTTTCTATTTTTCTTTTTTGACAATCCAGGTACCTCCTTTATTCTACTAGTTTATTTATATTTTACAGGGAAAAGCCTAAATGAACAATGGAACAACTCCGGGAATTTAGGAAGGAATTATGAACTTTTTACCGAATACAATAATTGTCGAATTATTTTAATATTGGAACAGAGGGGAAAAAACATGATTAAAAAAGTCGACCATATTGGTATTGCAGTCAACTCTTTAGAGAATGCGCTTCCATTTTATACGGACGTGCTAAAGCTTCCACTATTAAAAATTGAAATAGTAGAAAGCCAAAAGGTTAAAGTTGCCTTTTTGCAGGCAGGGGAAACCAAACTAGAACTTCTTGAACCAACTTCTGAGGACAGCACCATCGCCAAATTTATTGAAAAACGCGGCGAGGGTATCCACCATGTCGCGCTTGGGGTTGCTTCCATTGAAGAAAGAATTATTGAATTGAAAGAAAAAGGCATCCGTATGATCGATGATGCGCCGCGTCTTGGTGCAGGAGGGGCACATATTGCCTTCATGCATCCAAAGTCGTCTTCAGGTGTATTATACGAGCTATGTGAAAAGAAAGGACTGAAGGGGTAACATGATCGACATCTATGAAAAAATTAACGAATTGTATGATAAGCGCAGAGAGGTAGAACTCGGCGGCGGTGACGAGCGCATTGATAAACAGCATGAAAAAGGAAAATTAACCGCAAGAGAAAGAATTGAGCTTTTAGTAGATAAAGGTACCTTTGTCGAATTAAACCCGTTTATTGAACATAGGACAAATGACTTCGGACTCGATGAGCAAAAAGGGCCTGGCGACGGAGTGGTGACTGGATACGGTAAAGTAAATGGACGTCCAATCTATTTATTTTCTCAGGATTTTACCGTTTTTGGCGGTGCCTTAGGAGAAATGCATGCCAAGAAGATTGCCAATGTCATGGATCTAGCTGCGAAAAATGGTGCCCCCTTTGTTGGATTAAATGATTCTGGCGGAGCGCGTATCCAAGAAGGCGTTGTTTCCCTTGATGGATATGGACACATTTTTTATCGCAATGCCATTTATTCAGGGGTCATTCCGCAAATTTCTGTCATCATGGGTCCATGTGCCGGTGGAGCTGTTTATTCACCTGCTATCACGGATTTTGTGTTTATGGTTGAAAAAACAAGCCAGATGTTCATTACAGGACCAAAGGTAATTGAGACGGTTACTGGTGAGAAGATTAGCGCAGAAGACCTTGGAGGAGCAGATGTGCATAATTCCATTAGTGGGAACGCTCATTTCCGCGCTGCATCGGAAGTAGAGGTGCTGCAAAATGTCCGCAGGCTATTAAGCTATCTCCCGCAAAACAATGAAGAAAAACCGCCAAGGCTTGGAACTGAGGAAGAAAATGATTACCGCCCGGATTTAACTGATGTCATTCCGTTTGATGCGGTAAGGCCTTATGATGTTCGAAAAGTAATTGAACAAGTGGTGGACGGCGACTCTTTTATGGAAATTCAAAAGGATTTTGCTAAAAATATTGTCGTCGGATTTGCTAGGATTAAGGGCGAGCCGGTCGGACTTGTCTGCAATCAGCCAAAGGTAATGGCTGGAGGCCTAGATATTGACTCGTCTGATAAGGCTTCTAGGTTTATCCGAACCTGTGATGCTTTTAATATTCCAATTATCACGTTTGAAGATGTTACTGGTTTCTTCCCAGGTGTTAAACAGGAGCATGGAGGAATAATCCGCCATGGTGCAAAGATATTATTCGCCTATTCAGAAGCGACCGTACCAAAGCTGACTGTTATTTTAAGAAAAGCCTATGGAGGGGCGTATGTTGCCCTTAACAGTAAATCAATTGGTGCAGACCTAGTTTTTGCTTGGCCAAATGCAGAAATCGCCGTAATGGGACCTCAGGGCGCTGCCAACATTATTTTTGCGAAGGAAATCCAAAACAGTGACAATCCTGAACAAATAAGGCAGCAAAAGATCGAAGAATATCGTGAAAAATTTGCCAACCCATATGTAGCGGCGTCAAGGGGGATGGTGGATGACGTCATTGACCCTCGGGAAACAAGAATCAAAATTATTCAAGCGTTAGAAATGCTTCGAAATAAAAAAGAATCGCGCCCATTTAAAAAACATGGGAATATTCCTTTATAAAACCGAATTATTTGTGAAAAGGCAGGTCTTAAACCTGCCTTTTATTTGATGGGATGATATTGAAAAGGTATACTGGTATAGTGAGTACATAAATTGGAGGGTTCGCAAGATGATTAATCAAGAACGGCTTTTGAATGGATTTTTAGAGCTTGTACAAATTGACTCCGAAACGAAATTTGAGACAGAAATTGCAAAAGTCTTAAAACAAAAATTTACTGATTTAGGTCTTGATGTTTTCGAAGATGATACAACCGCAGTAACCGGACATGGAGCAGGGAACTTAGTCTGTAACCTAGCGGCAACTAAGGAAGGCATCGATCCCATTTATTTTACCTGCCATATGGATACCGTCACTCCAGCTAAAGGCGTAAAGCCTTCAATAAAGGATGGCTATGTAGTGACTGACGGTACGACCATCTTAGGAGCAGACGATAAGACTGGAATTTCTGTCATGCTCGAAACAATTCGCGTGTTAAAGGAACAAAATATTGAGCATGGCTTAATTCAATTTGTGATTACCGTAGGAGAAGAATCAGGTCTTGTTGGTGCGAAAGCACTTGATCCTTCTTTAATGAAGGCGAAATATGGCTATGCGCTTGATAGCGATGGTTTAGTTGGAAATGTAGTTGTAGCGGCGCCAACTCAAGCAAAAGTGAAAACAACTATTTACGGAAAAACAGCTCATGCCGGTGTGGCACCTGAGAAAGGTGTTTCTGCGATTACGATTGCTGCCAAAGCGATTGCAAAAATGCCATTAGGAAGAATTGACCATGAAACTACGGCAAATATCGGACGTTTTGAAGGTGGTTCTGCAACAAATATTGTTTGTGACCGCGTGGACATTTTAGCTGAAGCACGTTCACTTATTCCTGAGAAAATGGAAGCACAGGTCAGCAAGATGAAGGAAGCTTACGAGACGGTTGCAGCAGCCATGGGGGGCAGAGCAGAGGTAGAAGTGCAAATAATGTACCCTGGCTTCAAATTCGGTGAAGGCGATCAAGTGGTAGAAATCGCCCGTAAGGCTGCTGAAAAAATCGGACGCAGCTGTGAATTACAGCACAGCGGTGGTGGCAGTGATGCTAACGTTATTGCCGGATTCGGCATCCCTACTGTAAACCTTGCAGTGGGCTATGAAGAAATCCATACAACAAATGAACGCATGCCAATTGAGGAGCTTTACAAACTTGCGGAAATGACAATTGCCATTATCGATGTAGTAACTAACCAATAATAGTATTTTGAAGGAGGGCCAATGGTTCTCCTTTTGTTATACTTAAACTATCAATTGTATTAGGAAGTGTGTCGGCATGAAGGAAATGTATCCGAAAAATGGACGTGTCATTTTACATGTTGATATGAATAGCTTTTATGCATCAGTTGAAATGGCATATGACCCAACTCTTAAAGGAAAGCCGCTGGCTATTGCCGGAAACGTGGAAGAAAGACGGGGAATTATTGTCACCTGTAGCTATGAAGCAAGAAAGTACGGCGTGAAAACAACTATGCCGCTTTGGGAAGCAAAAAAACTTTGTCCACAGTTGATCGTTAAAACTCCTAATTTTGATCGTTACCGTGCTGCATCTATGGGTATGTTTGACATCCTTAGGCATTACACTACATTAGTAGAGCCCGTATCGATTGACGAGGGATACATGGATATAACGGAAAGTTTTGAGTTTGGCAGCCCTATTGAAATAGCAGAAAGCATTCAAAAAAGAATTCTTGAACAGCTGGATTTACCCTGCAGCATTGGTATAGCACCGAATAAATTTTTGGCAAAGATGGCATCGGATATGAAAAAGCCGATGGGGATTACCATCCTTCGCAAGCGTGATATTAAAGCGGTGCTCTGGCCGTTAAACACAAATGAAATGCACGGTGTCGGTAAAAAGACGGCTGAAAAACTGACGACTATTGGAATTCACACAATCGGTGATCTCGCAAAAGGAAATGAAATTCAATTAAAAACTTTGCTCGGGATTAATGGAATTCGATTAAAAGAGCGGGCAAACGGGATTGACCAGCGTGCGGTGGACCCGGAATCCATTGAAGAATTTAAAAGCATTGGCAATTCCACCACTTTGCCTAGAGACATCAGCAATCAGCAGGAGCTTTTTCATGTGCTGGAATCATTGGCAGATACCGTTTCAGTAAGACTGAAGCGAAAAAATGTCCTGGCATCTACTTTGGGAATTACAATCCGGTATAAAGACCGTCGTACCATTACAAGAAGCAAAAAATTGGCCAATCCTGTTAACCATAAAGACGAGGTAGCATCCTTTGCCAAGCAGCTTTTCCTTAAATCCTGGAACGGAGACCCAATTCGATTGCTAGGAATAACAGGTTATGAATTAGTGGAACATGACCATGCCTTTAAGCAGTTAGATTTATTTTCCTACGAAAAAGATGCCCAAAAGGAGCCCTTGCTCAAAATTCTTTCAAGCCTCCGTGAGAAATACGGGAAGAATATCATTGAAAATGCCGGTTCCCATAATGTCGATCCAGCTCATAAAATCGGTACTGGAACAAGCTTTAATAAGGACTTTCTCCGATCTTTTCCCCAGAAAAAAGAGGAAGAAGAATAAAAAAGCTCCACACTGCCCATAAATAGCAGTTGGAGCTTTATTTATTATTTGCAGATATCTACCTCTAAATCAGTTACTGGCCACCAGAAGAAGCCGTCTTTTTCCAAAAGCTTATCTGCCTCATCTGGCCCCTTTGAACCGGATTCATAATTAGGAAAGTCTGCTTTTGTTTTTTGCCAAGCAGCTGAAATTTTATCTACAAATGCCCAAGAATAGGCAACTTCATCCCAATGAGTAAAATTCGTGGCATCGCCGCGCATGCAGTCATAAAGGAGCTTCTCGTATCCTTCAGGAGTGTTCATCGCATGAATACCCGTATTGGCAAAGCTTAGTCTTACTTCTTGTGCATCCAAATGCCCCCCTGCTTTCTTCGCATTTAAATGCAGCGTAATACCCTCTTCAGGTTGTATATGGATGACAAGAAGATTAGGATTCAACATTTTCTCGGTTTGATAATATAAATTCATGGGAATATCTTTAAATTGAACCACGATTTTGGTCGATTTAACTTTGAGTCTTTTGCCTGTTCGAATATAAAAAGGGACACCAGCCCAGCGGAAATTATCAATCATCACTTTTCCGGCCACAAAGGTTTCGGTATTGGATTCTATATCGACCATTGGTTCATCACGGTATTTTGGAACAGCTTGATCATCCATTTCGCCCTCGCCATACTGTCCGCGTACGAAATAATCATTTACTTCGTCACCCTCAACGGATCGTAAAGCGCGAAACACTCTTACTTTTTCAGAGCGAATCTCATCAGTTGTCAGCTTGATTGGCGGTTCCATCGCCAGTAAGGCCACCATTTGCATCATATGGTTTTGCAGCATATCCCTTAATGCACCGCTAGACTCATAGTAGCGCCCGCGTTCTTCGACACCAAGTGTTTCACTCGAAGTGATTTGGATATTGGAAATATAGCGGTTATTCCAAAGCGGTTCAAAAATGGCATTGGCAAACCGGATTACTTCTATATTTCGCACCATTTCTTTTCCCAAATAGTGATCAATCCTGTAAACTTCTTTTTCTGAAAAAGCAGTTCTAATCTGCCTGTTTAATTCCTTAGCTGATTCCAGATCATGTCCGAATGGTTTTTCGATGACAAGGCGCTTATATCCTTTAACCTTGGTAAGACCATCCGATTTTAAATGCAAAGCAATCGGACCGAAAAATTCTGGAGCCATCGCTAAGTAAAAAATGCGATTTCCTTCAAGGTTATATTGTTGATCAATTTGATCAGCAAAAGTTTTCAAAGAAGCGTATGAACTTGAATCTGCAACATCATGTGATTGATAGTAGAAATGTGAGATGAATTCATCGATATTTTCTTTGTTTCCAAGTGCTGATAAGACGGAATCTTTTACCGATGCTTGGAAATCATCAGTGTGCATCTGTCTTCTAGCAACCCCAATAACAGCGAAATTGTGCAATTTCCCTTTATTGAATAACCGGTATAGAGAAGGGAACAGCTTTCGTTTTGCTAAATCACCAGTCGCTCCAAAAATCATAATTAAAGAAGTCATATTTTGTTCCACTTTATAGCCCTCTTTTCTAAAAAGCTAATTGCTTATGTAGTTTGTACTTTTATTAAATTTAGCTCTTATTAGTAGGTTTCGCAAATATAATGATTTGCATGTATCAAATTAGCTAGTCTTATCAGGCGGAGGGGAAAATGCCACTGGAATGTGCTATAGTATCAATAATGAAATTTCGTTCGGTGTAGAAAGGAGAAAGGATTGTGGATATTTTTTTCTTAGGAACAGGGGCAGGAATGCCTGCAAAGCTTCGTAATGTAACGTCTATAGCGCTCAAATTACTAGAGGAAAGGGGCGCAGTGTGGTTATTCGATGCCGGGGAGGCAACTCAGCATCAAATATTACATACTTCAATTAAGCCTAGGCGGATCGAAAAAATATTTATTACCCACCTTCACGGGGATCATATATATGGACTTCCAGGCCTGTTATCGAGCCGGTCTTTTCAAGGCGGTGATTCGGAGGTTAAGGTTTATGGTCCAAAAGGGATTAAAGAGTTTCTACACGTTAGTCTATCCATTAGTCAGACGTATTTAAAGTATCCGTTATCTGTTGTTGAAATCGAAGAGGGCATTATTTTTGAGGATGATCAGTTTATCGTCGAAGCAAGATTGCTCGACCACGGAATTCCTTCTTACGGATATCGGATTGTGGAAAAGGATAGACCTGGTACCTTACTTGCCGAAAAGCTAGTTGAAGCAGGAGTTCAGCCAGGTCCCATTTTTAGAAAAATAAAAAATGGTGAATCCGTTACACTTGAAGATGGCAGAATCATTGAACCGCATCAATTTCTCGGCCCTGAACAAAAGGGAAGAATCGTTACGATTTTAGGTGATACAAGATACTGTGAGAATTCAAAGTTGTTGGCAAAAAGTGCTGATCTTTTAATCCATGAAGCAACCTTTTCAAAAGGGGAGGAAAAACTGGCTGCCGATTACTTTCATTCAACCACCCATCAGGCAGCAGAAATCGCTCGTGAGGCTGGTTGCAAGCAATTGTGCCTGACACATATCAGTTCACGCTATGATCGAAATGACTGGAAGGAATTAGTGGGCGAAGCGAGGGAGATCTTTCCGAATACGGATATCTCTGAGGATTTTAAAGAAATTACTATTCCATTGAAATAAAACAAAAGCACTTACCAAAACGCTGGTGAGTGCTTTTGTTATTAATTTTATATCCAACCCCGCTCGTACTGTTTTGGTCCTTCAATGCTGACTCCAAGCTCTTTTGCTGCCGTTCTTGGCCAATATGGGTCCCTCAGCAATTCACGGGCTAAAAAGACCAAGTCGGCCCGTTCATTTTGTAATATTTCCTCCGCCTGAATTCCGGACGTAATTAAGCCTACTGCGCCAGTTGCGATATCCGCACCATGCTTAATGGTCTCTGCATATTTAACTTGGTAGCCCGGATAAACATTAATCTGCGCTGGAACGACTGCCCCAGAACTTACGTCTATTAAATCGACCTCTTGCTCTTTCATCCACTGCGAGAAGGTTACGTAATCTTCCGGTGCTAGACCTTCTTCTTGGTAATCATGAGCGGAAACCCGAACAAAAAGGGGTCCATCCCAAACCGTTTTGACGGCATCGATGACTTCACGTAGGAAACGGTAGCGGTTTTCAGCTGATCCGCCATATTCATCTGTTCTTTTATTAGATAACGGTGAAAGGAATTCGTTTATTAAATATCCGTGTGCACCATGAATTTCTATCACATCAAAACCAGCCTTCGCAGCCCGCTCGGCACCTTTCTTAAATGCATCAACCGTTTCTTCGATATCTGATTTTGTCATTTCTTTTGGTGTTTTCAGTTTATCATTGAAAGCTAGCGCAGATGGTGCAATAATTTCTCCTTCTAACACTGCCTTACGACCAGCATGGGCGAGTTGAATGCCTATTTTGGCTCCGTGCTCTTTTGCAAGACCAACCAGCTCTTGGAACCCCTTGATATGGTCATCACTCCAAATTCCTAAATCCTTAAGTGAAATTCGGCCCTGAGGTGTAACCGCTGTTGCTTCTACTATAATGAGGCCGACCTGGCCAACTGCCCTGCTTGTGTAATGAGTGCGATGCCAGTTTTGAATATACCCATCCTCATTATGACTGGAATACATGCACATTGGTGCCATGACAATTCTGTTTTTGAATGTGACACCTTTTATTGTATAAGGAGAAAATAATTTAGCTGTCATGTTAAGGAGCCTCCTTCGACTGTTTTTATTGACAATCTCAGTATAGCAAAAGGCTCCGAAATAATTAAAAATCCTGCTTCATTCTTTATCTCTAAGTTCGCTCAATGGATAAACCGTTCCCCTCCAGACAATGCCGCCGCGCTTAAAAGTTAGGATGCTGGCGCGAATAATGGAATAAATAAACAGTAATGCTGTAATCGGAAATACCAAAAAAAGGAAAGGGGAAAATCGAGTCATTTTCTTTACAATTAACCAATATAGAACTGCACTCGCAACGATATTTCCTAAACTGAGCAGGGCAACAATTTTATTTTTTGAAAAAATAGTCACAAAGGGAAGGACATGTGTGGAAAAGACTCCGAATATGGAGAAAAGTACCATGCTGACTCGGTAATTTAGACCAGCAAAAGTATTTTTTTCAAGACCCACAAATGCTTCTTTTAAGCTGCCATACCATTCGACTTCAATTAATTTGAGCGCCGTGACGATTCTTTGCCGAAATCCTGCTTTTTTAAGTTGCATCCCCAACTGCAAATCATCATCAGGCCGCATTTTCACTTTTTCATGCGTTCCAAACTGTTCATAGGCAGCTTTAGATACGAGGTTAAATGCACCGATTCCAGTACCGATTTTCGACTTTGGATTATTAGCCGACCATGGCCGCTTAAAATAAGAAAATCCAAACAGGAAGAAGGCGACAAAGGTTTTCAGCCAAAAATTGTTCGCGTTCAAATTTGGTGCTGCCGTTAGATGATCAAGTTGGTGTTTTTCAAAATAATGGAGAGCCTTTGCGAATGCTTCTACTTCGTACTTTACATCCGCATCGGTAAACAATAGCCATTTACCTGATGCCTTTAGAGAGCCTCGATATAATGCATGATTCTTCCCAAGCCAGCCCTCTGGTAAGTCGATAAGATGGAGAACCTTTACTCGCGGGTCCATTTCCATTAATTCGTCCATGAATTTTCCGGTATTATCATTGGAACGATCATTTACAAGGATCCATTCAACATTAATGTAGGTCTGCTTTAGTTGACTTGTAATGCTTGATCTTATTTGTCTTTCTTCATTCCGGGCCGCGACGATGACAGACAATAATGGTCCATTTTTTAGACCTTCTTCCTTTTCAAGAGAATCTAGTTTTCTAAATCCTATCAGCGCATCTAGTAGAAAAACGATCCAAACTACGATGCCCGTTGCGAATAAAACGGTTAGTATGCTGTCCATTTTCCCAGTCCTCTTTAATCGACGTTATGCTTTTAGTTTAAGAGAACTTGGGGTTAAGATACAATTTTTTTAAAGAGTTTTTCCAACCTTTAGTTGCGAGCACAGTGCATCTCCCATTTTTCTTGATTGGGCAGTTGCTGCTTTGATACAGGAGATAAATGCCTCTTGGACCCCGTTTTCCTCCAAAATGCGAATTCCGGCTTCCGTTGTACCGCCTGGACTTGTCACTTCCTTCCGCAATTGTGTCGATGTTTTACTGGAGTTTTTAACCATCTCAGCCGCTCCAATCAACGTTTGCACAATTAGCTCACTCGCCATTTCCTTTTCAAGTCCCACCTCAACGGCGCTTTTTTCCATTGCTTCGATTAGATAATAGATATAAGCAGGGCCGCTCCCAGACAATCCTGTCACGGCATCCAACTGTTTTTCCTCAACAAAGGCTGCCAGCCCGACTGTTCCAAACAGCTTTTTAGTTGTTTCTAGCTGCTCTCTAGTGACACGCTTATTAACGGCGATGGCGGTCGCCGATTTTCCTACTGCTGCAGACGTATTAGGCATGGACCTGGCGATAGAAAGAGATTTATTTGCTAGAGTCTCAATCGTATTCATCGAAACACCGGCCAGAACAGAAACCACAAGCATTTGCTCGTTTAAATACCCGCGAATATAGCCGATTGCCGATGCCGCATCCTTTGGTTTCATCGCTAACATGACAATGTCCGCCCCATCAAAAAGAACATTCAAATCATACGTACCACTGACACCGTAACGCTGTTCAAGACCCTTTAATCGTTCTTGATTTGAATTATTTGTTACCCATACATTTTTTCTATCAATTAATCCATTTTCGAGAATGCCAGAAATAAAGGCTTCCGCCATCGAACCAGCGCCAACAATCGCGATTTTTTTCATTAAAACTTCCTCCTTCAGGTTTCTGAAAAACAAAAAGACCCTTCATCCACAAAGGACGAAAGGTCTAGCTTCCGCGGTACCACCTTCATTTACCCAGACAGAATAATTAAATAGCCAGGGTTCACTCGACTCCGTTAACGCCGGACATACGTTAGGTTTTCCTAAATGCTCATAAGGTAGGTTCAATGATTAAGAGGGCGGTGAAGCCTTTCAGCCTTCGGGCCTCACTCTCTTTCGCCATTGTTCATTTACTGGCCTTACTCATCGCGTCGAACAAATCAAATTTTAATAGTGATTATGCAAGAAAAAGAGCATGTCTGTCAAGAGATAAATTTTATGAATTTTTTATTTTTTCCAAAAAATTATGTGAATATAATGACAATAGGTTAAAATATCGCTACACTTTATTTAACTAAATGTTAAGGAGTTTTTTTAATGACTGAATGGAAAGACGGAATTGCCAAAATTACGTTGCCGACTCCTTTTCCTGTTGGCGATGTAAATGTTTATTTGATTAAAGGGGAACGTTTAACACTCGTTGATACGGGAGTGAAAACAGAAGAGTCGTGGAACTCTTTTACGGAACAGTTGGCTGAACTAGATTTAAGTCCTAAAGATATTGAACAGGTGTTACTTACACATCATCATCCTGATCATGCAGGAATGCTCGATTATTTTCCAGATTCGATAGAGGTTTATGGTCATCCGCTTAATGAAAGATGGATTCATCCCACCGAAGCATTTTTTCAAGAACAAGAAAATTTTTTCAAGGAGCATTTTAAGGCGTTCGGTCTACCAGAGGAATTTTATTCAATGCTTCCTAGGCTAAGAAAAACGATGAAGTATATGTGTAACCGCTCGCTGACCGGACATATCGTTGAGGGGATGTGCCCACCAGGACTCCAGGCCTGGAAGGTAATTGAAACCCCTGGTCATGCCCAAAGTCAAGTTGCCTTTTTTAGGGAGAAAGAAGGCATCTTGATTGGCGGCGATTTACTTCTAGCACATATTTCACCAAATCCCTTGCTTGAACCACCGGCCCCAGGCGAAAAGGAAAGACCAAAGCCGATGTTGCAGCATAACGATTCAATGAAGAAGCTGCTTAACTATCCTATAAAGTGTATCTATACCGGTCATGGTGAGGAGGTTTATCAGGTAGCCGAGTTAATTGATAAACGGCTATCACGCCAGCATGAGCGCGCGATGACGGTGAAAAATTGGCTAGAGAAAGAAGAACTAACTGTCTTTCAAATTTGCAAGCGGCTTTTCCCGACTGTTTATCAGCGTGAATTGATGTTAACAATTTCGGAAACGGTTGCCCAGCTTGACTATTTAGCATCTATTGAGGAGATTATTAGTAGTGATAGTCAGCCCGTGCTTTATCAAGCAAAGGCACAGGATTAATTCTGATGAGGTGTTTAGATGGGCAATGAACAATTAAAAGCTAAAAATATTGTCATTACAGGTGCATCCGGGGGGATTGGTGCGGAAATTGCTAAGCTTTGTGCGGCAAATGGCGCCAATCTCGTCCTTCTTGCACGGAGTATAGATAAGCTTGAACAATTGCAGATGGAATTGCAGCAAAAGCATCAAGTTAGGGTAGATGTTTTTAAGCTTGATGTATCTGATACAAATCAAGTTCAGGCAGTGTTTCAACAGACTTTTGATAAAATTGAACAAATTGATATTCTTGTGAATAATGCCGGTTTTGGTGTGTTTAGAGAGGCGCATGAAGCAACGATGGATGAAATCAAGGGAATGTTTGAAGTAAATGTTGTTGGGCTGATAGCATGTACAAACATGGTGCTGCCTAAAATGCGTGAGAGACGGTTTGGGCATATTATTAATATTGCTTCTCAGGCAGGTAAAATTGCCACTCCCAAATCAAGTGTTTATTCGGCTACCAAGCATGCGGTTCTTGGTTACACGAATGCACTTAGGATGGAGCTTGACGATTATAACGTTCAGGTGACCTCCGTAAATCCCGGTCCGATTGCCACCAATTTTTTTAATATTGCTGATGAAAAGGGCACATACGTAAAAAATGTCCAACGCATTATGCTTCAACCTGAATATGTCGCTAGGAAAGTTGTTGACAGCATGCTGACAAAAACGAGGGAAATCAATCTGCCACGCTGGATGAACATGGGAAGCGTTGTCTATGTTCTTTTTCCACGGTTGTTCGAACGGATCGGGAAACGAATGATGAGTTCAAAATAAGTGAAAAGGCTGCCTGTCAAGGGCGGCTTTTTGTATGAGCGGACTGTTATAAAAATGTTATAATGGGTTAATCTAAATGACCTCGGGAAGGAGTTCGGCATGAATATTAGATTACATCCAAAGATGATTAAAGAATCGTGCGGGACTGTCTCCTTCAAAAGAGGTGAGGCTTTTTTCCGTGCTAATAAAGTAACATTTGAAAAATATGAACCTGACCGTTGTGAGGCAATGGTTTCAGGAACAGAAAATTTCCAAGTTGTCATTGAAAGAAAGGATAATGGCAGCTTTCGTGCTAAGTGCTCCTGTCCCACGCTGGCCTCCTTTCAAAAGGATTGCCAGCATATTGCTGCCGTGTTATTGGCCATTTACGAGCATCAACGGAAAGGAACCGCTCCAACCAATGGAACTTCAGGCACTTTGACTGGTGAACAGGATTTAGCCGAGGGTATCCTGAATCTATTCAACAATCAGCTAAGACGCTCAAGCGGGCATCAACTTCATTTTGAAAATAGAAAAGTACTTCACGTTGAATTTACCTGTAAACCTGTTTTGGCTAAGAAACATTACCTACTCGGAGCCGAGTTAAAAATTGAAGAAACTAAAGTGGAAAATATTTGTGAGTTTCTTATCGCAGTGGAGCAGGGGCACCCATATTGGCTTTCAGCCTCTCTCATATACGAACCAAACCTGCATTGCTTTCAAAAAGAGAATGATGCTGTGATTCAACATCTCATTCAAGTGGTTCAAGACGAAAGGAATAAACAACAACAGCTATATGAGAATTCCCACGACAATCGTCTGTTGCCCATTCCGCCATCTTACTGGAAGCAGCTTCAGCCCTTATTTTCAAGAGCGCTGCAGGTAAAGTTGGAATATGACGGCCATACTTTTGACGGATTGCCCATTACCAACGATCTGCCCCTTTTACAGTTTATTTTTACTGAAGCAGAGGCTAACGGGTATTTCCTTAAAGTAAATGGATTATCTAATATGATTATCTTAGATTCCTATGAATCTGTTTTGTCTGCTGGGAAAATCATCACAATGAAAATGGAGGACTGCCAGCGTCTGTCCAATCTTAAACAAATGCTGGATGCCTCAGGAACAAATCGAATTTCCATCCCACAGGAGCAAATACAGCATTTTATAGAAAAAGTAGTTCCTGGCTTGAAAAAATTAGGCTATGTCCAGCTCTCAGATGCCCTTGCGCGCGAGTATATGAAAACGCCGCTTACGGCCAAGCTATACTTAGACCGAGTCAAAAATCGCCTGCTCGCCGGACTGGAATTTCACTATGATAACATTGTCATCAATCCGTTGGAGAAACTGGATTTCTATTCTGGCGCCAGGATCATTAGGGATGAACAGAAGGAAAACGAAATTCTAACGATTATGGAGGAAAGTTCATTTGCCAAAACGGACGTTGGTTATTTCTTGCACAACGAAGAATTGGAATATGAGTTTCTCTATCATATTGTGCCTAAGCTTCAAAAATTGGTACAAATATATGCAACCACGGCTGTAAGAAACAGGATTTTTAGAGAAAATGCCCGCCCGGCGTTCAAGGTGAAGGTGAAAAAAGAACGAACCAATTGGCTCGAATTTAAATTTGAGTTGGGAATTCCGGTGCAGCAAATTAAAGAGGTTCTTGCGGCCTTAGAGGAAAAGCGGAAATATTATCGGCTCCGGAATGGGGCGCTAATGTCCTTAGAGACTAGGGAGTTTAAAGAAATTCAACGGTTTTTTAATGAAATACCGGCTGAGAAGAAGAATTTTGAAGACAGCTTTGAGCTATCAATTCTTCAGGGTCTGCCCCTGCTTGATTCTATTGATGATAATCAAATATTCATTGCGGAGGACTCGTTTCGTCAGTTCCTTGAAAGCATACGTAATCCTGGGAGCTTGGAGTTCGAAGTACCGGCTAGCTTAAATTTGATTTTACGCGACTATCAAAAACGTGGTTACAAGTGGATGAAAACACTGGCCCACTATGGTTTTGGAGGAATTCTTGCCGATGATATGGGTCTTGGCAAAACGCTGCAAAGCATTGCGTTTATTTTATCAGAGCTTGAGAATGTGCGTGCAATGAAGCAACCGACTTTGATTGTCTGTCCTTCGTCTTTATCGTATAACTGGTTGAGCGAAATAATGAAATTTGCTCCTGAAATTCAGGCTGTTGTCGTGGATGGCAATCAAGTAGAGCGGCACCGAATTCTGAAGGAAGCAATAGAAATGGATGTAATCATCACCTCCTACCCATTGCTGCGGCGGGATCTCAAATGGTATGAGCAACATGCTTTCCACACTGTTTTTTTTGATGAAGCTCAAGCCTTTAAAAATCCATTGACTCAAACGGCACGGGCGGTAAAAAGGCTCAAGGCGGGTTATCGATTCGCTTTGACAGGAACACCTGTAGAGAATTCACTCGAAGAATTATGGTCTATTTTTCATGTGGTATTCCCTGAACTATTTCGTGGTTTGAAGGAATACTCTAACTTAACACGAAAAAAGATTTCTAGGCGGGTACGTCCTTTTTTGCTGCGCAGAATGAAAGAGGATGTCGTTGCCGAGCTTCCGGAAAAATTAGAGTTTACGGAATTAGCAGAGCTTCTTCCAGATCAGAAAAAGCTGTATGCTGCCTATTTGGCAAAGCTGCGTGAGGATACACTGAAGCATTTGGACAAAGACACGATTCGGAAGAACCGAATAAAAATCCTAGCCGGTTTAACGCGCTTGCGGCAAATTTGCTGTCATCCAAGTTTATTTGTGGACGGCTACAGAGGCAGTTCCGCGAAATTCGAAATGCTGTTGAGAATTATCGAGGAATCCAGGCTTTCCGGTCGTAGGGTGTTGATTTTTTCACAGTTTACGAAAATGCTTACTCTTATTGGGAGACAATTATCCATTAAGGGTCTTTCTTTTTTCTACCTCGACGGTGCGACACCTTCTGAAGAACGCTTGGAGCTCTGCAATCGGTTTAATGAAGGGGAGCGTGATTTCTTCCTCATTTCTTTGAAGGCGGGAGGTACCGGACTAAATTTGACGGGAGCGGATACGGTTATTCTATATGACATCTGGTGGAACCCGGCGGTTGAGGAACAAGCTGCTGACCGGGCCCATCGTATCGGCCAGAAAAATGTTGTCCAGGTCATTAAGCTTGTTACCAGAGGTACCATTGAAGAGAAAATGAGCGAGCTGCAGGACAAAAAAAGGCAGCTGATTGAAGAACTCATTGACTCCGAGGAACTGAGTCATTCCGTATTAACTGAAGAGGATATACAAGAAATACTATCTTAAAATAGTTTCCGAAGAATTCTCGCTGGTTTTCTCGATCGAGCTCTTCTATGAGACATTTTGCCTGAGGCTTCTGCCGGTTTTGTCCCATGGAGCTCTCCTATAGGACAATTTGCATGAGATTCCCACTGGTTTTGTCCCATAGAGCCTTTCTATGGGACAGTTTGCATGATTTTCTCGATGGTTTTGTCCCATAGAGCCCTTCTATGGGACAGTTTGCATGGGATCCCTTCTGGTTTTGTCCCATAGGGCTCTCCTTTAGAATCACCCTGTTAAAAACTCATACACCGCATCATTTACTAGCTCAAATAAATCCGCATTCGACTCTTCTTCTTTTGTCTGAAGAACCCGATTGACAAGCACTTCTAAATCCTTCTCATCCACAGGTATTGAATCCGCTTCATAATACTGTTTAAAGCAATTTTTGATCATTTTAACGACTAATTTTTTCTCCATAAACATGCACCTCACCGTCATTATACTGTTTTTTCGCTTAATCTCCATCAAAAAACAGTCAAAAAATTTCCATTGAATACGAACGCATATTCGCTTATCATAATGAATATAATGATAAAGAACAAATGTTCTACTTTAAACTGTGAGGGATAAATCATGGTGGATTACAGCACACTGCCGCAACATAAAATTTTATGCGTTGACATGAAGAGCTTCTATGCAAGCTGCTCCGCTGTCATGTATGGTCTTGATCCGTTGAATTGCTATTTAGCGGTGGCCGGCAACTTAGATCGGCAGGGAAGTGTCGTGCTTGCTGCTTCTCCGCGTCTCAAAAAAGAATTCGGTATTAAAACAGGTTCACGGCTTTTCGAGATCCCAAAAGATCCTCGAATTCGAATTGTTGAGCCGAGGATGGCAACATACTTGCGCATTTCGACTGAAATTTCCCGTGTCTTTAACCGTTATGTTCCAAAAGAAGCTATCCATACGTACAGCGTCGATGAAAGCTTTATTAAAGTCGATGGTGCGGTGCATCTGTGGGGCGATGCCCGTACGATTGCCGAAAAAATAAAGGATGATATTGAACGGGAATTTCAGCTGCCGTGCGCTGTCGGAATTGGCCCTAACATGTTAATGTCGAAGCTTTGTCTGGATCTGGACGCAAAGAAAAAAGGAGTAGCCGAGTGGACGTATGAAGATGTAAAGACAAAGCTTTGGAACGTATCCCCGCTTAGGGAAATGTGGGGGATTGGCCGGCGTGTCGAAAAGACATTAAACGCAATGGGGATTTTTACGGTTGGCCAGCTGGCCCGCTATGATTTAGAAAAGCTGGAAAAAAAATTCGGAATTATGGGAAACCAGCTTTATCATCATGCCTGGGGAGTCGACCTTTCCGAATTGGGAGCACCAATCATTCAAGGGCAAATCAGCTTTGGAAAAAGCCAAATTCTCTTAAGGGATTATAAAGAGGAAGAGGAGATTAAGGCTGTTATTTTAGAAATGTGTGAGGAAGTGGCCAGGCGGACAAGAACGCGCCGCAAGGCAGGGAGGACGATCAGCCTCAGTATCGGCTACAGCCAGGATGAATTTGGCGGGGGCTTTCATCGCTCCAGAACAATCCAACACCCGACAAATGAAACGATGGAGATCTATCGCGTCTGTTTGGAATTGTTTCGTGAGAACTATACGGGAAAGACGGTAAGGCAAATCGCGATTGCCCTCGGAAATATTGTCGACGACTGCGAGCTTCAGCTTAATCTTTTTGACATGGGTGCCTATAAGAGGCGGGAGCTTGGCTATGTTGTGGATTCGGTCCGCCGTCGCTTCGGCTCAGGTTCACTGCTGCGTGCTGTCTCCTATACAGCTGCAGGAACCGCTAAACACAGGGCTACACTAGTGGGCGGGCATAAAATGTAATAAGAAAAGCGGAAGCGCCTTGTCCAGGGGCGACAAGCATAAGACGAGCCGGCGGGAAGGTTGCTCTTTAACCTTCTCGATGGATCGTCTTATGACCTCGAGCCCCTAGGTGCTGGAGCTGGACAGTTATCAAATTAAAAATTAAATTTCTGAGTGAATGCGGAAAGAAGGTAGAGACGTATGATTCGCGACCGCGGGAGAATCAAATGGACGTCGATGATGCTTCCTGAGCATGTGAAATTGCTTAGGGATTGGGTAAAAGAAGATGGATACGAACAGAAAAAGGAAATGGATGAACAGCAGCTAGAACTCATGAACGAGGTCTTGTCTGAAGCGATTGAATTTGATCAGTACGTTACGGTTACCCATTATCATAACCGGAATTATGAAATTGTGATTGGCAAAATTCATTACTGGGACGAAATGGTGCAAAGGCTTCATGTAGTAGACCGCTTTGAAGAGGTGCACCGGATTCCAATTGATGCGATTGCTGATATAAGACTAACGGACATATGAAAAACGAGTGGCTTGCCAACGTCAAGCCGCTCGTTGTTGTCTTATTCTTCTTTAGGAACCCGAACTTGTGATTCGAATTTACCTTTATGTGAACTATCGGAAAAGGTTTGTTATTTGATAATCCACAGCGGCAGAGGGAAAAGGATGGCTTTGTCGTATAAACATTGCCTTCTCCATCTAATAATTCCACATCACCTGTGATTCTTAATGATCCGTTATCATTTACTTTGATTTGAATTTGAGGCATTACTGACACTCCCTTAAAAACATTTATGATACAATCAGCATATGCCTAATAAGGGAGGATTTAAACGTGGAAATATTAATAACTGCAGAAGCAATAGAAAAAATAAATGAAAGAACCGCCAACCGAGAAGGCTATTTGAAGCTAAAGTATGATACAGACGGTTGCGGCTGCGCGGTCAACGGCGTAATAGCATTATGGTTTGTTACGGAGCTGGATGATACCGATATCGCGATTGAGACAAACGAAAGACCAATTTATGTTGAAAAATCAAAAATGGTCTTCTTTGAGGAACAAATGAAAATAGATTTTTCAAAAACTACAAATTGTTTTCAATTAAAAAGTCCGGGACAAATCTTGAACGGCCATATGAGTTTTATATTGAAAGAAAAAACAGACTGATCCAATGGACAGTCTGTTTTTTAATTAGGTAAAGGATGATCAATATATTTTTGCAAGAATTCATCAATCACTCGTTCATAATCAGCCCGATTCTCATTAAAGGACTGGGCATGGCGTCCATTGGCTGCAAGATAAAGCATCTTCGGCCCTTTTTTTTGCTCAAATAGCTCTTTCGTCATGGTGGGAAGAATAAAATCATCCTTTTCGCTGTGGATGAATAAAATCGGATGTTTGATGTTTTCAATGACCGAAATCGGAGAAACATTCCGAATCGAATATTTATCACGTAATCGTAAAAAGGCATCACCAATCGGCAGCAAGAGTCCAGGAATCAACTTAAAGTCTTTTTTGATGAGATAGGCAAGCTGTTCTTTGAAATCAGAAAATGGGCAATCCGCAATATAAAAATCGGCACCATCCTCTAGAAGACCTGCATACAACAGCATCGTTGCTGCCCCCATTGATTCGCCGTGAATCCCTAGTTCGATATTGGGCCCTTTTTCTTTTTTGAGCCAGTCGACAACTGTTTTTAAATCATATTTCTCGTAGTGACCGAAGCTTGTCGTTTTTCCACCAGATTCGCCGTGGCGGCGATGGTCGTAAATCAAGGCATTAAAGCCGCGTTCAAGGAAAAGGTTCGCATATTTAATCGAATTGATCTTCGTTTCCGTTACACCATGGGTAACAACGATATAGCGGTTAGTCTGGTGGGGTTCAACCAAAACAGCTTTTATGATATAGCCAAAAGGGGAAGGAATGTCAACCTCCCGTTTTGGGAGAGACTCAAATTCATCAGGTTTATACCGGCCCGCTTCCTTTTCCCGCTTCAAGATAAAATCTTCGTCCTTCTTTTTCATATACATGATGCGGTTGGTAAAATATAACGCAAGAGATAACCAGAAAAAAAGTAAAATAAACAGGGCTCGAAATGCCTTTTTCAAACCTGGGCACCTCCTAAAAATAAGTACTATAACATATGAAAAACTAATTAACTGCGCCCATAAATTTTAACATAAAAAAAGCCGCTGACTCCAATTTAGCGGCCTAGGCTGATAATACAAATCACTTGACATCACACTTTGAGAACTGTCCACCTCCAGCGCCTAGGGGCTCTTTGGTCTAAGCCAATCCGTCGAAAAGGTTAAAAAGCAACCTTTCCGCCGGCTCGTCTTATGCTTGTCGCCCCTGGACAAGGCGCTTCCGCTTTTCTTTTATGACTCTGCATTCTGTCGCTTGGTTGGATGAATCGCTTTGTTCATTTCTTCAGTTGCCATCATCCGCGTGCCGCTTCCGCCAGTTTCTGCATAGTTTTTGCCTTTTTGACTGTTTCCTTTATCCCGTTTTTGACTCATGAAAAAATCTCCCTTCGAGTGGTTTCATCTAATAAGATGCATAGATAGAAGGTTGATTATTCACGAATCTAAACCGTTTGAGCATGTAATCGATAATAGCCGCTTTCAATCGGCCTTGATAGATGAGGACGGACGATTTCAATGGCATCCACCATCTTATCTAAATTAACGCCTGTTTCAATTCCCATTCTCTCGAGCATATAAACGACGTCCTCAGTAGCTACATTTCCGCTGGCACCAGGGGCGAACGGGCAGCCGCCTAGCCCGCCGGCAGAGGAATCGAAGCGCTCAATTCCTGCTTGAAGCGAGGCCAGTATATTAGCAAGTCCCAACTTTCGCGTGTCATGAAAATGGGCCGTTAAAAGAACCCCAGGGAATTCCGCTTTTAATTGGGAAAACAAAGAATACGCTTCATTCGGTGCCGCCATCCCAATCGTATCGGCCACGCTTAACTCATCGACCCCAGCCTCAACAAACTCGCGGCAAAGTGCAATCGTATCATTTTCACTTATTTTCCCTTCGTAAGGACAATAAAAGGAAGTAGAAATACAGGCGCGCACAAAATAATTCTTTTCCTTTAATTCCTGGATGATTGGCTTCAGTTCCGCCACACTATCGTTCGTTGTTTTATTAATATTTTTAAGATTGAACGAGTTGCTTACCCCAACAAAGACCGCAACAGCATTACAGTCGGTGGAATAAACCCTGTCAATCCCTTTTTGATTTGGGGCTAGGACAATGTTTCTTGCTTTCTCATCGAGGCAGTCAGCAACAATTTCAGCAGCATCGCCCATTTGCGGCACCCATTTCGGCGAAACAAACGAAGTCAGTTCCATTTCCAGAAGCCCTGCATCCCGTAATGAAGCAATAAATTGTTTTTTTATGTTAGTAGGAACAAATAACTTTTCATTTTGCAGACCATCGCGCGGGCCAACCTCAATGATGGTTACTTTTTTCGGTAAATTAAGCATCATTTTCCCCCCAAAATATTCATACCTTCATTGTAGAGGTGATATTTTCGAAAAATCAAGAAAAAATGAAATTTTGACAAAATTAGAGGATTTTCTGTATTCATCTAGAAGTAGTAAAGGTAAAAAAGGCTGAAGGAGAGATAGTAATGAACGAAACAGAAGTAGTCATTGTCAGTGCGGTCCGAACTGCACTTGGAAATTTTAATGGAAGCCTAAAAAATGTATCCGCACCGGTGTTAGGAGCGACTGTTATCAAGGGAGCACTTGAGCGGGCGGGGGTAAAACCGGAACAAGTCGATGAGGTAATAATGGGAAATGTCCTGCAGGCTGGCCTTGGGCAGAACCCGGCAAGGCAGGCGGCTATTCAAGCGGGAATTCCTGAAAGCGTTTCCTCAATGACCATTAATAAAGCTTGCGGTTCAGGATTAAAAGCTGTTCACCTAGCGATGCAAGCCATATTAGCAGGAGATGCAGAAATTGTAGTTGCTGGCGGGATGGAAAATATGAGCCAGACACCATACCTTTTAAAAAATGCCCGTGACGGCTTTAAAATGGGCGATCAAAAATTAGTCGATTCCTTAACATCAGATGGACTAACCTGTGTATTTAACAATTATCATATGGGCATTACCGCTGAAAACCTTGCGGAAAAATATTCAATCACAAGAGAAGAACAGGATGAATTTTCGGCCTGGAGCCAAGACAAAGCAGTTAAGGCGATTGATGCGGGTAAGTTTAAAGATGAAATCGTTCCGGTTGTCATCCCGCAACGTAAAGGGGAGCCAATCGTTTTTGCTGTGGACGAATATCCGAAGAAAGGAACAACAGCAGAAAAATTGGCTGGCTTACGAACAGCTTTTAAAAAGGACGGTACTGTAACGGCAGGAAATGCATCAGGTATAAATGATGGTGCGGCTGCAGTGGTAGTCATGAGCAAGAAAAAAGCGGAAGAATTAGGATTAGAGCCACTAGTAACAATCAAAGCGAATGCCAGTGCTGGTGTAGACCCAAGCATTATGGGAATCGGTCCAGTTCCGGCCGTTAGGAAAGCATTAGAGAAGGCATCCGTTTCGATGGAAGAAATTGAACTAATCGAAGCGAATGAAGCCTTTGCAGCTCAATCATTGGCAGTGGACCGCGAACTTCAGTTTAATAAAGAAATTCTCAATGTAAATGGCGGCGCAATTGCTCTCGGTCACCCAATCGGAGCAAGCGGTGCAAGAATTCTTGTAACCTTAATTCATGAAATGAAAAAGAGACAGGCGCGCGTAGGTTTAGCAACACTTTGTATTGGCGGCGGGCAAGGGGTCGCAACGATTGTAGAGCTTGCATAAAAACGTTCATTGAAGGGGGAAGGAACGAAAATGAAGAAAATATGTACATCCTTCCAGGAAGCGGTTGCCGATATCCATGATGGGGCGACGTTGATGGTAGGCGGATTTGGCTTGTGCGGGATACCAGAAAACTTGATTTTAGCATTAGCCGAAAAAGGAGTTAAGGATTTAACGGTTATTTCCAATAATTGCGGGATTGATGAGTGGGGTCTTGGGCTCTTATTAAATAATAAGCAAATTAAAAAAATGATAGGATCCTATGTTGGGGAAAATAAAGAATTTGAGAGACAGGTGTTAACAGGAGAGCTGGAAGTGGAATTGACGCCGCAAGGAACATTAGCGGAGAAAATTAGAGCGGGCGGTGCCGGAATCCCAGGATTCTATACTCCTGCCGGGGTAGGGACACCAATTGCTGAGGGGAAAGAAACGAAGATTTTTAACGGACGGGAATACCTTTTAGAAGAAGCGCTGATAGCTGATTTTAGTCTTGTCAGGGCATGGAAAGGCGACAAAATGGGGAATCTCGTTTATCACAAAACAGCGCGAAATTTTAATCCGATGATAGCAGCAGCCGGTAAAGTAACGATTGCTGAAGTAGAAACACTTTATGAAATTGGAGAACTTGATCCGAATTTTATTCATACTCCAAGCATCTATGTGCAAGCGATTATCGAGGGAACGCAGGAGAAACGAATTGAAAGATTAACAGTAAGTAAATAAAGTTGGTAGAAAGGGGAGAGAGAGAATGGCGAATGAGAAAGTCTCTGTCAGAGAGAGAATTGCGATAAGGGCAGAGAAGGAAATTGAAAACGGCTTTTATGTAAATTTGGGAATCGGCATGCCAACCCTCGTTGCCAATTATATAACCGATAATAAACAGGTTGTTTTGCAATCAGAAAATGGTCTTCTAGGAATTGGTCCCTACCCTCATGAGGATGATGTGGACCCAGATTTAATTAATGCTGGGAAAGAAACAGTAACTGCCATCAGCGGGGCAGCCTATTTTGACAGCGCTGAATCGTTTGCGATGATTCGCGGTGGGCATGTAAACCTTGCGATTCTTGGCGGAATGGAAGTCTCTGAAACCGGTGACCTCGCCAACTGGATGATTCCAGGAAAAATGATTAAAGGAATGGGCGGTGCAATGGACCTTGTTCACGGCGCCCAGAAAATCATTGTCATCATGGAGCATGTCAATAAAAAAGGCGAATCAAAAATTCTAAAACAATGTACTCTTCCATTAACAGGAAAAGGAGTAGTCAATCGGATTATCACCGAGCGTGCGGTCATGGACGTGACCGACTCCGGGTTAAGACTCGTGGAAGTGGCAAAAGGATTTACAGTTGAAGAAGTCGTTAATTCGACAGAGGCAGCTTTGAATGTCGATGAAAGTGTTAGACTAGAAGCATATTAAAAAATACCAAGCAGGCTGTGAATTCAAACAGCCTGTTTTTTGATATAATTTAATTTATTTCATGAAAATGGGGGAGTTTAGAATGAAAAAGAAAGCGAAACAAAAAAATCAATCTAAACCAAACGCAACTGACAAACCTGTAACACTTAAGGATATGATTAATCCGGACTTAATTAAGCAGCTGAAAGATCAACAGGATCAATTAAAGGCAGAGGAAGATAGAAAAAAACAAGAGGAAGAAGAAAGAAAACGTGAAGAGCGCAGATTAAAAGAAAAGAATAAATCATTTGAAGAGTTATTGAATGAAAGTGGGATGAATTGGAAGGAATTTAAATAATAGAATGGGATCACTAAATAAAAGGAGAGCAAAAAGCTCTCCTTTAACGATGTTCCATATAAATACTAGCTTTCGTTAATTCTTTTATAAGCGCAACCTCTCCATCAGTAAGGGACTCACTTCTTACCGCCTTAGCATTACTCTTAATTTGTTCCACACTGCTCGCACCGGCAACAATAGACGCCACAACAGGGTTTGCTAGATTATATTGCAACGCCACCCCAGTAAACGAACGAAAAGATGCAACTTTTTCTTTTAACAGTGGTAAAATCGCTCTTAATTCTTCGAAACTATACTCCAGATACCCCTTTTCAGACGCTTTTTCCAATAGTTTATCACTCAGAACCCCCTTGGCAAGCGGCCCTCGGGTTACAACGCTGATGCCACTTTTCTCTAGCAGTGGGAAAGACTCTTCTTCAGGTCTCCGATCTAAAATGCTATATTGCATCATCACAGAAACAATACTAGACTTCTGCACATATTCGCGAATTACGTTAGGCCGAATCGATGAGATCCCATAATAACGAATCAATCCTTCCGCCTTTAAGTCTTCAAACGCTTCAATCGTTTCATCAATGGGGTCCGCCAAAGTACCGCCATGCAATTGATAAAGATCAATATAGTCTGTCCCAAGCCGTTTCAAGCTGTTTTTTACTGCTTCTTTTATATAGGCTTTAGAAGGATCCCACGACCATCCGCTTTGATCTGGATTCCAGCGATTCCCGACCTTCGTAGCAATAATCACCTGTTCACGAACATCTTTTAACGCCTGGCCGACAATTTTTTCATTCTCACCGAAATCATATAAATCAGCTGTATCAAAATAATTGATACCTTCCTCGAGTGCTGATTCGATAATCTTTCGCGCAGTTTTCTCCTCCGTTCCGATTGACATGCAACCGAGTCCGAGCTCGCTAACATACAAATCGGAGGTTCCTAGTCTTCTCTTTTTCAAAAAAACACCCCGTCCTTTTTTCTATCATTTTACAAAAAGAACAGGGCGACTACAAACAGCAAACCTCATTTTTGGATAATATTTTGGACCCAATCGGAAACATAAACATAATCCTTGTTATATTGTTTAAGCTTTTGAAGTATTTCCCAGCCCTTCCCGACGAGAATAATTCCCTTTTCATGAACGACCACCTTCATCCCATACCCCTCCAAATAAAGTATGGTAAAATGTATGAGCAGATTAACGGAATAGAACAGGAGTGACCTTTATGAGCGAGCTTGAAGAAAAAACACTCAAGAGCGAAGAAATTTATTCAGGAAAAGTAATCAGTTTATATTTGCAGGATGTCATGCTGCCTAACGGCAAACAATCCAAACGTGAAATCATCAAACATCCTGGGGCAGTTGCGATTTTAGCAATTACAAATGAAAACAAAATCATCATGGTCGAACAATTCCGTAAAGCGTTAGAAAGAACAATTGTAGAAATACCTGCAGGAAAGCTGGAAAAAGGGGAAGAGCCAGCCCTTTGTGCCCGTCGCGAGCTTGAAGAAGAGACAGGCTATGAATGTGAGAGTCTTAAATTACTTACATCCTTTTATACTTCCCCAGGGTTTGCCGATGAAATTGTCCATGTCTATTTAGCAAAGGGATTATCAAAAAAAGAAAATGCTGCTGCACTTGATGAAGATGAATTTGTGAGTCTCGAAGAATTAACTCTTGAAGAAGCACTGCATTATATCAGGGAGCAAAAAATCTATGACGCAAAAACAATCTATGCGGTCCAATATTTACAATTGCAAGAGGCATTAGGACAAAAATGAATCGCTATTATGTAGATCTACATATTCACATTGGACGAACTTGGACAGGCAAACCAGTCAAAATTACTGGGGCCAAATCGTTAACATTTACAAATATCATCGAACACGCTAGGCATGAAAAAGGTCTCAACATGGTAGGTATAATCGACAGCCATTCACCTGAGGTTATCCTTGAAATGGAAAGTCTGATTGAGAGCGGAGAAATTGTAGAGCACCCGGATGGTGGTCTAATTTTTGGTGACTTGACGGTCATACCTGGTTCGGAATTGGAGATTTATGATGAACAATCGGGCGGCCCGATTCATCTCCTTTGTTATTTTCCTAGCCTATCCATAATGAAAGAGTTCTCATTCTGGCTGTCGGGTCACTTGAAAAATATTCAATTAAGCTCACAAAGAATCTATGTAACAGGCCTTGTTTTACAAAGAAAAGTAAAAGAACTGGGCGGCATTTTCATTCCAGCCCATGTTTTTACCCCCTTCAAGAGTTTATATGGAAAAGGGGTTAAACAATCATTGGTTGAGGTGCTGGACCCGGATTTAATTGATGGGATTGAGCTTGGTTTAAGCTCAGACACAGGTATGGCAGATCAATTAGGCGAGTTACACAATTATACGTTTGTAACGAATTCGGATGCTCACTCACTTGCAAAAATTGCCCGGGAGTATCAGGTAATCGCAATGAAGGAACCAACGTTTTTAGAATTGTATAAAGCCTTAAAAGGAGAAGCCGGACGGAAAATAATCGCCAATTATGGACTCGACCCTCTACTAGGTAAATATCACAAAACCGTTTGTGCTGAATGCCTAAATCCGGCAGCTGATGACGACCAATTATGTACTCTATGCGGTAATAAAAAAATCATCAAAGGAGTGGCCGACCGTATTCTGGAATTAAAAACGGCCGATCATAGTCCTGCGGGGCGTCCTCCCTATGTTCACCAAGTACCACTTGAGTTCATTCCAGGCTTAGGTCCAAAATTGCTAGAAAAACTGGTGAACCATTTTGGCAGCGAAATGGCCATATTACATGAAGTTCCATATGAGGCATTAAAAGAAGTAGTTCCAGACAAAATCGCCGATCTTATCATGAAAGCTAGGGAAGGAAAAGTAAACCTAGCAGCCGGCGGCGGCGGAAAATACGGGAAAATTGCGGATTAAAATCCCGGCAGCAAAGGCTGCCGGGATTTTATTTATATTCTATCAAATTGTGTTGTACTAGAAAAACTAGATTAGGCATAGATTGTATTAACCGAATTGACAATATAGGAGGAACCGCAAATGAAAAAACGATTGAACCAGTCCAATGCCGCTAGTTATTTCCGTGAGCATTCCTCAATTTTCTTATTTATTGTAATTTTATTTTTTATGGGGGTCATCTTTGGGGCCATCGTTGTAAATAGTATGAGTTTTACCCAGAAGGAGGATCTTTACTACTATTTATCCCAATTTTTTGGTCAAGTCTCCGGTGGTAAGGTAGCGGAAGATAATGACCTATTTTTACAAAGTTTTTTTCATAATAGCAAGTTCATTGGATTGATGTGGATCCTTGGCATTTCGATCATTGGGCTTCCAATCATTCTCATTCTCTTATTTGTAAAAGGGATGGTTGTCGGGTTTACGGTTGGCTTTTTAGTGAGTCAAATGGGGTGGAAGGGATTTATGCTAGCTCTTGCTTCAATCCTTCCGCAAAATTTAATCATCATTCCGATATTTATCATGATGGCTGCATTATCAGTGATTTTTTCAATGAGAATGATCAAAAAACAATTTATGAAAAAATATGCTCAGCCAATCATGCCTTTCTTTAAGGGATATATCTTTGCCCTGATTGCTGCAGTGATTTTTATATCAGTAGCATCTGGTATTGAGGCATATTTGTCACCATGGTTTATGAAAACGATTCTAAGTTCCACTATTTTAAAATAATTATTATTTAATATTAATTTTAATATCTTATTTATAATAATTTTATTTTGAATCTCTTTTCTCATCTGTTATAATGAGAAATAACAGTGGCGAGGGAGGGACTTCAGGATGGAAACTAGAATCGAACGAATAAAAAAACAGTTGCATTCAGCTAGTTATAAATTAACACCTCAACGGGAAGCAACCGTCAGAGTTTTACTAGAAAATGAAGAGGATCATTTAAGTGCGGAAGATGTGTACCTCCTCGTAAAAGAAAAATCGCCTGAAATTGGATTAGCAACTGTTTATCGGACATTAGAATTATTAACGGAATTAAAAATTGTCGATAAAATAAATTTTGGTGATGGTGTATCTAGATACGACCTAAGGCAGGAAGGTGCGGCCCATTTTCACCATCACCTCGTTTGTATTGAATGTGGCGCTGTTGATGAAATTCAGGAAGATTTACTTGAAGATGTGGAAGCTGTAGTGGAACGAAGATGGAATTTTAAGATCAAAGATCATCGCCTAACTTTTCATGGCATTTGCTATCGCTGCCAGGATAAAGCAAAAGTGGAAGAAAAAGCTGAATAACAAACGGAAGGTCCTTTTATATAGAAAGGGCTTTTTTTTATGTGTTTACCTGCTTTTCAAGATATTAAGGTATAAAACTTAAACAATTAGGCATACCTTTTACTAGACTACCTGAAAATTGGGGGATGTAAGATGATCTCATTTATAAAAATAGCAATGCAAACCTTAAAAGTTTTTATTATATTCACAGGATGCACGATTCTCTTCTATTATGGTATCATGTGGGTATCTGAAGAGTATCAAAGCTATCATCGCTATGATGCACCAGAAGGGGCTGCATTAAAGGTTTCCAATGCAGTAGAGGAAGAAAATTCTTCGTTGTTAGATCGGCTGATGTTGTTTTATTTAAATGGGGAGTAGGAACGATGGAAGATCAAATTAAGAATTTTATGCAATACTTGATGGTTGAAAAAAGGTTGGCCCAAAATACGATACTTTCCTATGAACGGGATTTAAAAAGCTATCTTCATTATTTAGTAAATGTTGAAGCCATACATTCTATAAATGAAGCCCAGCGCATTCATATTGTTCAATTTCTAAGTTTTTTAAAAGAGCAAGGAAAATCGTCCAAAACAATAGCAAGACATCTTGCTTCTATTCGTTCTTTTCATCAATTTTTGCTAAGGGAAAAAGCAACTGAGCAGGACCCTTCGGTATTGATTGACACGCCCAGACAAGAACGAACCCTTCCAAAAGTATTGAGCTTAAAGGATGTAGAAATCCTTTTAAATGCACCAAAGTTGGACGACCACTTTGGAAGACGGGATAAGGCAATGCTTGAACTTCTCTATGCAACGGGAATTCGAGTAAGTGAATTGATTGGCCTTGATCTCGATCATGTCCATTTGGCGATGGGATTTATCCGATGTGTAGGAACAGGAAATAAAGAAAGGATAATCCCTCTTGGACGTGCTGCAACTGAAGCTATCAAGCAATATTTAGATTTTGGCAGACCTCATTTTGTAGCTAATCAGCATCCTGATGCGGCACTGTTTTTAAACCATCAAGGGAAAAGGCTGACTAGGCAAGGATTTTGGAAGATTTTAAAAAAACTAGCAAATGAGGCTGGTATCGCGAAAGAGCTTACCCCTCATACTCTTCGCCATTCTTTTGCCACGCATTTATTGGAAAATGGCGCGGATTTAAGGGCTGTTCAAGAAATGTTAGGACACGCCGACATTTCAACAACACAAGTATACATGAATGTTACAAAGCCAAGGTTAAAGGATGTTTATAGTAAATTTCACCCGAGAGCTTAATAGAATCATAGTCTACAATTAAACTTCACCATATTGTCACAAAGCCGCCAAAAATTTTGGCGGTTTTTTTCTTGTATTTTCGAAAACATTTAGTAAAATATAGATGTCAGACTTCTGACGAATAGAATTATGTTTCACCTTCATAGTTCTAATTTAAATAGGGTAACCTATTTTGTGTGATTTTTGATTTGTAAACGTTTCCTAGTATAAAGGAGGAAGATTCGATTGACATCAAATATATATAAACGGATTTTTATTATCGTAATGGACTCTGTCGGTATTGGCGAAGCTCCCGATGCCGAAAAGTTTGGTGATAAAGGTGCAGATACGTTTGGCCATATCGCAGAAAGAATGGGCGGACTCAATATGCCAAACATGGCGAAATTGGGGTTAAGCAATATTCGTGAAATAAATGGAATTGCCAAATCGGAAAAACCGTTAGCTTTTTATACCAAGATGATGGAAGCATCTAATGGGAAAGACACGATGACAGGACATTGGGAAATAATGGGGCTAAATATTCAAACTCCTTTTCAAGTTTTCCCTGAGGGTTTTCCGGAAGAATTGTTGTCCGAATTAGAAAGCCGCACCGGCAGAAAGATTATTGGTAATAAGCCAGCGAGCGGAACGGAAATTCTTGATGAGCTTGGCGAAGAGCATATGAAAACAGGCGCATTGATTGTATATACCTCTGCTGATTCTGTGCTGCAAATTGCTGCTCACGAAGAAATTATACCGCTTGAAGAACTATATAAAATTTGTAAAATTGCTCGTGAACTGACACTTGATGAAAAATACATGGTTGGTCGGGTGATTGCCCGTCCGTTTTTGGGGGAACCAGGGAATTTTAAACGCACAGCCAACCGCCATGATTATGCCTTAAAACCTTTTGACCGTACAGTAATGAGTGAATTAAAGGATGCTGGTAACGATGTAATCGCTATCGGAAAGATCTCAGACATTTATGATGGGGAAGGTGTTACAAAATCACTTCGTACCGTTTCTAATATGGACGGAATGGATAAATTGGTTGAAACCTTCGATATGGATTTCACAGGAATCAGTTTTGTAAATCTAGTGGATTTTGATGCGTTATATGGTCACCGTCGTGACCCAGAGGGTTATGGTAAAGCTCTTGAAGAATATGATGCCCGTCTTCCTGAAGTGTTTGCCAAAATGAAGGAAGATGACCTATTAATGATTACAGCTGACCATGGTAATGATCCTGTCGCACCTGGTACAGACCATACTCGTGAATATGTGCCTTTACTTGTTTACTCTAAGAAAATGGAAGAAGGAAAAGAGTTACCTGTGCGTGAAACATTTGCCGATCTTGGAGCGACAGTTGCGGAAAACTTTAATGTGAAAATGCCAAACTACGGAAAAAGCTTTTTAAAAGAATTAAGTTAAAAAGGGGAATGAAAATGAACATTGAAAAAATTCAAAACGCTGCTGGATTTTTAAAGGATAAATATGGAAATACACCAAGGATAGGCCTTATTTTAGGATCTGGTTTGGGGGTTTTAGCAGATGAAATTGAGAACCCAGTCAAAATTCCTTACAATGAAATTCCTGATTTTCCGGTTTCCACAGTAGAAGGTCATGCAGGGCAGCTTGTTTTTGGTATATTGAGTGGAGTTGAGGTTGTCGCTATGCAAGGACGCTTTCACTTCTATGAAGGATATCCCATGGATAAAGTAACCTTTCCTGTACGTGTCATGAAAGAACTCGGGGTAGAAGTGTTAATCGTTACCAATGCTGCAGGTGGAGTTAATGAAAGCTTCGAGCCAGGCGATTTAATGATTATTTCCGATCATATTAATAATATGGGTACAAATCCTTTGATTGGTCCAAATGATTCTAAACTTGGTGCCCGTTTCCCAGATATGTCGGAGGCTTATACTAAGGAGTTACGTACCATAGCAAAAGAAATCGCCTCTCGCTTAAACATTAATGTAAAAGAAGGCGTATATATTGGAAATTCTGGTCCTGTATATGAAACCCCTGCAGAAATTCGTATGGCTAGAGTAATCGGCGGTGATGCAGTAGGTATGTCTACTGTACCGGAAGTTATAGTTGCCCGCCACAGTGGAATGAAAGTGCTGGGTATTTCATGTATTTCGAATATGGCAGCAGGAATTCTAGATCAACCGCTTACACATGATGAGGTAATCGAAACAACTGAAAAAGTAAAAGCGAATTTCCTCCTCTATATTAAAGAAATCGTTAAAAGCATTGCCTTATAAAAACGTGAAAGCAGAGTGGTGATAAATAATGAGAATGGTTGACTTAATCGAGAAAAAAAGAGACGGACACGAATTAACAAAGGAAGAAATTAAATTTATCATAAACGGCTATACAGATGGTACCATACCTGATTATCAAATGAGTGCCTTAACAATGGCCATTGTATTTAAAGGGATGACCGAGAACGAAAGAGCTGATTTAACCATGTCGATGGTAGAATCAGGAGATCAAATTGACTTATCACAAATTGAAGGAATTAAAGTTGACAAACATTCAACCGGAGGAGTTGGCGACACAACCACTCTTGTCCTTGGTCCGCTTGTAGCTGCGTTAGGCGTACCAGTTGCGAAAATGTCTGGACGTGGTTTGGGTCATACCGGCGGAACGATTGATAAATTAGAAGCAGTTAATGGTTTCCATGTTGAAATTGATAACGCCGAATTTATCGAACTTGTTAATAAGAATAAAATCGCTGTAATTGGACAAAGTGGAAACTTAACGCCTGCTGATAAAAAACTTTACGCATTAAGAGATGTAACAGCAACAGTAGAAAGCATTCCGCTTATTGCCAGTTCCATTATGAGTAAAAAGATTGCAGCGGGTGCTGACGCGATTGTTCTTGATGTAAAAACAGGTGCTGGTGCCTTCATGAAAACGCTTGATGATTCAAGAGAATTAGCCAAAGCAATGGTACGGATTGGTAATAATGTCGGCAGACGGACAATGGCCGTTATTTCTGATATGAGCCAGCCTCTTGGATATGCCATTGGAAACGCCCTTGAAGTAAAAGAAGCAATTGATACATTAAAAGGGGAAGGCCCAGAGGATTTAACAGAACTTTGCTTAACACTTGGCAGTCATATGGTTTACTTAGCTGAAAAGGCTGGTTCATTGGCAGAAGCGCGTACTCTTCTTGAAAACGTGATTAAAGATGGATCAGCACTTGATAAATTAAAAGTGTTTTTAAGTTCACAAGGCGGGGATGCCTCGATTGTTGATGACCCTGCAAAAATGCCACAGGCAAAATATACGTTTGAACTTGAAGCAAAAGAAGATGGCTTTGTAGCCGAAATCGTAGCAGATGAAGTGGGAACTGCAGCTATGTTACTTGGAGCAGGGAGAGCAACCAAGGAATCGGTGATTGATTTAGCTGTTGGACTTGTCTTAAGAAAAAAAATCGGTGATCAAGTCAAAAAAGGTGAATCATTAGTAACGATATACAGCAATTTTGAAGACGTAAGCGAAGTAAAAGCAAAGCTTTATGAAAATATCAAAATTTCATCAACCAAAGTTGATGCGCCAATCCTCATCCACGAAGAAATAACAGAATAACAAACCACAAAAAAGGGTGTCAGGCACCATGCGAAAATTTCACATGGTGCCTGACACCTTTTTATGTATAAACTTGTTTTTTTTGGTAAAAATGGTGGCTATAAAGAATGGAGGGTTACGCGAATGAAACGATTATTCTCTTTTATAGTAGCATCTTTTTTACTTACTAGCTTATGGGTTCCATCTACCTTCGCAGCAGAAGAAAAAAAGAATGTTGAAATGGAACAAAAGGGTTCAGATATTGTCAATAACGTCAGTTCAGCTATTCTAATTGAGCGTGACACAGGTAAGGTTCTCTATGAGAAAAATAGTCAAGTAGAACTGCCGCCTGCAAGTATGACAAAAATTATGACGATGCTGCTTATTATGGAAGCGATTGATCATGGAAAGCTTACTTGGAATGAAAAGGTCCGGGCGAGCGAATATGCTGCCTCCATGGGAGGGTCACAAATTTTTCTTGAACCAGGAGAAGAAATGACTACCAAGCAAATGCTTCAAGGAATTGCGATTGGTTCAGGCAATGATGCCTCTGTGGCCATGGCCGAGAGGATTGCCGGTTCAGAGGATGCCTTTGTCGATATGATGAATGCAAAGGCAAAAGAGCTGGGATTAAAGCATACCTTTTTTAAAAATACAACCGGATTACCTGTAAGCGGGCATTACAGCTCTGCTCATGATATGGCTGTAATGGCAAAAGAGCTTCTAAAATATGAAGACATTACGAAATTTACGGGGATGTATGAAGCATATCTACGCGAAAATACAGACAAAAAATTCTGGTTAGTAAATACAAACAAATTGGTCCGATTTTATCCAGGAGTCGATGGGTTAAAAACTGGCTTCACAGCTGAAGCCAAATATTGCTTAACAGCAACTGCCCAAAAAGATGGTATGAGGGTTATCGCAGTCGTGTTTGGAGCCCCGACATCCAAGGAGAGAAACGCCCAAGTAACTAAAATGCTGAATTATGCTTTCAATCAATACCAAACCAAACCATTGTATAAACGAAATCAAACCATAGGCAAAGCAAGAATAAGCAAAGGCCAAGAAAAATCGGTGGACGCAGTTACAAGTGAACCACTTTCATTGCTAACGAAAAAGGGCGAAAAAACGGAGGAAGTAAAGCAAAAAATAATTCTCCAAAAAAATCTCAATGCTCCCTTAAATAAAGGAGATAAGGTTGGAACGATTAAATTAATCAAGGATGGAAAAGTAATCCTTGAAAGCCCGCTCGTCTCGAACAAAGCGATTAAGGAAGCAGGTTGGTGGACACTTTATAAACGTTCATTTGGCATGTTTACGAAAGCAGGGAAATAAACAACTATAAAGATTGTCGAATCGCAAAGATAAGTTACTTCTTTTGACGAATAACGACTAGTTTTGTAGTGATAGAAGGATAATGACATCAAAAAAGCGAATTGACTCACTATACCAGATTAAGGAGGCCGGGAATAGTGAGTCTTAACATTGAATTAGTGACAAAACATGACGTTCTATGCATTCGCTTAAGTGGAGAATTAGACCATCACACTGCTGATGAACTTCGTGAAAAAGCAACAGCAGCGATTGAGAAAAATGACATTCGTCATATCGTCTTGAATCTAGAACAACTCTCTTTCATGGATAGCTCGGGTTTAGGCGTTATTTTAGGAAGATATAAACAAATTAAACAGGTGCATGGTGAAATGGTCGTTTGCGCAATTTCCCCAGCAATACAAAGATTATTCGATATGTCTGGTTTATTTAAAATCATCAAATTGGAACCGACTGAGGAATTTGCATTGCAAAGATTGGGGGTTGCCTGAATGAAGAATGAAATGAATCTTGAATTCAGTGCTTTAAGTCAAAATGAATCATTTGCCCGTGTAACTGTTGCTGCTTTTATTGCTCAATTAGACCCTACTATGGATGAGTTAACTGAGATCAAAACAGTTGTTTCAGAAGCTGTGACGAATGCGATTATTCATGGTTATGAAAACGATCCAAATGGTATTGTTTACATCCGTGTATCGATTGAAGATAGTTTAATTGATATGTCCATTAGAGATGCAGGATTAGGAATTCTAGATGTGGAAGAAGCTCGTCAGCCATTATATACAACGAAGCCGGATCTAGAACGGTCCGGTATGGGTTTTACCATCATGGAGAATTTCATGGATGAGGTAGAGGTTCATTCACAACCAGGCAGCGGAACCGAAGTTAGATTACGAAAGCATTTACAATCCCGCAAAATGCTTTGCAATTAAGGAGACTTGCCGATGGATGTGGAGGTCAAGAACGATAAAAGTCAACCGTATTTAAAGGATCATGAAGTGAAAGAACTCATCAAAAAGAGCCAGGCTGGAGATCAGGAAGCAAGAGATTTAATTGTTGAAAAAAATATGCGTCTTGTCTGGTCTGTCGTCCAACGGTTTCTAAATAGAGGGTATGACCCGGATGATTTATTCCAAATTGGCTGTATCGGATTATTAAAATCAGTTGATAAGTTTGATCTTTCCTATGATGTCAAGTTTTCCACATACGCTGTCCCAATGATTATCGGTGAAATTCAACGATTTATTCGTGATGATGGAACTGTAAAGGTCAGCCGTTCACTGAAGGAAATGGGAAACAAAATCCGTAAAGCCAAGGATGAGTTATCAAAAACATTCGGAAGAGTTCCCACCGTTAATGAAATCTCTGAGTATCTTGAGCTTACGCCAGAGGATGTTATTCTTGCACAAGAGGCAAGCAGGACACCTTCCTCCATACATGAAACCGTTTATGAGAATGACGGAGATCCAATTACACTATTAGATCAAATTGATGATGGTAATGAAGGAAAATGGTTTGATAAAATTGCTTTAAAAGAAGCAATCCGTGAATTAGATGAACGGGAAAGGCTAATCGTTTATTTACGCTATTATAAGGACCAAACCCAGTCAGAGGTAGCCTCGAGACTGGGGATTTCCCAGGTTCAGGTTTCAAGATTGGAAAAAAAAATATTGCAACAAATGAAAGACCGTATGGATCTCTAATCCATACGGTTTTTTCATTTTAATACATGAAAAACCAATCATTTACTCATACTACATACACAAGGAATCAATGTGTGGGAAGTGAATGTTTTGGAAAAAACAATCTACATTCGCATGCGGAATCGCGTTCAAACAAAGCCAGAAGAAAGAGTTTTGTTAGAGGATGTCGCCCAAATTATTGCCCCAGAGGCAGAGCTTTCAAGTTTAAAAGAGCTCCTGGTCCACCAGGTCACTGAGATGGATCAGAATATTATCGTTATTGATGTTATGCAGATCATTCGGCTGATCGCACACAAGTACGGGGACATGGAGGTACAAACGATAGGGCCAGCTCAGACGATCATTGAAGTTACGAATAAAAAACAAGGAATTTCGATTCCTTTTTTTCTGCTAATATGGTTTCTATTATTTTTTGGCTCAGCGATGGCGATTATGAATTTTCATGATGACGTAAGTATGCAAAGTGTACAAGAAAAAATCTATACCATTATTACCGGGAAGAATGAAGCAAAGCCATTACTATTTCAGATTCCTTATTCTATTGGTTTGGGTCTTGGAATGATTCTCTTCTTTAATCATTTTTTCAAGAAGCGAATAAATGATGAACCAAGTCCCCTTGAAGTAGAAATGTTTAATTATCAGATGGATTTAGATAATTATGTGATTATCCATGAAAATAAAGAAAGTATGAAACGCGTTAATGACGATTAAAATTGTAGCGATCATATTTTTAGGATTAGCAAGCGGATTGGCAGTAGGGTCTGGTTTTGTAGCATTTCTTACCGTACTTGGGGTCATCCCAAGGCTTACACAATTAACCAAAACAATGAAGATGATTCAACATTATGAATGGGCGGTTGTCATTGGGGCGCTTAGCGGTGTAATGGCAAGTTTACAGGACCCGCTAATCGCTATTTCAGCTTATTTTTTGATTCCATTAGGCCTCACCGGCGGTGTGTTTGTAGGCATGCTTGCTGCCGCACTGACAGAGGTATTAAATGTTTTGCCAATCCTAGCTAAACGCATTCGGCTGGATGGAGAAATTGTCATCTTAATCATGGCAATTGTATTAGGCAAAATCTTTGGATCCATTTTTCAATGGCTTTATTTTGTACATATAAAATAAACTTCGCCATGAAAGGACATGGGTGGATGAATAATCGGAGGCGTGTCATTTTAATTACTGACGGTGATGAGTATGCAAAGAGAGCTGTAGAGCATGTAGCCAAGGAAATTGGCGGCAGGTGTATTTCCAGTTCACAAGGGAATCCGTCTAAATTAACAGGTCAAAAACTTGTCCAGTTAATAAAAAAAACTCCGCATGACCCTGTATTGGTGATGTTTGATGACAGTGGAATTGTAGGTGAAGGATATGGTGAAAACGCTTTGAAATATGTGGCACTTCATGAAGATATTGAGGTTATGGGTATTATCGCTGTGGCAGCAAAATCGCATCATGAAGAATGGACGAGAGTCGATATTAGCATTGATCGTGATGGAGAATTAACGCCATATGGTGTAGATAAATTCGGTATACCTGAACTTGAAATCGGAAGAATAAATGGAGATACCGTTTACTGCCTAGATGAATTGAATGTCCCAATAATCGTAGGAATTGGCGATATTGGTAAAATGGCCCGGCGTGACTCTTACAAAGTAGGTTCGCCTATTACGAAAAAAGCAGTAGAGCTTATACTAGAAAGGAGTGGCTTCCATGACAAGAAGTAAAGAGCATATTTGGCCGATTCCGGAATCTGTCCATGAAATTGAAAATTATATGAAACAGCGAGTTGGGCTTGGTGTCAGCTTTGATTTAGGTATACGGAAATTAACCATCCTAAAAAAAGAAGTCAATATTTATTATGTAAATGGTCTTTGTGACACAAGCTATATCATCCAACTTATAAAAGAATTAGTAGAGATTAATGATCATGAAAAAATATCCACGAACCTGTTCAAAATTATTGATAATAGGCTTATCAACCAATCTGTCGAGCGAATAAAGGATTTGGATCAATTAGTCCTAAAAGTATTATCAGGTCTAATTGTTGTGGTAATGGATGGTGAAGATACCGCCTTTGCTATTGATGTAAGAAGCTATCCTGGGCGTTCACCTCAAGAACCAGATACAGAAAAGGTAGTAAGAGGATCACGGGATGGTTTAGTAGAAAATATCATTCTCAATACTGCTTTAATTAGAAGGAGAATTCGGGATGAACGGCTTCGCTTTGAAATGTTAAAGGTAGGAGAGCGTTCAAGAACCGATGTATCTTTAGGTTATTTAGAGGATGTGGCCGACCCGGATTTAATTAATATAATCCGAAAAGAATTAAATGCTATTGCCACGGATGGAATTCCAATGGCAGATAAAACAATTGAAGAATTCTTAGTAAAACAAGGGTTCAATCCATTTCCGCTTGTAAGGTATACAGAGCGTGCGGATGTGGCCGCTACCCATATCCTCGAGGGACATGTAATTATATTAGTAGACACCTCGCCAAGCGTAATTATTACACCAACGACTTACTTTCATCATGTTCAGCATGCGGAAGAATTCAGGGAATCACCAGCAATGGGAACGTTTATGCGCTTTGCTCGATTTCTAGGTGTTTTAACATCTATATTACTACTTCCGTTATGGTTGTTATTCGTATTGGAACCATCATTATTACCTGAAAAGCTATCATTTATTGGACCGAATGAACAGACCAATATTCCAATTATCGTTCAAATATTTTTAGCAGATTTTGGTCTGGAATTTTTGAGATTGGCTGCCATTCATACACCAACACCGCTTTCAACAGCAATGGGCTTAATTGCAGCTGTATTGATTGGGCAAATTGCCATTAGTGTAGGTCTATTTGTTCCTGAGGTAATTTTGTATGTGGCTGTAGCTGGTATTGGATCTTTTACAACCCCAAGTTACGAGTTAAGTATAGCAAACAAAATGGGTAGATTAACCTTGTTACTTCTTGTCGCAATATTCCATACGCCAGGTTTTGTAATCGGGACTACCTTATTATTTCTTTTTATAGTAAAAACCCGTGCCCTAAATACACCATACTTTTGGCCTTTTCTTCCGTTTGAGCCTAAAGGATTTGCGCAAATTATTTTTAGAAGGGCTATACCAGGGTCAATCCTTAGACCAAGTATTGTCCACCCAAGGAATCGTTACCGTCAGCCGCCGAAAGCAAATGAGAAATGATTGCGGAAATTTCTCTGTTGTGCTAAAGTATTTTTAATTAAATAAAGGTTTGAAATGTTAAAAAATAGGCAGTTTCTATGCAGATTCTGTCTATTTATTTATTATCTTTTATGATTGTCTACATAAAATGTAGTGAGTCCTTATGGAGAGAGGGAAGGGAATGTATTTTTACGGTACAACAGGAGTCAATAAAAAGGGACATTTAGAAATAGGCGGGGTGGATGCCGTCGAGCTTGTACAGCAATTTGGGACACCGCTATACGTTTATGATGTGGCTTTAATGAGAGAACGGGCGCGGGGATTTAAGCAAACGTTTGAGGAGCAGCAAGTAAAGGCTCAAGTTGCTTATGCCAGCAAAGCCTTTTCGACAGTTGCCATGGTTCAGCTTGCCGAGGAAGAAGGTTTATCACTAGATGTTGTCTCTGGTGGAGAATTATATACGGCGATTGCCGCTGGATTTCCGGTTGAGCGAATTCATTTTCATGGAAATAATAAAAGCAGGGAAGAATTAGAAATGGCATTGGAGCACGGAATTGGCTGCACTGTTATTGATAATTTTTTTGAAATGGATTTATTAAAATCCATCTGTTTAGAGAAAAAGACAAATGTAAATATATTATTAAGAATTACTCCTGGTATTGAAGCCCATACTCACGACTATATCTTAACTGGTCAGGAGGATTCAAAATTTGGATTTGATTTACAAAATGGACAAGCGGAAGAGGCATTAGCATTCGCGCTTCAATTTGAACAATTTAAAGTCCTTGGACTTCATTGCCATATAGGGTCGCAAATTTTTGAAACAACTGGATTTTTATTAGCAGCAAAGAAAATTGTTGAAAAGATGGCCGAGTGGAAAAACAAGCTATCTTTTGAAGCAGAGGTTTTAAATCTAGGCGGAGGCTTTGGAATACGTTATACAAAAGAGGATGAACCAATCCCTCCATCCCAATATGTAAGTGAAATTATTAAGGAAGTAAAAAAGTTAACAATACAATATTCACTTGATATGCCCGAAATTTGGATTGAACCAGGCCGCTCGCTCGTTGGCGATGCAGGCATTACCCTATATAAAGTAGGATCTTCAAAAGAAGTTCCTGGAGTCAGAAAATATTTAGCGGTTGATGGCGGAATGAGCGATAATATTCGTCCTGCTCTTTACCATGCTAAATATGAAGCAGTTCTGGCCAATAAACCATTAGCACAAGCAAATGAAACAGTTTCAATTGCTGGAAAGTGCTGCGAGTCCGGTGATATGTTGATTTGGGATTTACCTTTACCAAAAGCAGGTGATGAGGATATTCTTGCAGTATTCTGTACGGGTGCATACGGCTATTCGATGTCAAACAACTATAATCGCATACCGCGCCCAGCAGTCGTTTTTGTTGAAAACGGGACCGCTACATTGGTTGTAAAAAGAGAAACATATGAGGATTTAATTAGGTATGATTTACCATTAAAATAGGAAAAAGCTGCCGCACACGCGGCAGCTTTTTTCAATATGACTAAGAGAAAAGAGATTTAATCGCATCAATGAGTGATATGAAAAATTGTTTTAATTTTTCTAAAAAGCTTTGACCTTCCTCAGATTGAAGAAATTTGGAAATACGGTCTTTTGCTTTATTTAGCTGATCGCTGACTTGATTCCAGTCAATGTCTAACCCTTTTAGCTTATTAAATAGGTCCATCAAACGTTGCATTTGTTCATCAGTAAGAGTAATGTTTAACTCTTTCGCCGCTTGCTCAATAATGCTTCGCAATTCTGCGTCATTTTTCGGCTTATTTTTGGCTATTTCCTCTTTTACTTTTGCAATTAGTGCTGCAGCATTCTTTTCACCTATAGCATCTCCGAGTTTAGCGGTTTCGACCATTTCCTGATTGGCAGCCTGTTTAACTTCCTCTGGAATTGCTTTATCAGCCGAAATTTCGTAGGCCTTAATAATTCCAGTTAAAGCGGCAGTACCTGATACAGATATCGGTGCGGTTATATAAATGCTGGCATCCTTGACACCTGCTGTGATGAGGGCGTTGACATACATTTCATCTGTAACCCAATTTATATTCTTAGTTTTAACCGTTATTCCCGAACCCTTTGCTCCCATCGTAATGGAAGAGGAGGAGATTGCTTTAGTCCCGATGAGAGATTTGGCAACATATTTTCCTAAGTATTGATGCTCTTCCTGATTTGAAACAGTCACAATTTGAACATTCTCTGGCGCACCCATTTCCGATAAGAGAGCATTTTTTTGTTCTGCCGTTAAATTTTCACCTAATGTTACAATCATATCTCCTTCAGCCATATCCGCAAAGCCCTGGATAGGGAATGTGAACAAGAAAGCAGTCATTAGGAGAATTAGAATTTTTTTCATTGTGGTCCTCCTTGAACTTTTACTTACTTTTAGAATTGTCCAGCTACAACGCCTAGCGACTAGTGTACGTCGCTAAACAGGCGCTTTCGCTTTTCTAATAATATAACCGATTCTATACATATTAACGAAAAAAACAAGTTAGAAGTTTCATAGAACACAAATTTATTAATAGAGGAAATGGATTATTTTTGTCAAATAGTGTAGAATGAAGGTCGAGCAAGCACGCTTTGGAGGATAGTTTTTATGAAAAAAAGCAATTGGTTATTATTTGGTATTCTTATTGGTCTTTCAATTATTTGGGGAATAGTCTATTGGCATTTTATTGGACCAAAGCAATAGTAATTTTTAGCATTGATGATTGTCCTATAATTATGTATGATTGTGGTTAGTGAAACATTATAATTTCAAATACATATAATGAATACATGTTTATTATTGATTTATTAGGAAAAAATATACTATTGCTAAACCAAAGATTTCATCGGTTTATATAATATAATGAGGGATCTAAATGTTAATTCGATATAAGAAAACATTCGAAAAAATTGCCATGGGTTTATTGTCTTTTATGCCAAATGAAAAGGACTTAAAAAAAACTCCAGCAAACGATGAAGGAATATGAAACTGAAGAGAATTGGCAGTTGTTTTTATGGAAAGAAGAAGATATTATTGGTCTTCTCGGTGTTTTATATCATCATGATACAAATGCTCTCGAAATTCAGCATATTTCCGTAAATCCCTCCCATCGCTTTCAAGGGATTGGTAAAAGGATGGTTCAAGCTCTCCGAGAAATGTATGCAGATAAAGACATTATCGCAAATGAAGATACAGCACCATTTATCGAAAAATGTAACTTTTGCTAAATTTACAAAAAATAAGGCAGCGAGTATATTCATTCGCTGCCTTTTCGCATCTTTAAAGACTGAATTCTTTCTTCAATGACTTCTGTTCTATCTCTCAATGTATGACGGTCAACGAGACTTCTATTCGTCAGGTCACTTTTTTGACCCCATTCATAACCATGGTGCTCACAAAATGATTTGCCCAATTTTAGTAAGAAGGGGTCACAGATCGGCAAATTAAAACTCTGATAGACTTCTCCCTTTTCTATAAGTGATAACCGATCATTTAATAAAATCTGAAAAGGTAGATGGTCCAGTCCTAGGCTGATCACCTCTGCTTCTTGTATCCTTAATATCCTTATCGCTTTTTCTAATGTTCTTTTTGCACCGTTATAATTTCCCCGTCGATGATGGTAGGCAGACACAGCTACTTGAATGAGACCGACCCAAATGGAATCTTTGTTACTCGGGTCAGTTTTTTTCCAATAGTCTTCAAGAATTTCATGGCACTCAAAATAATCCCTGTCACCATGAAAATGTGCTAAAAATTGAATATATTCATTCGGGTACAATAGATCACCTCTAACCCTAAAAAGATATATGTATAGTTTATCATATCTTGAATAAAAAGCTCGTCAACAATGACGAGCTTTCTAGTTCTAATCCATCATGTAATGTTGACGCTTAATAAATCCAGGAAGCACCAACGATAATTAATAAAATGAATAGAACTACTATTAAAGCAAATCCGGCACCATATCCGCCATCAGCCATATTAAATACCTCCTAAACAAGTTTTTGTTCTTTTCCTTGTCATCATATGTAGGGGATTTGTCCATTGTTTGGGCAAACATCATGGATTCCTAATAAAGCTGTTTATGTTTTGATTTTTCTATTGGATAACCTTAATTGAATCCTCTATACTATTAATAGTCTAAGTTAAAAGAATTTTGGTGAGATACGATGCCATATCAGGTGAAAATTGATGCATTTGAAGGTCCATTAGATTTACTCCTTCATTTAATTAATCGGCTCGAAATTGATATATACGATATTCCAGTTGCCGAAATAACAGAGCAATATTTGTTATATATTAGAACGATGAATGAGTTAAAACTGGACGTTGCCAGCGAATATTTAGTAATTGCAGCAACTTTACTGGAAATAAAGAGTAAAATGCTGCTGCCAAAGCATGAAGAAGAATTAAATGAAGTTGACGCTGAGTTTTCCTATGAGGAAGACCCACGGGATGAACTTGTTGAACGTTTAATTGAGTATCGAAAATATAAAGAGGCTGCTCATGATTTAAAATCACTGGAGGAGGAACGCGGCCTTATGTATACAAAGCCTCCCAGTGATCTGTCCGATTTTGTAAAGGATATACGTCCTGAAAAGACAGAGTTAAATGTCTCTTTATATGACATGTTAGCAGCTTTTCAAAAATTACTAAGAAGGAAAAAGCTTCAACGTCCAATGGCGACAAAAATTGCCCGCCAAGAAATATCGATTGAAAAAAGAATGACAGAAATTTTGAGTGAATTAAAGCAGCTTAAGGGAAGGAAGAATTTTAACGAATTATTTCCTTATCCGGCCAAAGACCATATTGTTGTTACTTTTTTAGCCATATTGGAGCTAATAAAGAGAAAAGAAATTGACGTAGATCAGCAAGAAAATTTCGGTGATATCTTTGTAGAGGCGGTAAAGAAAGGAGAAAATGTGGTTGGAAATTATTAATTGGAACAGTATTCTTGAAAGCCTTTTGTTTGCAGCAGGAGATGAAGGTCTTTCCCTTAAACAATTAGCGGAAGTCTTAGAAGTGGATGCAACAAAGGCAAATGAGATCATCGAAGAATTAAAACGGGAATACGAAGAGAATGAAAAAAGAGGTTTGATCATCGTTCAACTCGCTGGAACCTATCAGTTAGCGACGAAGAAAGAAAATGCACCATTTTTAAAAATGCTGGTGGATTCCCCGAATACTTCGACACTTTCTCAGGCAGCGCTTGAGACGCTTGCAATTATTGCATATAAGCAGCCCATCACCCGAGCGGAAATTGAGGAAATTCGCGGCGTGAAAACGGAAAGGCCGCTTTATACACTAATGTCCAAAGTATTAATCAAAGAAGTAGGCCGTGCGGAAGGAACTGGAAGAGCTTATTTATATGGAACAACGAAAGAATTCCTAGATTATTTTGGATTAAAAAATCTTGAAGAACTACCGCAGCTTCCTGAAAAAGTAGAGGAAGAATTCATTCAGGAAGAAGCAGATTTATTTTTTGAGAAATTTCAAGAAACAATTAACTCCTAAAATACAATCAATTATATGAATTTATGCTAAAATAAATATATGTTCTGAAATTTTAGGCTTTGTTAAAAGATATTGTTATTTTAAACTCAGTTGATTGGAGTGAAAATCAACAGCCTAATTTTTTAATGGTTATGCAATTCGATAAGGAGCGGGATTAAGTTGCTAATTAAAGAATGTAAAGGGTTTGAATTAGAAAAAGAAAAATCAAATACCTCAGAGGATTTTTTTAACAGAAGTGAAGTCACGTTTATTGAAAATGGAGAAGAAAAGACACTCCACGTTCTGTATGTAAGGTATTTTGATGAGATCCTCCAAGAATTTACACCGTATTCGCAGGATCCAATTTTAGCAGACCAAGGCCTTGATGTTACATTTAAAGATATTGTTGCCCTGGTATGTTTATTGAAGAATCCTGGCTTACGCGGGCGAAAACGTCTTTACATTAATTCAAAGCATGATTTTGCCGCTTATTTTCAAGATATTGATTTTAGTAAATTACCAGAAGTATTTCAGTCTCTAAAGCAAAAGAACAGCTATGAGCTCCGCTCTCCGCTTGAGTTTATATTACAGCCTAAATAAATGCTATCCATTCCAAGGGGGTAAATATGGGAAATTCATTGGTAAAATCACAGCTTAATGACGTGAAAGGTTTTTTAACTAAGACCATTACAACATTAGAGGATTTCTTAAATGAAACGACAATTAAAGGATTAAATCTTGAAAATGAAGAAGATGTTACTTATAATAAATTAATCTTCTCAAACCTAAGAAAACTAGCTGTATACAGCGAAGAAGGGCTAGATGCATGCTCTGTCATCATGCAAAGTGAACCTTTCCAAAAAGCTGCAGCCGAAAAAACATTATATAAGATTTACCATAATTGCATTGAAGAGTTCTTCGCACCAAAGAACGATGCATGGTTCGAGAATAGTAGATCTGCCTACACTGGCAGGAACTCCATTAAGTTTTATCGGAATGTGCCTGAGGAAATAAGTCAACTTGTTAAAAGCCTTGAAGGCGAATTTCAGCGTATTAGAGAAGAACTTGAATACTATGAAACAGACTACCGAACAAAAATGATTCAATCTAAATAAGCTTAGAAAAAGGCTGCCATTGGTTTACTACCAATGGCAGCCTTTTTCAGTTCTTTATCAACATGGAATTTCATAATAATTAGGTAGATTCACAGCGAAAATAGGAGAGGATGACATGGACCGTTTTAGACATTATGTGAATGAATTATTTGAATGGAATGAACAAATGAAACAATTTCTTCGTTCAGAAAAAGTAGGAGATAACACAGAGTTGTGGGAGCAGCTTGATGCGTTTACCGATTTAATCGAGGGTACGAACAAACAGCTTTCAAATGAAGAACTTCTTTCTCTTCAAACCAAAGCTGAGAACATCCATGAACAAATGGAAAACTATTTTAAAAGAAAACAAGAAGTCGGCAAGATTTGGGTAGTAGAAAAGACGGTACCTGCGGGGGGGCATACTTTACCAGAGCTTCCCTATGCTTATAATGCATTAGAGCCTTTTATTTCAGAGGAAATTATGAGGCTGCACCACGATAAGCACCACCGCTCCTATGTTGACGGATTAAATAAAGCCGAACTGAATCTAAAAAAGGCCAGGGAGACCAATGATTTTTCACTAATTAAGCATTGGTCAAGGGAGCTTGCTTTTCATGGATCAGGCCATTACCTTCATACAATATTTTGGAAAAATATGAGCCAAAATGGGGGAGGAACTCCGCACGGTCTTTTAAAAAGTGAAATTGAAAAATATTTTGGCAGTTTCCCAGCCTTTAAAAATCAGTTCACCGAAGCGGCAAAACAGGTAGAAGGAGTCGGCTGGGCATTGTTGGTTTGGTCACCTAGAGCCAGGCATTTGGAAGTTTTACAATCTGAACGGCATATGCTGTTAACTCAATGGGATACAATTCCGCTTCTTGTTTTAGATGTATGGGAGCATGCTTATTATCTTCAATACAAGAACAAACGAGCCGACTACGTGGATAATTGGTGGAATATAGTGAATTGGCATGATGTAGAGATGAGATTTGAAAAAGCGGCGGATATAAAATGGCCTGCTTTTTAAGGTTTAAGCTTAGCGAAAAGGCAATCTACCGTTTTGGCAGATTGCTTTTTCTATGGTAATAGTCATAACAGTCCTTGTCCTGCATAAACTTGTACAAGTAAATATAGAAGGGACGAGGTAAATCTAATGAGAATGATTTTGAAGCTGGTCATTTTTTCCCTCATGGTCTCACTAATCGCTGCTAACATTCCTCAAAAGGTGGATGCTTCCCTTGGAGTAAGTGCCGCTAGTGCTGTCCTCATAGAGCAGAAGACCGGTCGAGTCCTGTATGAAAAAGAAGCGCATACAAAAAGAAGAATTGCTAGTATTACGAAAATAATGACAGCAGTTCTTGCGATTGAATCGGGAAAAATGGACAACTATGTTAAAGTGAGCGAACAAGCGACTCGCGCCGAAGGGTCATCGGTTTATTTAAAACCTGGAGAAAAAATAAAATTGAAGGACTTAGTGTACGGATTAATGCTAAGGTCTGGAAATGATACGGCTGTTGCCATCGCCGAATATGTGGGTGGCAGTGTTGATGGTTTTGTCTATTTAATGAATCAAAGGGCTAGGGAAATCGGAATGTATGATACACATTTTGCCAATCCACATGGTCTAGATGATCATGAAGATCATTATTCCACTGCCTATGATATGGCGATTTTAATGCGATATGCAATGCAGGATAAAACTTTTGCAAAAATTTCTGGTACAAAAGTCCATCGAGCCCCAAATCCAACTGAAGATTGGGATCGTGTCTGGAAGAACAAAAATCGCTTACTAACAAAATATAAATATACTACCGGAGGTAAAACGGGATATACCAAGAGAGCCAAAAGAACGCTCGTCACTACGGCAACAAAAGGTGATATGAGTTTAGTAGCGGTTACATTAAATGATTCGAATGATTGGGATGATCACATATCCATGTACGAAGATGGGTTTAAAAACTATGATATGGCCGAGGTTGTAGAAAAAGGACAAGTGAATATAAAAACAAATAAATTCTATAAGAATCATTTGTATGTCAAAAAATCTATTGTCTATCCAGCTACGAATGAAGAAATGGGCTTATTTTCAGTTAAATACAAATTGAACAAGCCGGAGAAAAAATGGAACGATGGAAAAAAAACCGAAAAAATAGTCGGTAAAGCAGCAGTTTACTTGGATGGAAGAGTCGTTACCGAAACGCCCATTTACTATCAAAATGTAAAAGAAGAGAAGGAAGGGTTAATTGATTATGTAAAGGAAATTTTCCTTTCAGTTATTGGTGTGAACGTAAATGGTTAATTATATATGGGTTTTCATAACAATTATTGGGATCATTTTTGGGATGATTAACGGGACGATGGAAGAAGTAAACAAGGCAATTTTTGATGGAGCAAAAGAGGCTGTGACACTCTGTATCGGACTGATTAGTGTTCTTGTCTTTTGGCTTGGGATGATGCGGATTGCGGAGGAATCGGGACTACTTGAACGGCTGTCTAAACTTTTTAGGCCATTGGTAAAAGTCTTATTTCCTGAAGTTCCAACCAATCATCCAGCGATGGGATATATATTATCCAACATGATATCTAATATGTTTGGATTGGGAAATGCTGCTACACCACTTGGTATTAAGGCGATGGAAGAATTAAAAAAATTAAATGATGGAAAAAATATTGCGAGCCGGTCTATGATCACCTTTCTGGCAATCAATACGGCGAGCATTACAATTATCCCAACAACTGTCATTGCAATCAGGATGAATTATCGGTCGGTATCCCCCACCGAAATCGTGGTTCCAACTATTATAGCTACCATTCTCTCAGCAATCGGGGCCATACTCATAGACCGATATTTTTATTATCGCAGAAGCCGAAAAGGGTGAAACAATATGGGACTGATTTCGGGGTTATCACTCACTTTTATCCCAATATTAATTGGATTTATACTATTATATGGTACATTTAAACAAGTTCCCACCTATGAAAGTTTTGTTGAAGGGGGCAAAGAAGGGATAAAAATTGCCATTTCTATTATTCCCTTTCTTGTTGGCATGCTTGTTGCCATTTCGATATTTCGGGCATCCGGGGCATTAGATGCTCTAATGAATTGGATTCGACCTTTCATGAAATCGATAGGGGTGCCCGCTGAGATTGTACCGTTATTATTCATTAGACCCATATCAGGAACGGCTGCACTTGGCATGACGAGTGATTTAATTGCGGTATATGGACCGGACTCCTTTATCGGTAGACTGGCATCTGTCCTCCAAGGAAGTACGGATACCACCTTTTATGTATTAACCGTATATTTTGGGGCGGTTGGAATTAAAAAAATGGGTGACGCTCTTAAAGTAGGACTGCTCGCTGATGTAGTCGGAATAATTGTATCAATCGTAGTTGTTGCCCTAGTTTTTGGAACCAAGTAGATTCACTATCATGAATCTACTTTTTTAATGTTTAAATAAAATGCCCGCTACTTTGAAAAGTGAAGGTTTTGTGTCATAATTCATTAGGATAGAATGGATTAATTTAGAGGTGAAAAATTTGGAAAGATTGCAAAAAGTGATAGCAAGAGCTGGTATTGCATCAAGGCGAAAATCGGAGGAACTAATTAAAGAAGGCAGAGTCAAGGTCAATGGGAAGATTGTTACAGAGCTCGGTGTAAAGGTGTCTTCTTCAGATAAAGTAGAAGTAAATGAAATTCCTATTTACCGAGAAGAACCGGTCTATTTTCTTCTATATAAGCCAAGGGGAGTCATTTCAAGTGTCAGTGACGACAAGGGAAGAAAAGTAGTCACCGATTTCTTTTCAGAGTTTAAAGAAAGAATCTATCCGGTTGGGCGGCTAGATTATGATACATCAGGTTTAATATTATTAACGAACGATGGCGAATTTGCCAACCTGCTCATGCATCCAAAAAATGAAATTGAAAAGGTGTACATTGCCAAAATCAAGGGAATCCCACTAAGAGAAAACCTAAGAAAATTGGAAAAGGGAATTCGACTCGAAGATGGGAAAACAGCACCTGCAAAAGTAAATGTAGTTTCAGTTGATAAGAAAAAGCAAACAGCGATAGTGGAGATTAGCATCCATGAGGGGCGAAATCGTCAAGTAAGAAGAATGTTTGAGGCAATTGGCCATGAGGTTATCAAGTTAAAGCGGGAACGGTATGGTTTTCTAACTTTAATTGGGCTAAAGGCTGGAGAGGCACGAGAATTGACACCGCACGAAGTAAAACAATTAAGAGCCCTTGCGAATGATGTTTCTAAAAAAAATTCACATAACCGTCACAATTAAGGAATTGGGTTTGCACTATCGATATATTGAAAAATGTTATAATTTAGACTAACTGTGTCAGGAGATTTATTGGAGGGTTGGTTATGAAAAGACGGCGATTATTGATAAGAACAGTGATATTACTTGTTCTAGGAGCGGCCGTTATCTATACGCTTTATGCTAATTTTACAAAAGACAATAAACAAAAAGTGGCGGTTGGTGAAACGGCGCCTGATTTTGTTTTGACAGATATGCAGGGTAACAAGCATCGTCTTTCTGATTACCGGGGACAAGGGGTGTTTTTAAATTTTTGGGGAACATGGTGCCCTCCTTGTAAGAAGGAAATGCCATATATCAATAATCAATATCAGCAATTTAAAGATAAAGGAGTTCAGGTTTTATCAGTAGATATACAAGAATCTGAACTTGCTGTAAATCAATTTGCCGACCGCTATAAACTTGATTTTCCGATAATGATTGATACTGATAAGGAAGTTATGACCGCTTATGGTATCGATCCGTTGCCAGCCACCTTTTTGATTGATAAAAATGGTAAAGTGATTAAATACAATACTGGAGAAATGTCTGAAAGTACGGTAAGGGAATTTATGGAGAAAATTAAACCTTAGGTTACAGGGAGTTTTTTAAAATGAAAGATGTTAAATGTGAATGCGGGCACGTAAATCCTCACGGAACCGTGTTATGTGAAGCATGCGGAAAATTATTGGACGAAAATGAGAATAAAAATCAATTGCTTGATATGCGCTACGAAGGTAGTGCACGCCGCTCACAAACTTATAATAAAACAATCATTGATAAAATTTGGAACTTCTTTTCTTCTGTAAAGGTTGGCGTTTGGCTCATTATTATTACTCTGATTGCTTCAGCACTTGGAACAATCTTGCCGCAGGAAATGTATATTGACCAGCCGGCAGATGTGTATTATGAAGAGGAGTATGGATGGTTTGGAAAATTATATTACCAGTTGGGGTTAAATGATTTATATGGTTCATGGTGGTATTTATTATTAATTGCCATGATTGGCATTTCGCTCGTTATTTGTAGTCTTGACAGAGTAGTACCTTTATATAAAGCATTAAAGGCTCAAAGGGTAACGAGACATGAAGGTTTCTTAAAGCGTCAGCGCGTTTTTGGGGTCAATTCCAATGTGGATGATAGTGACATGGCTGTCATCAAGAACCATCTTAAAGAAAAGCGTTACTACGTACGCGAAGAAAATGGAGATTTATTAGCAGAAAAAGGCCGTTTTTCAAGATGGGGTCCATATGTGAACCATGTTGGTTTAATCATCTTCCTATTTGGAGGGATGCTCAGGTTCATTCCTGGTATGTACGTTAATGAGAACCTTTGGGTAAGAGAGGGCGAAACGGCCCAAGTCCCTGAAACCGGTGACAAGCTATACTTAAAAAATAATCAATTCATTTTGCAGCATTATGATAAAAATAAAGATAAAACATTTGAGAAGGCGATTGAAGAAGCGGGTGAAGTGGTTAAGAATTATCAATCAAACGTTGTTCTTTATAATCGTGTCGGTAAAAATATTCCAGGTGAGAAACCGGAACTTGAAAAGGTAAAGGACTATAAGGTTCGTGTTAATCACCCTTTAACTTATGAAGGATATTCTATTTTCCAAGCATCGTTTAGAAGTGAACTTAATGCCATGACATTTGCCCTGACAAACAAGAAGAGCAATCAATCTTTTGGTGAGATGAAAATCAATCTTCGTGATCCGAAATCAGAATATGATTTGGGTAAAGGCTACTCGGTTAAAATTCTTAGTTATTTTCCAGATTTTGAATTTGGCAAGAACGGAGAACCATCAACCAAGTCAAGAGTACCTAATAACCCTGCCTTTGTTTTTCGAATGATCACTCCAGATAATCCAAAAGGAGAAACGAGTTTCGTTGCAATCAGGCAAACAATCGAACCATCAGGCAATAATACTTATAAAATGGCCTTTAAAGGGATAGAAACAAAAAATGTATCAGGATTTGTTGTCCGTAAGGATTCTTCTTTATGGGCGATCATATTGGGCGGAATCATTTTCATGATTGGTGTAATGCAAGGAGCTTATTGGAACCATCGCAGGATTTGGGTGCAAAACAAAAACAGAGAGGTTTGGATTGCGGCGCACACAAACAAAAATTGGTACGGACTGAAGCGGGAAATTGAATCTGTTTTAACCGATACGAAGCTTATCATGCCTGATGATCAACTTCAAATAGAAAAGCAGGATAAGGAGGTAGTTTAGTTGGTTACAATAAGTAGTAATTTATTATTTATTGCTTTTATTCTTTATTTAGTTGCAACTTTATTTTACGGCGGAGCTATAACATCAAAAAAGGGGTCGACTGAAAAGAAGGGGACCAATCGTTGGGGGAAAATCGCTGTTTTTCTAACAATCACTGGTTTCATTTCACAGCTTGGCTATTTTATTACACGATGGATTGCTGCCGGGCATGCACCGGTAAGTAATATGTTTGAGTTTACAACATTCTTTGGAATGGCTTTAGTTGGTGCATTTATCGTTATTTATTTTATTTATCGGACAACTTTACTTGGTTTGTTTACAATGCCTGTTGCGATTCTGGTTATTGCTTATGCCAGTATGTTTCCAAGGGAAATCACCCCATTAATACCAGCTTTACAAAGTTACTGGCTCCATATCCATGTTACAACTGCAGCAATTGGCGAAGCCATTTTAGCGATTAGCTTTGCCGCAGGATTAATTTATCTAGTTAAGGCTATTGACCAATCGAAGGCAACTAAACGGACTTTTTGGCTTGAGGTGGTTATGTTTTCGTTAGTAACAGTATTGGGCTTTGTTGCAGTATCCTCTACGTTTTCAGGACTTGGATATCATGAAAAATTCACTTGGGTTGATAAACATGGGAATGAAGCAAATGTAGAATATACAATGCCAGCACTAACTGGCCCACATGAAGGAAACCTTTTAACAAAAGAGGGATTTAAACCACTAGTAGAAATGCCAGCAATCATAAATGCAAAGAAATTAAATACAGTTATTTGGTCATTAATGGCAGGCTTAATCCTTTATGGTATTATTCGCTTAATTTTGAGAAAGCGGATTGCTGCAGCACTTAAGCCGCTTGTCAAAAATATTAAGCTTGATTTCGTAGATGAAATTAGCTATCGATCTGTCCTTATTGGATTCCCGGTGTTTACTCTTGGAGCACTTATTTTTGCTATGATATGGGCACAAATGGCTTGGTCCAGGTTTTGGGGTTGGGATCCAAAAGAGGTCTGGGCCTTAATTACTTGGCTTTTCTATGCAGCCTTTATGCATCTTCGATTATCGAAGGGGTGGCATGGAGAAAAATCAGCCTGGCTAGCTGTAATTGGTTTTGTGATTATCATGTTTAATTTAGTAGCTGTTAACCTTGTTATTGCTGGTCTTCATTCATATGCAGGTTAATTAAATAGGTCCTTCACTATTTGTGAAGGTCTTTTTTAAAAGCAATTTTTTTACAAATAGTAATTTTGTCATAATATTGACACTTTTAATAGGAGTAATTCATTGAAAATATAGCAAAAATTGCTTACCTTTTGTAAAATAAACTCCATGGGGGGATTAATAATGGATAAAGACGTGAAAATCTTAGTAGTAGATGATGAAGAAAGAATTCGCCGCTTATTGAAAATGTATTTAGAGCGTGAAGAATATACCATTGATGAAGCAGAAGATGGAAATGAGGCTTTAACAAAAGCGTTGGCAAATGACTATGATGTCATTCTCCTCGATTTAATGATGCCAGGCAAAGATGGAATTGAGGTTTGCCGCGAGCTAAGGGACAAAAAAGCTACTCCGGTCATTATGTTAACGGCTAAAGGTGAAGAGGTAAATCGCGTTCAGGGGTTTGAAGTTGGAACCGACGATTATATTGTGAAGCCTTTCAGTCCAAGAGAAGTGGTTTTACGTGTAAAAGCACTTTTAAGAAGATCTTCGCAAACAAGCTACCTGCAAACAGAAACAACAACAAAAGATGTTATTGTGTTTCCACACTTAACAATAGATAATGATGCCCATAGAGTGACAGCTGACGGTAAAGAGGTGAGTTTAACACCTAAGGAATATGAATTGCTTTATTTTCTTGCAAAAGCACCAGATAAAGTATTTGACCGTGAACAGTTATTAAAAGAAGTTTGGCATTATGAATTTTTTGGTGATCTGCGTACCGTTGATACGCATGTAAAGCGTCTCCGTGAAAAGTTAAACAAAGTGTCTGAGGAAGCTGCAAGAATGATTGTAACAGTTTGGGGCGTAGGGTACAAATTTGAGGTAGTTAATGAATGACCTTTTTACGAAGTGTTGTAGGTAAACTTTGGTTTACCATTCTTTTATTAGTATCATTTGTACTATTTATCTTAACTGTCATGCTTTTGGAATACACCCAAAACAATAACATCAAGTTAACAAAAAATGAATTAACACATACAGCTGAAAAAATTGCCCGTGTTCTGGAAAACCATCCAGATGAAAAATTTCCGTTAGGGTTAGAAATATCTTGGGAGATCATCGATAATGATACCAAAGTGTTAATTGTAAAAAACAATCACGAAATATATTACTCTCCTAACACGGAAAAAGGAAAGAAATTATCCATTACTGATATTAAAAGTGACTCGGAATTATCTAAAGTATTTAATAAAAACATCACTGTCGAAAAAATCTCAAACCTCTCTTCAAATAAAAACAAGAATAATGAAGATGCTAATTATTCAATTATTGGAGTACCTCTTCATTTAACGGATGATAAAAATGGCGCCGTTTTTATTTATCAATCCTTGGAAGATATGCAAGAGACATCCCGCTCTACAACAAGATTTATTTTACTTGTCGCGGCTGTTGCAATTATTCTGACAACTATTTTTGCCTTTTTTTTATCAACAAGAATAACAGCGCCATTAAGAAAAATGAGAGAAGCAGCCTTTGAAGTGGCTAGAGGGAAGTTTGATACAAAAGTTCCCATTCTTACCCATGATGAAATTGGAGAACTGGCTACAGCTTTTAATCAAATGGGACGGCAATTGAAGTTCAATATGAATGCTCTTAGCCAGGAAAAAGAACAGCTTGCTAGTATCTTAAGCAGTATGGCAGATGGAGTAATAACCTTTAATCGCGATGGGACAATTTTAATAACAAATCCACCTGCAGACAGATTTCTTCAATACTGGTACTATGAAAAAGGTGAGTCGGAATCTGGTTCAGAGGCTATTCCATCGCAAGTAATGGAACTTTTTCAGCAAGCGGTTGATACGGAAAAAGAACAGGTTGGGGAGATTTCCCTTCAAGGCCGCCATTGGGTTATTCTCGTTAGCCCTTTATACAGTAATCGGTTTATTCGTGGGGCAGTGGCTGTATTAAGAGACATGACGAAGGAAAGACAATTGGAAAAAATGAGAAAAGATTTTATTGCCAATGTTTCTCATGAACTTAGAACCCCAATTTCGATGTTACAGGGCTATAGTGAAGCGATTGTTGATGATATTGCTGAATCACAGGAAGAGAAAAAGGAAATGGCGAAGGTTATCTATGATGAGTCCCTCAGGATGGGACGGCTTGTAAATGAACTTCTAGACTTAGCGAGAATGGAAGCAGGACATATCCAATTGACGATCGATGAGGTTAATCTATCTTCCTTCATTAATAGGATTATTCATAAATTTCAAGGACTGGCTAAAGATAACGATATTCAATTGCAGGCTGATATAGATGATCAAATATCCTCAGTTTCCTTCGATCCAGACCGAATTGAGCAGGTATTAACAAACTTAATTGATAATGCCATTAGACATACTCCAAAGGGCGGTTCTGTTAGGTTAAACGTATCGTCAGAAGAAAAGGGAATTAGGATGGAAGTTGCAGACTCAGGTTCTGGAATACCAGAAGAAGATTTACCATTCGTTTTCGAACGTTTTTATAAAGCCGATAAAGCAAGGACACGGGGAAGAGCAGGTACCGGTCTTGGACTGGCTATTGCCAAAAATATTATTGATGCCCACCGTGGACATATTTCTGTTCAAAGTAAGCTTGGACATGGAACGACATTTTCCTTTTTGTTACCCCGAAAATAGTAAAAAGAACAAGTATTTTGCCGATTGTTCTTGATTCACGAGAAACATTTAAAGTTCATCCAAATTGGATGGGCTTTTTTTAATGGCTCTGTTAAAGATCTATGTCAATTTTGTAACTCGTTGATTGGAGCGGAAGGCGCGAAGCGACGAGGAGGCCCACCGTACCGCCCACGGAAAGCGAAGTGCCTGGAGCGGAAATCAACAGCAAGGTTTAATACAACCTTTTAAATAAAGGCTTCCATTAAATACCTTCCTTTTTGTCATGAAAAAGACTATATTAATAGGGTGAAACCTTTTATACATAAATATCGACTAATATTAATGAACGGGGAGGGGAATAGATGGACTCCGTTTTCGATGAACTTTATCAAAAATATCATCATGACGTATTTCAATTTCTATTTTATATGGTCAGAAACAAAGAACACGCAGAGGATCTAGTTCAGGAAGTTTATATAAGAGTATTTAAATCCTATAATCGCTTCGAGGGGAAAAGCAGTGAAAAAACCTGGCTCTTTTCAATAGCGAGGAATGTGGCAATTGACTTTTTTCGTAAACAAAAGGGTTGGAAAGAAAGAGTACTCGAAAAATTTGATTGGTCAACCAACCAGGTAAAGGATGACTACCCTATTCCAGAGGAGATAACTGTTCAAAGAGAAGAAGTTAAATGGGTTTACAAATGCTTAGAACACTGCACAATGGATCAACGAGCTGTGATTATTTTACGATACTTACAAGATTTATCCATTGCTGAAACTGCAAATGCCTTAGGGTGGACCGAAAGTAAAGTAAAAACAACTCAGCATCGATCATTGAAAGTTTTAAAGAAGCATATGGAAACGTTTTATGAAAAGGAGGGATTAAGTCGTGAAAAAGTCAGAGTGGAGCGATAAGCAGCTCGAGGAATTATTAAGGCAAATGCCAAAAATACAAGATCATCGCGATCCTCGTGACATTTACCAGAATCTTTCTATAAAAAAGCGCAAATCGATATCATGGTTATTACCTGGTATCGCTACTGCAGCAGCCTTGCTTCTTTTTCTTATATTAGTGCCTAATTTAATGAATCGAACAAATTATTCCTTTGATAATGCTCAGGAAAAAAAGTCTATGGAGCAAGCGGAAAGTAAAAAAGATGCAGGCATTGCAATGGATAAAACTAATACCTCCCAAAAGGAGAAGGTGTTTTCAGGTACAGCAAAGGCAGAGCTTATGAGAACGGAAAGCTTAAAATCTGCCGTCTATGACGATGAAGTGGGCAATGGTAAGGTGCTAACTTACTGGATACCCGACCAGCAGGCTCAGATTCTCATACCTGTTTCCACTATCGTTCCAAACGCAAACGACAAATCTTGGATCTCGGTTTTTGCTGAAAAAATGGCTAATCTAAAAGAAACTGAATGGGGCTTAAGTGATTTCTATCCGCTGAATGCGACATTTCAGCTCGATAAAAATAATAATAGTGTCATTGTTGACCTGCCTTCGAACCACTTATACGGACAAGGATCGGCTACTGAAACAAACTTTATAAATGTCTTACAAAAAGATATTGCATCAAATAGTAATATTAAAAAGATAAAGTTTACAACAAATGGTCAACCAGGCATTGAATTAGGTAATTACGGAAGACAACAAGAACATAATATTGTTATCGATAAGAATCATGCTTTCCTGTTTTATTATCCTGCTGGCAGTAAATTGCCATATTTAACTCCATCCAAGAATACCTATAAGGATTTCGGCACTGCTTTGGAAGCGATGAAGTCGGACCAACCTGAATTTGGATTGAAAAGTTCTTTAATACCCTCATTGAAGATTTATGATATGACAATTTCGGATAAAACCTTATTTATTTCTATTAAAAGTGATTCATCTTTAAAGGATAATCAACTCACTTTATACTCTTTTGAGGCATTGATGCTGACTGCGAAAGATTTTGGAGTTGAAAAGGTTATCGTAAAGAATTCTCCTTTAAGTCATATAGGCCCATTTGATTTATCTAAGGAAATTAAGGTGCCAATCGCTCCTAATATGCGCGACATCCAATAAAAATGAAATCAACCACTAGCGGGTTGATTTTTTTATTTAAGCTATTTTCGCAAAGATTGTTGTTTTCCGAATAAGTTTATCAACCCGTATAACTAGAAGCCTCGTGGCATCTTTTCGTAAGAACATTTGCGAAAATTGCCTAGAAACTTAGTAAATAAACCTTATTAAGTTTCAGAAACAACAAAGCTTACGAAAAGAGCCTTTATTTATGAATAAAATAGTGACTGTCTCCAAATTATAACAAGTATGCTCAAGCTCAACTGCCGTAAAAAGTCCCTAAGTTCTAAACTAGAACCTGGGAACATATGGTTTGGAGGAGAGTAGAAGAATTAAGGAGGAAAAGTATTAAAATGCGTGATTACATAAAGAGGTTTTTAATTGCCATTATTATGGCGCTTTGTGTGAGTTTATTGTTTTTAGGTGGAAAACATTCACAAGCTGCAGGTTTGAACGAAATGAAGGAACATTGGATTTGGCCAGCGGATGGAGTTATCTCTGATACATACGGAACAAGACAAGGAAAACATAAAGGCATTGACATTGCTGGGAAAATGGAAACACCAATACTTGCAGTGGATGATGGGGTTGTAATCAAATCTTATTTTTCGAATACATACGGAAATGTAGTGTTTATAATACATCCAAGTAGGATTGTAACAGTTTATGCGCATTTAAATAGGCGTAATGTTTTTGTTGGCCAAAATATAAAGCAAGGTGATGTCCTAGGCAAAATGGGGAAAACCGGACAAGCCACTGGAATCCATCTTCATTTTGAAACCCATGAGTTAGAGTGGAGATATGATAAGAAATATGCCATCAATCCAGAGAGGCTTTTAGGAAAAGCAGATGTGGGGGAAACGGTTCAAGGTGGAATTGCCAGCATGGGCAGGGGGGTTTTAGAGGCAAGCACACATGCAAAACCGGTGATAACTGAACAGTATGTTGTGAAACAAGGGGATACATTGTTTTCAATCTCTAAAAAAAATAATGTTTCTGTGGATAGAATAAAGCAAATCAACCATTTACGGTCAGATATGATTAGACCGAAACAAATATTAATAATTGAATAAGTAGCTATTTGACCCGTAACTTTTTTCGTTTACGGGTTTTGTAATTTTTATCACTTAACAAAATACCATTTCTCAAGTATAATAATTTTATAATTTCATATCGATCTATCTTCGGGGCAGGGTGAAATTCCCGATCGGCGGTATTAGAGTAATACTCTTAAGCCCGCGAGCCTTTTTGGCAGGATTTGGTGCGATTCCAAAGCCGACAGTATAGTCTGGATGGGAGAAGATAGAGGTTCTGCAAACATTCAAAAATAATTGTTTTTCGAGTGTTTATTAAGCATGCCTTTGTTCTCCCTCAAGTGATTTTACTTGGGGGATTTTTATATACAGGGCATCTGTTGCTGAACCTCTCTTCCTAACGTGATGGATCAAAAAAAGGAGAGAGGAAGTTGAAGAAAATGAAAAGAACAAACGTTAAAGCACTTGTATCAATTGGAATGCTGAGCAGTATAGCCTATTTATTAATGCTCATTTATTTTCCACTGCCACTATTCCCAAATTTCTTGTCTGTGGATTTCAGTGATATCCCAGCATTGATTGCAGCATTAATTTTTGGACCGATTGCAGGAATTGTAGTTGAGTTTCTCAAAAATGTACTTAATTATTTTGCGACAGGCAGTCCTTCAGGGATACCGGTAGGACATATCGCCAATTTTCTTTCAGGAATTATGTTTATCCTGCCTACCTATTTTGTATATAACAAGATAAAAACTAGAAAAGGCATGACAATAGCTTTAGTCTTCGGAACGATTACAATGGCAATTATGATGAGTATCTTAAATTACTTTATCATTTTACCAGCCTACACAGCTCTAATGGGTTTTCCAGATATGCGCAATGTGGTGGTGCCAGGTATCTTACCGTTTAATATTGTAAAAGGTGTCATGATGTCCGTCATCTTTATGTTGATGTTCATTAAGATGCAAGCATGGATTAATAAGTTGACAATCGTGAAAAACGCATAAATTGAAATAAAGGCAACCTGAGTGAAATCTGGTTGCCTTTATTTGTGAAAAATGTAAAAACCCTCACCTATCATTAGGCAAGGGCTAGTAGCTTAAGAATATATTTTTGACAAAATATTATTCAAATTTAGTTGGATTACCATCAAATGCCTCGTCAGCAACCTTAATGGAATCAGTAGGGCAGCCTTCAAATGCATCCATCATGTCATCGATTAATACATCTGGAATTTCAACGATACCTTCATTATCGTCAAGAGTTACGAATGCAATGCCTTCATCATCGTAATCGTAAATATCTGGTGCTGCTGCGCCACATGCGCCGCATGCGATGCATGTTTCCTTGTCAACAATTGTGTACTTTGCCATGAAAAAAAACCTCCCAGTAATATAACAAAAATTATTCCATAGTATATGGAAACGCATTACTCATATCTATTGTAAAACTGTATGAGTAACTTTTCAATAGAAAAATCGTTTTAAATAAATCGGTTTGCATTTTTTGTCTCTACCAACACTTTTACATTTTGGAACAACATGTTTCGACGTTTCATGTTAAAATAAGAAAGAAAAATAGGAACATTGTCGATACCTTTTGAAAAAGTGGTGGGTGGGATGAATCATTTTGAATCAATTCTTCTATATTGTTTAAAGAAATTGAATAATGAAAGGACAATATATTCCATTTTTCATCTATTAAATGGAAAAAAATCATCCCAAACTATCCAAGACGCTCATTTATTTTCACTTAAAAAATTCTTTGGAATTTACGATACTCTAACTCGTGAATCCTTTGAAAATAAAATTGATACTATGTTAGAAAAACAGTGGATTAACAATTCCGGAGAGCACCGATTTATTATTACTCCTAGTGGAGAGCTATATTTAAATAACAATCAATTGCCTCAATATCTTAATGGTTGGAGCTATCACCTGTTTACTACTTTATTTTGGGAAAGGTTATCATTATTAATACAGGTTGCTTCGAATTTTGTGTATCAAGAAACCAAATATAGCCCCATTCAGAAAAGCAAGGATGTTCATATATGGTTAAAATCGTTATTAAAGGTTATCCAAGTACCGAGACAAACAATAGGTAAAAGAGTATATTCCGAGCTAGTTGAATGTTTTACTGGTGCTAATGATATTGATCCATCGGTCATCATCTTTAGATTAACAGGTTTTCAACAAATTGGTCTGACTTCTAGTCAGACTGCTAAAAAGCTAAAAATGGATATTCATGATTATGATATTGAATTTGTTAATATCCTTCATTATTTAATTAATAAGATTAGCAGCGATACAATACAATATCCAATCCTATCGTCTCTTATCGACCATTTAGAACAAAGTAATGAATTAACGCTGTCCTCAAGGAAGACTTGGAATCTTTTTAATCAAGGTTATTCTCCTGAGGTGATTGCCGATAAAAGGAATTTAAAAATGAGTACTATTGAGGATCATTTTGTTGAGTTTGCCCTACACTTGGATGATTTTTCTATAGACGACTATGTGGATAGAAATTTACAGGAGATAATCCTGGAAGTTTCACGGCAATCTGATACTCGACAACTTAAGTTGATTCGGGACAAAGTGAATTCTGTTAGTTACTTTCAAATAAGGTTAGTGTTGGCGAAGTATGGTGATCGATCATGGAATTAGAAAAGCTTTTAAAAGAACATTTTGGTTATGAATCATTTAAAACCGGGCAAAAGGAAGTAATTTCATCCCTATTAGCAGGGCAGCATACCTTAGCCATGCTCCCAACTGGTACAGGGAAATCCTTGTGTTATCAACTTCCAGGACTTATCCTAAGCGGGCATGTCTTAATTATTTCTCCACTCCTTTCTTTGATGCAGGATCAAGTTGAGCAATTTAAGCGTTTTGGTGAAAAAAGAGTTGTTGCTTTGAACTCTTTTCTAACTCAAGAGGAAAAAAATGATGTGCTGCGCAAGTTAAATAAATTTAAGTTCATCTTTATATCACCGGAAATGTTGAAGGTTCCTTATATTTTACGAAAGTTGAGTGAGTTAACTATTTCGTTATTTGTAGTAGATGAAGCCCATTGTATTTCACAATGGGGATTTGATTTCCGCCCTGATTATTCCAAATTAGGAGATATTCGCCGAAAGTTAGGGGAACCTCTTACACTTGCTTTAACTGCAACAGCAACAAAACAAGTGAGACGGGACATCATTCAATCACTCGGTATTGACAATCTACGAAAAGTAGAATCCACTATTGATCGTCCGAATATTGCTTTAATGGTAGAAGAATTAACTGATTACCATGAAAAACAAAACCGAGTAATAGACCTTGTTTCAAAGTTGGAGAAACCAGGCATAATTTATTTTTCAAGTAAAAAATCAGCCGAACAAATGGCTTCTATCATTGCAGAAAAAGGAATTTGTCAGGCAATGGCCTATCACGGAGGTCAGGACCAAAATACAAGAGTCTTAATTCAACAGCAATTTATTCATGGTCAGCTTGACGTCATCTGTGCAACAAGTGCGTTTGGAATGGGTGTAAATAAAGAAAATATCCGATTTATCATTCACTATCACATGCCAATGCAAATTGAATCATATCTTCAGGAAATTGGCAGAGCTGGCCGTGATGGGAAGCAAAGTATTGCTATTTTACTCTACTCACCTGGGGACGAGCAGCTTCCCATCCAGTTGGCAATGGGAGAACTACCTGCTGACCAGCAAATTGATTGGCTATTCTCGAATATAGATAAGGAAAGTTCTCATATGGATGGAAAGCATCGTCTAAATAATCACTTAAAAGAGCTTGGAGGTTTTAATGAAATTCAGTGGCGGATAATGGAGGAAATGATTAATGATACACCCCAAGTCAGTCAAACAGAACTTCAAAAAACCATTAAGTTATTTGTGAAGAATAGACTAGCTGCAAAAATAAACAAAATTTTGCAAATGAAAACATTGGTTGAATTAAAATCGTGCAGAAGAGAATTTATTTTGCATTATTTTGATGATGAATTGTCAGATAAAGTTATTCCATGCTGCGACCAGTGTGGACTACAGCTGAGTGACTATCAATCTTATAGTAACCAACCAATAGAAATTAGAGCTAAAGAGTCATGGATGGACTACCTAGGGAAAATCTTATTGAAGAATGAGCTGAGAGAATGAAAAAGAAGTATAATGAACTGATAAAAAGCCTAACGGACAAAGAATTGCTTCTTCACCTCTATCTGACGCAAATCATACTTTTAGCTATTTCGTTTATTTTAGGGGTTATTCTATTTGATCAATTCGCCTATTTAAAGCAGTTACAATTAAACGACTTTAATATTATAATAATCGGTCTTCCAGCAGGTATAGCAATTGTTATAATCGACTTAATCTTAATGAGATATTTACCGCCCTCTTTTTATGATGATGGGGGATTAAATGAAAGAATATTTAAAAATAGAAACATTCTTCATATTCTCATGATTGCCGCCTTTGTTGCTTTTAGTGAGGAACTTTTATTTCGAGGAATCATTCAAACAAAAGTCGGGCTTTTATTAGCAAGTCTTATTTTTGCAATCGTTCATTATCGCTATCTTTTTAATTGGTTCTTATTTTTAAATATTGTCGTCCTAAGTTTTGTGATCGGTATGATTTATGAGTGGACTGATAATTTGGCAGTAACGATAATGATGCATTTTGTAATTGATTTTCTGTTAGGCATTTATATAAAATTTAGGCGTTCACCAGGTAATGTTGATGAGAAAGGAGTTTCCACGTGAATAAAGAGGAACCATATCGTGATCAAGCTGAGAGATTAAAACAGCGGATTCAAAAAATTAATGAAAAAATAGATGACACCGACCAGCTGCCGCCTAGGGAGCAGTTGCATCGACAGAAAAAGAAGAAAACAAAATGGAAGCTTAAATACCCGGTCATTCGTTTATTGGTTCTTTTCTTTATCCTTCTTCCTGTTATTATTTTTAGTGTTATATCATATTTGGATGGAAAGAAAATAAACAATACCGTAAAAACCTCAAATGATTCTGTCGGTTATGAAACTATTAATCTAGAAAAAAATGATAGTGAAGAAAAAGATAAACAGGTGGAAGAGGAGCAGGCAGTAGTAAATCAGGAAAATACCGAAACCACTAAACCTGAAGAAAATAGTGCACAAGTAAATTCTCCTGATCAAGGCTCTAGCGCGAATCAAAGAATATCCGATAATAAGGCAGGAGATAAGAATAGCCAGCCTGTTCAGGAAACAAAAAAGAGCCCATCACCCACTATTATTCCAAAAAAAAGTAGAATTGTTTATCATACAGTTCAGCCTAAGGAAACGTTATATCATATCGCAATGGAGTATTATCATTCACAAACAGGGATGGAGATTATTAAACAGGCTAATCATATTCAGGGTGATAGTATAAATGCAGGTCAAGTTTTAAAAATACCATTAAATAACTAACCGATCTTTTTTTAGATCATCGGATTGTCGAGAAATATTACTTTTCTCGGCAATTTTTCATTTTTATAAAAAGATTGTCCATGCGACTGGGCCTGTTGATTTCCGCTCCCCGGCACGCCCGCGGAAAGCGAAGCGCCTGGAGCGCAAATCAACAGACTAGTTGAAAATCCTATTTATTAATATTTTTAAAACCTTTTATTAAAAAAACATATTATTAAGGACAAGTTCATATTTATATACGGAGAAATGGAGGGTGATAATATGGATTCTCCAATCCAATTACTTGAAAATACGGATCAAGCCACTAAGCAGGCACTTGAAAATGTAAGGAAAAGAAAAGAAAAGTTTGACAGGTTCAAACGGCGTCATAAATTATCTATCTGGGGAACGATCATCTTAGCATCAAGCTTTTTCATTTATTTGTATGTTACAGTTGCCAGTGTTTATTCTTATTCATTTGCCGAGATGTTTTCTGCTTTTGTTAACGATTCTAGAAATTTTACTTTTTTAGTTTTCACTGTTGGAATGTATGGAACCATGAATTTATTGAAAGAAAAAAAAGATAAAGCAGAGAAGGAATATCATGAATTACGGTGTGAAATCGTTGACCGCAGCAAGGATTACTGGAAAAAAGAAGAAGAATGGAAAAGCCGTCATTTAGTTTTCGAAGTGATGAAAAAACATTATGATATAAATCTTTACCATGAAAAGAAATAAGAAGCAGAGCCATCTGCTTCTTAATGCATCAGAAGAACTTCTTCTTATCACGTTCCTCTTTTAAAATTTCTACTGCCTCTCTGAAGCGCTGAGAATGAATAATTTCACGTTCACGTAAAAAGCGAAGACTATCATTAATATCTGGGTCGTCACTTAAGTTAATTAGCCATTGATAGGTGGCTCTTGCCTTTTCTTCTGCTGCAATATCCTCATATAAATCAGCAATTGGGTCACCCTTTGCAGTTATATAGGTAGCCGTGAAAGGTACTCCTGCAGCGTTATGATAGTACAATGCGCTATCATGGTCTGCATAATGTGCTGCAAGACCTGCTGCTTTCATTTGCTCTGGTGTGGCATCTTTTGTTAATTTGTACACCATTGTAGCAATCATTTCGAGGTGGGCAAATTCTTCCGTTCCGATATCTGTCAGAAGGCCGATTACCTTATCGGGAATGGTGTATCTTTGATTTAAATATCGTAAAGCGGCTGCCAGTTCCCCGTCAGCTCCGCCATATTGCTCAATTAAATACTTTGCGAGAGTCGGATTACAGGTACTGACTCGGACAGGATATTGCAGCTTCTTTTCATATATCCACATTTAACATAATCCCTCCCATTTCTTTAAACCTGCCAAGGCCATGGAGTATTATCCCAATTCCAAGGGTACCCTGAATAACTGTTGCCGTATTGCTGCAAAGGACCAAATTGACTTTCGAATGTTTTTTTAAGGCGTTTTCTTTCTTTAACATAATGATTAAATTGGTTAATAGCTTCAAGGTCATCATTATGGGTATCTAAATATAAGGTAAGTTCAACAAGGACGAAGTCGACAGCTTGAAGCTGTTCCATTATTTGATAATATTCTGCCGGTACTTGTTTCACGTCGGCAGCCCTCCTCCTGCTTTTTCCAAAGCATTGTAATATGGATCATAAAAATCCTTCCAAAGCGTGCCTGCTTTCAGGGCCTCAAGAGGTGAAAATTGCGGTAAATTTGGTGGTTGAAATCCTATATATAAATGAGGAGGAGTTGAATAGGTCTTTTCAAGTATCGGCTTGCAGGGATCAAACGGACTTACATACGGATGGTAGACTTTATGATGAGTGTGCATAGTTGCCCCCCTTTTTTCAATATCATTTAAATATATGAAGTTTTTTTTTTGACATGACATAAAACTTTAATATGTGAGAGGGTTTTTCACTATTGTGTAGAAGTATAATAAAATAAGAAGGATAATTACTTTGAGGTGATGGGAATTGTTCGTAAAAAATATTATGATACCAAAGCATGAATGCTTTACTGTACAAGCTGAGGTCACACTAAAAGAGGCTTTGGAAAGACTGGAAGAACATCAAATAGATGGGTTACCAATTTTACAAGGTGAGCAGTATGTGGGCGTTGTTACAAGGTACAGCATCTATGAAAATTATTTCCTTTCGAATAAAACAAAGAATGACTATTTAAACTTGACAGTAGTAAAAGACATTGCCAGTCACCAAGAGAAGTTTTTACAGGGCTCAGAATTATTTGAAAAAACACTCCTAGATTTAAAAGATTTCCCATTATTAGCTGTGGTTGATTCAAATCATCATTTTCTTGGGGTTGTTACACGATCAGATGTGTTAAGCTCTTTCGAGAGCGCATTTGGCGTTAACCGCCCAGGCGTCAGAATTGCTTTTACATCGGTTGAGACGGAAGGTCGGATTGCCCGTCTTTCAGAAATTGCTCACCAATTCCACGAGCATATTATTTCTCTTGTCACCTTTGATGAAACCGATAGACTTGTACGAAGAATTGTTATGAAGATTGAAAAGAAAGACAATATTGATCGATTTACAAAGAAGCTTGAAGAGCATGGATTCCGTATCTTAAGCATTGAAGAAGATGAATAACAAGAAATAAAGGAAAAAAAGAAACTCCTTCTCATATATTTTTATGGGGGGAGTTTTTATGTTGAAAAAATTAGTTAAATTTTTAATTGTTTTATTATGTGGATACTTAGTTACGAAATGGATTACGATACCACATCCATTTGTACTTTCAGACTTTTTTATTGGAATTGTCATTAAGCCATTACAATTCTTTGCAGCCGCAATCGCTTTATTTATTGGCATGTTATTAAATGGCGACTTAATAAGAGGAACAATATCGAGAACGAAAAAGGCATGGCGAAAACAGATTCCATGGAGATTACCAATTTTATTGGAATATTGTTGTTTTGGTTTTATTTTGTACTTGATTTTCAATTTTGGATGGGAACAGGCCATCATCTTTTTTAGTTTAGGTCTTCTTTATGGTATGATTTCCGTAGAAAATTAAAGAGAATATGAGGAGAAATGTAAATGGTTATTTTTTTCGTCAGCTTGATTATTATAGGAGTTATCCTCCTGCTTATATATATGCTAAAGCAGGCATTTTTAAATATAGTGGTAGAACAAGAAATCTATTTTCCTGAGTTTCCCACGACATTTGGGAAGGTTTCCATCTTTTTTATTTCAGATATACATAGGAGAACAATCTCAGAAACGATTATCAATAACGTTAAAGGGAAGGCAGATATTGTAATTATCGGTGGAGATTTAACCGAGAAGGGTGTTCCTATTTCTAGAGTTAAAACCAACTTAACGAGATTAAAACAAATTGGACCAGTATATTTTGTTTGGGGAAACAATGACTATGAAGTAGACTATCATGAATTGGATGCGATTCTTCTGGTTAATGGAATAAAAGTTTTAGCAAATACCTCAGTCACTTTTGAATCAAATGAAGGTGAAAAATTATGTCTACTTGGGGTAGATGATATGAGTCAAAAACGGGACCGGCTAGAGTTGGCCCTATTTGATGCGGAAGAAAAAAGCTTTAAAATACTGGTTAGCCATTTTCCAAACATTACAAATAAGATTTTACCCGATCACCAAATAAGCCTCGTATTAAGTGGACATACCCATGGCGGACAAATTCATCTTTTTGGGTATAGTCCTTATAAAAGAGGCGGTCTAAAAAAACTTCAAAATGTGACCCAATTAATTAGTAATGGATATGGAACAACAACTGTCCCCTTGAGGTTAGGCGCCCCTGCAGAATGTCATTTACTTACGCTAAAGAATGGTCCAACAGAGTAAGGGGAATGTAGACAATTCACCAACAGAGCCCTGAGGCATACACTACAAACAAGAGTGATGTCACGGCAGGGGGCAAAAGCATGCGCTTAGAACGCTTAACAGCCAATAAAATTAAAATTTTTTTAACCTCTGATGATTTAATTGATAGGGGACTTTCTAAGGAAGATATTTGGAAGGATTCAAGCAAATGGAACCAGCTCTTTCACGATATGCTTGAAGAAGCCAGTGAGGAATTCGATGTAGATATTCAGGGGTCTGTAGCAGTTGAAATTTTCTCCCTTCAGGCACAAGGGATGATCATGATCATAACTGTAAATGAAGTAGAAGAAGATGAAGAAATGTTATATGATGGATTTATTGAAATGCAAGTAAGTGTAGGAGGCTTTGATGACCTCATATACGAATTTGAGGAATTTGAGGATATTATAGATCTTGCAAAGAGGCTGTCATCTATGAATATTTTGGGCGGAAGCCTATATACTCTGAACAACCGTTATTACTTTTTAATGGTTAAATTTGATGTTTCTAAAAATGAACAGGCAGCGTGTGTTTTTTCAGAATATGGCAATGCCTCAATTATTAGTCCACATGTCCTTTCAGAATACGGAAAAAGTATTATTGAAGATAAAGCGGTGGAAACGATTCTGCATTTTTTTAAATAATAATTGGTTGGATGAACTAGACTTTTTGTACAAATGCTATCCATAAAATTATTTAATAAATCATGGATGGCAGCGTTTACATATGAGATGAATAAAATGAATAAAAGTATGTTTTTCTTCTTGCATAAATCATTTAAAGGTGTATACTTGTGTCTGAAAGCGGACAACATTCGTAAAAGCAATTTCTAGGAGGATTACAAATGGTAGCCGAAAAAGCAAATGAAAAAACTAATCAAGAGGGAAAGCATGATGTGTTAAAATCAACACAGACTGTTATTCATAAGGCCCTTGAAAAGTTAGGTTATCCTGAAGAGGTTTACGAGCTCTTGAAAGAGCCGTTACGTATGATGACAGTGAAAATTCCAATTAGAATGGATGACGGTTCTATAAAAATATTTACTGGCTACCGTGCACAGCATAATGATGCCGTTGGGCCGACTAAGGGCGGAATTCGGTTCCATCCGGGTGTAACAGAGACAGAAGTGAAAGCCCTTTCAATTTGGATGAGTTTGAAATGTGGTATTGTTGACCTTCCATATGGCGGAGGAAAAGGTGGAATCATCTGCGATCCGCGTGATATGTCTTTTAGAGAGCTTGAAAGATTAAGCCGTGGATACGTACGAGCTATTAGTCAAATTGTTGGACCAACAAAAGATATCCCAGCACCAGACGTATTTACTAATTCACAAATCATGGCTTGGATGATGGATGAATACAGCCGAATTGATGAATTTAACTCCCCAGGGTTTATCACAGGTAAACCGCTTGTTCTTGGAGGATCACATGGACGTGAATCAGCGACGGCAAAAGGTGTAACTATCTGTATTCGTGAAGCAGCCCAAAAGAAGGGAATTCAAATCGAAGGTGCAAGAGTTGTAGTCCAAGGTTTTGGTAATGCAGGAAGCTATCTGTCAAAATTCATGCACGATGCAGGGGCAAAGGTTGTAGGGATTTCGGATGCCTACGGTGCATTATACGATCCAAACGGTCTAGATATTGATTATCTTTTAGATAGAAGAGACAGCTTTGGCACTGTAACAAAACTATTTAATAATACTATTACAAATAAAGAACTCCTCGAACTTGAGTGTGATATCCTTGTGCCAGCCGCAATTGAGAATCAAATCACCGCTGAGAATGCTCATAACATTCGTGCGAGTATCGTGGTTGAAGCTGCAAACGGCCCAACTACCTTAGAGGCGACAGAAATATTAACGGAGCGTGGTATCCTTCTTGTACCGGATGTTCTAGCATCCGCTGGTGGAGTTACTGTCTCTTACTTTGAATGGGTTCAAAATAATCAAGGCTATTATTGGACAGAGGAAGAAGTAGAAGAAAAGCTTGAAAAAGTTATGGTTAAATCATTTAAAAATATTTATGATACAGCCCAAACTCGCCGTGTCGATATGCGCCTTGCTGCCTACATGGTCGGCGTAAGAAAAATGGCTGAGGCGAGCCGCTTCAGAGGCTGGATTTAAGAGCTTAACATTGAAATATGGTCCGGAAACTCCTATCATAAAACAGGTAGGAGTTTTTTATGTTGTTTTAGGGAGTGTATGAAAGTGCAAATTGAAGACATAATTATAGTTGGCGGCGGACCATGTGGACTGGCTGCAGCAATTTCATTGCAAGCGATTGGAAAAAAACCACTCATTATTGAAAAAGGAAATGTAGTAAACTCTATTTATCATTATCCAACACATCAAACATTTTTTAGTACGAGTGAAAAATTAGAGATTGGAGATGTTCCTTTTTTAACTGATAACTATAAACCAAAACGTAATCAAGCACTTGTCTATTATAGGGAAGTAGCAAAACGCAAGAGTCTTCGTATTAACGCATTCGAAAAGGTTAGTGAAGTTTCGAAGCAAGGGGATGTCTTTCATGTCATAACAAATAAAAATAGGTATGAGTGCCGATTTGTCGTTGTTGCCACAGGCTATTATGATCATCCGAATTATATGAATGTTCCTGGCGAAGACCTCCCAAAGGTTTATCATTATTTTAAAGAGGCTCATCCATATTTCGATAAAGATGTGTGTGTCATTGGCGGGAAAAATTCCAGTGTTGATGCAGCACTTGAACTGGTGAAGGCAGGGGCAAGGGTTACAGTTCTTTATCGCGGGAAGGAATATTCTCCAAGCATAAAACCATGGATTCTCCCTGAATTTGAAGCATTAGTCCGTACCGGAACCATCAAGATGGAATTTAACGCTAATGTAAAAGCGATAACTGAGGAGAAAGTAATTTATAGTGTTGATGGTTTAGAGAATTCGATAAACAACGATTTTGTTTTTGCTATGACTGGCTATCATCCCGATCATCAATTTTTACAAACAATGGGGATTGATATTGACCCAGAAACTGGCAGACCGCTCTTTAATCCTGATACAATGGAGACAAATGTTGAAGGCATTTATATCGCGGGGGTAATAGCCGCTGGAAATAATGCTAATGAAATATTCATTGAAAATGGCAGGTTCCATGGTGGACAGATTGCTAACTCCATCATCGAAAAAGAAGCTGAAAGGTGATACGTGATGAAAAAGGTTGTTTTATTAACAACTGGCGGAACAATAGCTAGCAAACCAAATAAGGATTCTGGCAAACTTGCTTCTGGAGCGCTAACAGGAGAAGAACTTGCTGCTATGTGTAATTTGCCAAAAGACATTGAAGTCATTGTTGAATCGATTTTTCAAAAAGCGAGCATTCATATCACTTTTGAGGATTTAGTTGCTTTAAAGAAAAAAATTGAAGCCTATTTTAATGATGAGAATGTTGCTGGCGTGGTTGTTACACACGGAACAGATACGATGGAAGAGACCGCTTATTTCCTTGATTTAACCATCAAGGATCGCCGACCGGTGGTAGTTACAGGCTCTCAACGGTCCCCAGATGATTTGGGGAGCGATGTCTATATTAATTTACGCCATGCCATTTATTCAGCCTGTTCCACTGACTTACATGATGCTGGTGCGGTTGTCGTTTTCAATGAACGGATTTTCTCTGCTCGCTATGTCAAAAAGGAACATGCCTCCAATATTCAAGGATTTAATGCCTTTGGATTTGGGTATCTTGGCATTATTGACAATGATCAGGTTCATGTCTTTCAAAAACCGATAAAAAGAGAATATTATGAGATTAAAAGGGCTATACCACAGGTCGATCTCATAAAATGCTATATTGGTGCAGATGGGAAATTTATTAAGGCAGCAAGAGAATCAGGAGTAAAAGGGATTATTTTAGAAGGAGTTGGCCGCGGCCAGGTAGCTCCAAAAATGATGGAAGAAATTGAAAAAGCAATTAAGCAAGGAATAAAATTAGTCATTACTACTAGTGCCGAGGAAGGTTCGGTCTACACTACCTATGATTACGAGGGTAGTGCTTATGATCTATATAAAAAAGGGGTTATCCTCGGCAGTGACAATGATGCTAAAAAGGCAAGAATTAAATTGGCAGTTGCCCTTGCAAGCGGATTAGATAGTGTGAAATTTTAACAAATAACGTTCCACCATTAGCTAAATGGTGGAAACTTTCATTTTCTTTCTTTCGTTTCCATGTTACGATTAAAGAAATGGATTGGAAAAGAGGTTTATCATGCTGGGAATATTATCTGCCGGTGTTGCCCCCGGACTGGCCTTACTAAGTTATTTCTATTTAAAAGATGAATATGAGCCAGAGCCAATTTCCTTTGTACTTCGGACATTTTTGTACGGAGCTCTATTGGTGTTTCCGATTATGTTTATTCAGCATGTTCTTGAAACCGAACATTTGGTTAAATCTCACTTTTTCGATGCGTTCCTAAACACTGGTCTGCTTGAAGAATTTTTTAAGTGGTTTATCCTATTCTATGCTATCTACCAGCATGTTGAATTTGATGAACCATTTGATGGAATAGTATACGCTGTATCGGTTTCCCTTGGTTTCGCGACTGTGGAAAATATCTTTTATTTGGTTGCAAATGGGATTGAACATGCCATGACAAGGGCTTTATTGCCAGTGTCGAGCCACGCCCTGTTTGGTGTCATTATGGGGTTTTATCTTGGTAAAGCGAAGTTTACCGAAGGAAACAAAGCCAAGTGGATCATTCTTTCGTTGTTATTACCCTTTATACTGCATGGTTTCTACGATTTTATATTAATTTCACAAGAACATTGGTTGTTGATCATATTTCCATTTATGATTTTTCTATGGTGGTTCGGATTACGAAAAGTGAAAAAAGCAAAAATATTAAGTGCAAAACATTTAAAAAAACAATACCCCGTTCAAAAAACTCTTCATTCATGATGAAGGGTTTTTTTATTTATTCATTTTAATTGGAATAAAAACACCAATTAGACAAAAAATAGGGTTACTGCAAAAAGATTGACAATGGGGGTTAAAATTCACATGCAAATGAAAAACATCCTAATAAAATCTTTCATTTTGATTTCTGTTTTTATTTTACCGCTGTCATTCGTGAAAACCGATGAGGCGCAAGCCTTTACCAGGCAGGTAATCCAAAAAGGGGCTGTGGGCGAAGATGTTATTGAGCTGCAGGCAAGGCTCCAGTATATAGGCTACTATCATGGTAAAATTGATGGTGTTTTTGGATGGAGCACTTATTGGGCCTTACGAAATTTCCAATACGAATACGGTTTGCCAATTGACGGGTTAGCTGGGACATCTACTAAGAATAAACTGGCAAAAGCATCCAAGTACAATGAGTATTTTGTAAAAACCAATATAAAAAAAGGGAAAAAATTTACTCATTACGGTGGAGTTGCCCAAAATAAGCAAGTTGCTCCTAGTAAGCAGGCACCAACGAACAAGACACCAACGAACAAGACACCAGTAAACAAAGCAACAGCAAATAAGGCGCCAGCAAACAATTCAGCTGTAAAAAAGGCAGCTCCGGAGACAACAAAACCCAAAGCGGCAGCAGTTAAAAAAGCACCCAAAAAACCTACCGCAGCAAATACACCAAATGGTTTTTCGCAAAACGATATTCGATTAATGGCGAATGCTGTACATGGTGAGTCCAGGGGAGAACCGTATATTGGCCAGGTGGCCGTAGCATCAGTCATTCTAAACAGAGTCACTAGTCCGAACTTTCCAAACACAGTATCAGGAGTTATTTTTGAACCAGGAGCTTTTACAGCTGTGGCGGATGGCCAAATCTGGTTGACACCTAATGAAGCATCTAAAAAAGCTGTAATTGATGCAATAAACGGATGGGATCCAACAGGAGAAGCGTTATACTATTTTAACCCTGCCACAGCCACAAGCGGATGGATTTGGGGAAGACCACAAATCAAACGAATCGGAAAACATATATTTTGCCATTAGAGAGGTGAAGAGAATTGATCAGAGGTATATTAATAGGAGTTCTTGCAGTCGGTGTTGCCGGAACGGGTTATTGGGGCTATCAGGAACACCAAGAGAAAAATGCGATTCTGTTGAATGCAGAAAACAACTACCAACGAGCTTTTCACGATCTTTCTTATCAAATGGATTTATTGCATGATAAAATTGGAACAACTCTTGCAATGAACTCAAGACATTCATTGTCCCCATCATTAACAGAGGTTTGGAGAATTACTTCAGAGGCACATACTGATGTAGGCCAACTTCCTTTGACATTACTTCCATTTAATAAGACAGAAAACTTTTTAGCAAAAATAGGAGACTTTAGCTATAAAACAGCAGTAAGAGATTTAGACAAAGAACCTTTGTCAAAAGAAGAATACGAAAATCTTAAAGTCCTCTATAAACAGTCAAATGATATTCAGAATGAACTTAGAGGAGTTCAGCATATGGTGTTAAAAAACAATTTACGCTGGATGGATGTTGAACTCGCCTTGGCGTCTGGTAAAGAGCAAACCGATAATACCATCATTGATGGATTAAAAAAGGTTGAAAAGACCGTATCTGGATTTGATGAAACAGACCTTGGCGTTACATTTACCAATGGGCAAAAAAAGGATGAAAATTTTAAAAAAATAAAAGGCAAAACCATTACACGTCAAGAAGCTATCCAAATAGCAAAAAAGTATATGAAATTTGATGGAAATGCCGAAGTAAAAGTAACTGAAAATGGTAAAGGATCAGACTATGGATTTTACAGTGTATCCATAAAAAACAAGAATACTGGTCAGGAAGCAAGTATGGATATTACAAAGAAGGCTGGACATCCAATTTGGTTTATCAATCAACGAGATATCAAAAAACAGGTTATTAGTTTAAATGATGCCAATAATAAAGCAGCCGCCTTTTTGAAGGAAAATGGATTTAAGGATTTGGAGCTATTTGAAAGCACACAATATGATAATATTGGCGTTTTCAATTTTGTAACGAATATTAATGGAGTTAGAATTTATCCTGAAGCAATAAAGGTAAAAGTGGCATTAGATAATGGCGATATTATGGGTGTTTCTGCGGAGGAGTATTTAAAATCCTTCCAAACCAGGACCATTGAGAAAACCTCGATAACGATGGAACAAGCACGGTCAAAAGTGAATCCTAATTTGAAAGTTATGGAGGATAGACAAGCTATCATTATCAACGATTTAGGCAACGAAGTATTATGTTATGAATTTCTTGGAACCCTTGGCGATGACACCTATCGAATCTTTATTAATGCAAAAAATGGTATGGAAGAAAAAGTGGAAAAGCTAAAAAATGCAGAGGCTGTTTACGAAGATGTTATTTAAGGGGAAAGCATTTGCTTTCCCTTATTTTTTTAGCATACACATACAAACAGAATAAAATGATTCAACCGCCCCAATAATAGAGTTAAGTTGACTATAGAGGTGAGGTAATGAAAAGAGTAGAAAGAATTTTAATCAAGATTGCCATCATTCAATTCATCTTTCTTTTTTTAACACAATTTGCTTTTCATCAATTAGATATTTTGCCACAGCTGAAGCAAATAACAAAATACGAAGGGGTCAATGAAAATACCTTTACAGAAATACTCCAAACGTTTCAAGGAAAATAATAAAAGCAGGGGCTCCTGCTTTATTTTTATGAATTAAAATAGAAAAAAAAGAAGCATTTCTTTATCTTATGGTAAAATAAAAAGAAGACAACTTATGAGAAATCATGATTGTAATTAGGAGGATTTATGAACAAAAAAATTTCAATCGCAATTGACGGTCCTGCTGCAGCTGGGAAGAGCACAGTAGCTAAGATTGTAGCAGAAAAATTAGCTTATATTTACATTGATACAGGTGCGATGTACAGGGCATTAACATATAAGGCAATTGCGAACAATCTTAATCTTGAAGAGGAAGATTCATTACTCGAAATGCTGTTATTGACGAATATCGAGCTTTTCCCTTCTGAACAAGGCCAGTTAGTTTATTTGGACAATCAGGATGTAACAAATGAGATCCGTTCAGCAGAAGTAACTAATTCTGTTTCCATCGTTGCAAAACACAAATTAATCCGTGAAGAAATGGTAAAAAGACAGCAAGCTTTTGCAGTTACCGGCGGCGTTGTCATGGATGGAAGGGACATTGGCACACATGTATTACCAAATGCTGAAGTAAAAGTATTTTTACTAGCCAGTGTAGATGAAAGAGCAGAGAGGCGCTATCAAGAGAATCTTATCAAGGGTTTTCCTTCAGATTTAAATCAATTAAAACAAGAAATTGCACGTAGAGATAAAATTGACTCAGAAAGAGAAGTAGCTCCATTGAAAAAAGCAGATGATGCAATCGAAATCGATACAACCTCTTTGTCAATTCCTGAAGTCGTAGAAAAGATAATGGATCTGGTGCACGAAAGGGTTGGATAAGTGTGACGTTCTATTCATTTGCAAAATCAGTAGCATATGGAGTTTTTAAACCTTGGTACAGGGTACAGGCAATAGGGGTAGAGAATATTCCAAAGGAAGGCGGAGTCCTTCTTTGCTGCAATCATATCAATAATTTCGATCCGATTATATTGGGAATTATGGCCTCACGTCCAGTACATTATATGGCGAAAGAAGAAATATTCCGAGTTCCCGTTTTAGGTGGTATCGTAAGAAAATGTAATGCCTTCCCTGTAAAAAGAGGAATGAGCGATCGAGAAGCATTAAGAAAAGGACTTAGCGTTTTAAAGGATGGTCATGTTTTAGGTCTTTTTCCTGAAGGTACAAGAAGTAAGACTGGCGAATTAGGGAAAGGATTAGCCGGTGCAGGCTTCTTTGCCCTGAAGACTGATGCGTATGTAGTTCCTTGCGCAATAATTGGACCGTATAAAAGCTTACGAAAACTGAAGGTCGTTTATGGGCAGCCAATAGCAATGGAAGAGGCTAGAAAGACAAAGGCTTCGGCGGAACAAGTTACTGAATTAATTATGTCAGAAATTCATAAACTTATAAAAAAGCATCAATAGGTATTACTTGACAAAATAGTCTATTTGTAAGAAGTTAATAAAAAGAGTTTTTTTTGAAAATTCTCTTTCCTTATTGAGTGTGTTTTATATGTGGTGAATGCTGTGTGCCATCCACCGAATCATATATAGATTTTGTAGTTAATGGATTAAGGAGGAATACATATGTCGGAAGAATTAAATCAAGTAGAAGTGAAAAGTTTTGAAGTTGGGGATAAAGTAACAGGACAAGTCACTAAAGTTGAAGAAAAACAAGTTTATGTGGATATTCAAGATAGTAAGCTTGACGGGATAATCCCGATTAGTGAGCTTTCCAGCCTTCATATTGAAAAAGCATCTGATGCTGTTCAAGAAGGCAATACTTTAGTTCTTGAGGTATTGAAAGTTGAAGAAGAAGCATTAATTCTTTCAAAAAGGAAAGTGGATGCTGAAAAAGCATGGGATAGCTTAGAAAGTCAATTCCAAAGTGGAGAAATAATTGAAACTGAGGTTAAAGATGTTGTCAAAGGCGGTCTTGTTGTCGATTTAGGTGTTAGAGGATTTGTTCCTGCATCTTTAGTAGAAGCTTATTTTGTTGAAGATTTCTCAGATTATAAAGGTCGGAAACTTACCTTTAAAATTGTTGAACTAGATAAAGAAAAGAACCGTTTGATTCTATCTCATCGTGCGGTTGTGGAAGAAGAAAAAGGTAAACAAAAACAAAATCGTCTTGGTGCATTGCAGGTTGGCCAAGTGATTGATGGTACAGTTCAAAGAATTACTGATTTTGGAGCATTTGTAGACATTGGCGGCATTGATGGTCTTGTTCATATTTCTCAATTATCTTATGAACATGTTGACAAGCCAACTGATGTTGTACACGAAGGTCAAAAGGTCCAAGTTAAAGTATTAAGTGTTGACCGTGATAATGAAAGAATTTCATTGTCTATTAAAGAAACTCTTCCTGGACCTTGGTCAAATATTAATGAAAAAGCTCCTAAGGGTAGTGTTTTAACAGGAAATGTTAAAAGACTAGTTTCTTATGGTGCTTTTGTAGAAGTATTTCCAGGCGTAGAAGGTCTTGTGCATATCTCTCAAATCGCTCATAAACATATTGGGACACCGCATGAAGTACTAAAAGAAGGACAGGAAGTAAAAGTAAAGGTTCTTGATGCCAATGAACAGGAACAACGTCTATCTTTAAGCATTAAAGAACTTCTAGAAAAAGAAGTTGAAGAAAACCTTGATTATGAACTTCCAGAAGAATCAAAAGGATTCCAGCTTGGCGAAGTAATTGGCGATAAATTAAAGAATCTAAGAAAATAATGGTGATATGAAGTGTCTAGATCTGAACGAAAATGGGACCACATTCGCTTCGCCCTTAAAAATGGGCAAGAACGTTCATCAACATTCGACGATATTAAGTTTATTCACCATAGCTTACCGAATATTAGTGTGCTTGATGTTCGATTAGACCACTCAATTGGCGAACTTTATTTAAGTTCGCCAATTTTTATCAATGCGATGACGGGTGGCGGCGGTGAAAAAACTTATCGGATAAATAAAGAACTGGCCATGGTTGCAAAAGAAACTGGGATTGCTATGGCGGTAGGTTCCCAGATGGCTGCATTAAAGGATAAAACGCAAAAGTATACATATGATGTCGTTCGAAAAGAAAATCCTTCAGGGTTTCTTATTGCCAATTTGGGAAGTGAAGCTAGTCCGGATCAAGCAAAGGCGGCTATTGAGTTGATCGAAGCAAACGCTATTCAAATTCACTTGAATGTAATTCAAGAACTTACTATGCCTGAGGGAGATCGTGATTTTACAGGGGCTTTAAGAAGAATTGAATCAATTGTTAATGAAGTAAAGGTTCCTGTTATCGTGAAAGAAGTAGGATTTGGAATGTCGATGGAAACAGTAAAATCTCTTGGGTCTGTAGGTGTGACTCTTGTGGATGTAGGCGGATTTGGCGGAACTAATTTTGCCGAAATTGAAAATAGACGAAGGGAAAAATCACTTTCGTTCTTTACTAATTGGGGGATCCCGACTCCGATTTCTATCATTGAAGCTTCATCAGTTTCGAAAGACATCTCCATTATTGGCTCTGGCGGGTTTAGCAACGCAATTGACATGGTGAAGGGCTTAGCAATTGGAGCAGATGCAATTGGTGTAGCGGGCAAGTTCTTACAGATTCTCGTTGATAAGGGGATAGATTCCTTAAAGGCCGAAATAGAATCCCTTCATGAGGAGATGACCATGATAATGACCGCACTGGGGGCAAGAACGATTTCTGATTTAAAAAGACTTCCGATCGTAATCTCAGGTGAAACCTATCATTGGTTAAATCAACGAGGAATTGATACAAAATCATATAGTCAACGATCCTTTTAAAAAAGCTCACGCTTACGCGAGAGCTTTTTTTTTATTATCTTTTCCCGTCATTCAAACCCCTTGCTTCCTCTGGGCTTGATAATTTTGTTGCTCCAGGATAGTGCAACGCCTGATCACGATCTGATTCCACTCTTCTGCTTGCTTTTAGCTTTTTTTCTTGGCGGTCTTTACCCATATCCACACACCTCCTCTTTTTAAGATGATTCACACCTGAAAATATTATGCGAAGAAGTATGAAAGTACATAAGGATTACCAATAATGAAAATAATAGGAGGTGTGTGGATGGAAGGGGCTATGTTTTACTGGATTTATTGGACGTTTTGGATCTATTTAACTTTTTTTATGGATAAACAAAACCCATACCGTCTTAAGTTGTCTGTTATCGTTCTTATCGTCATTATCTTTTCAAATTATCATTTCCACATTGGAAGCATTGAGATGTACAGTAGTGGGCCGATATTATTAGTGTTTTCTTATCTGTTTTTAGCACAAGAAAAGCTTTACTCGCTGCTTTACCTGTTCATATGTTCATTAATTGTCTCGATTGCTTACGTAACCTTCCATTTGTTTGAGATTTTTGATCCGATATGGATAATTTTTAAAAAGGAATGGATGATGGGCATAACAATCGGCTATCTGGCGATATTATTGCAAAAAACATTAAAAGGGCGACTTTTAATTGTCATCAGCGGGACTATGCAGGGAGAATTTTTATATGCGTTTATATTAAGTAAATATCAATTCCCCTATCCAATCGGATCGTTTGCTTATTTAGATGCGTGTGCCTTAATTGCCTCATTGCTTGTAGGCTGGAGTTTCCTTGAGAATGCTGGAGCAATACTACAAAATCATTTTCATTTTTTTGAAAAAGGGAAACAAAAATCATCATAAAGGAGATTCATGTGAAGCTTACAATTGCGGGAATGGATAAACTTTTGCTAAAATAATAAAGTTAGACCCTTCTAGATTAGGAAGGGTTTCTTTATCATTTAGCACATAATACTTTGACATATTTGCTTTAGAGATAAAATAACAAATGAATGTTTAAATTATGGATAGAAAGGATGGCGATCAAAATGGTTAAACCTGTTATTGCCATTGTCGGACGGCCCAACGTTGGAAAATCTACTATTTTTAATCGTATAGTCGGGGAACGTGTTTCTATTGTTGAGGATATTCCAGGAGTAACTCGAGATCGGATTTATAGTTCTGGTGAATGGTTGACACATGAATTTAATGTTATTGATACAGGAGGTATCGATATTGGCGATGAGCCGTTTTTGGAGCAAATTCGCCAACAGGCAGAAGTAGCAATTGATGAAGCAGATGTGATAATCTTCTTAACTAATGGACGTGAAGGAGTAACTGCTGCAGATGAAGAAGTAGCCAAAATTTTATATAAATCCAAAAAACCAATTGTATTAGGAGTTAATAAAATCGATAATCCTGAGATGCGCGAGCAAATTTATGATTTCTATGCACTTGGTTTTGGTGAGCCCATTCCGGTTTCAGGCTCACATGGTTTAGGTCTTGGTGATTTATTGGACGAAGCAGCTAAACACTTTCCTAAAAATAAAGGAATGGAATACGATGATGACACAATCAAATTTTCCTTAATTGGACGGCCAAATGTCGGGAAATCTTCTTTAGTAAATGCTATTCTCGGTGAAGAGCGTGTCATCGTTAGTAATATTGCCGGAACAACCCGGGATGCGGTCGATTCACCTTATACGTACAATGGCGAGAAATATGTCATAATAGACACAGCAGGGATAAGAAAAAAAGGAAAAGTATATGAGAGTACCGAAAAATATAGTGTGCTTCGTGCTCTAAGGGCAATAGAACGATCTGACGTTGTTCTTGTGGTTATCAATGCCGAGGAAGGAATTATTGAACAGGATAAAAAGATTGCTGGTTATGCTCATGAGGCAGGTAGAGCAATTGTTATTGTCGTAAATAAGTGGGATGCGATTGAAAAAGATGAGAAAACAATGAAGGAGTTAGAACAAAAGATTAGAGAGCATTTCTTATTTCTAAGTTATGCCCCAATTGTTTTCTTATCGGCAAAAACAAAAAAGCGAATCCACACACTTCTTCCTATGATTAATACGGCAAGTGAAAACCATTCGATGAGAGTGGAGACGAGTGTATTAAATGACATCATCATGGATGCGGTCGCTATGAATCCAACACCAACAGATAAAGGTCGACGTTTGAAAATTTATTATACTACTCAAGTGGCTGTGAAACCTCCTACTTTTGTTGTATTTGTTAATGAACCTGAATTACTGCATTTTTCTTATGAACGGTTTTTAGAAAATCGCATTAGAGATGCTTTTGGTTTTGAGGGAACACCTATCAAAATTTACGCTAGAGAAAGAAAATAATGATGAGGTGGTGTGATGGAAATGTTAGAAAATAAAGAAGCTGTTGCTGTTGTAGGGGCTGGGAGCTGGGGAACAGCTCTTGCAATGGTGTTAGCGGATAATGCTCACATGGTCCGTATATGGAGCCATAATGAAGCTCAGGTAAAGGAAATAAATGAACTTCATACAAATAAGAAATATTTGCCTGGAATTGACCTGCCTGAATTAATTGTTGGACATGCTTCATTAAGCGATGCTTTAACTGGAGTTGATAACGTTATTTTAGCAGTTCCAACAAAGGCTATTCGAGAAGTCCTTGGAAAAATCCGCGCTGTGTTAGAAGGACCGATTACAATTGCACATGTTAGCAAGGGAATCGAACCTGATTCACTAATGCGAATTACCGAAATGATTAAGGAAGAATTACCGGAAGAACTCTTGCATGATGTTGTCGTTCTTTCAGGTCCGAGTCATGCTGAGGAAGTAAGTTTGCGCCATCCAACGACTGTTACCGTTGCTTCGGAAAATATGGCTGCAGCTGAAAAAATTCAAGATCTTTTTATAAATCAGAATTTCCGTGTTTATACAAATTCGGATGTTATTGGTGTTGAAATTGGCGGTGCCTTGAAGAATATTATCGCATTGGCGGCTGGTATCACTGATGGACTAGGCTATGGGGACAATGCTAAAGCTGCCCTCATGACAAGAGGATTAGCTGAAATCGCCCGTTTAGGAACAAAAATGGGAGCCAATCCCCTAACCTTTTCTGGGTTAACTGGTATTGGTGATTTAATTGTTACCTGTACTAGTGTTCATTCAAGAAACTGGAGAGCTGGGAATTTATTAGGAAAAGGTAAAACATTGGATGAAGTACTTGATAATATGGGGATGGTAGTTGAAGGTGTGAGGACAACTAAGGCTGCCTATCAATTGGCAAAGAAATACGATGTTAAAATGCCAATCACCTCTGTCCTCTATGATGTTCTGTTCAATGGGAAGAATGCAAAAGATGCAGTTGATGTATTAATGGCCCGTGGAAGAACTCACGAAATGGAAGATTTAGTTAATGTTTTAGATGAAAGAACCTTAGAAAACTAAAAATGTGCTTTTTAATAAAGAAAATAGGCGTTAGGTGATACGTTTTTTCACTTTATTGCATACAATGCAACGAAGTAACTTGGTAGTATGACGCCTGGAGAATGGGATATTTAGTCCTATTGACTGAAGTAGAGAAATCGCCCCTCTTTACTTCAGTTTTTTTATGATTTATACGAACAGCCCAAGCTATGATATAATATCTTTCGAATAAAAAGGGGGAAACATGCTTGTCACCAGGAATGTTGAAAATGTGGATATCGATAGCAGGAATCGGCCTTATGTTCCTTGCCATTATCACCATTTATTTTAGCAGATATAAATTAAAGGGAATATTTCGGATACTGTCGGCAATTCTTGCCTATTTATTTATGATCATTGCCGGCATTACGCTTCTCATCGTTTTCTTCACATAATTGTTTAAATACATAAATTAAAGGTGATTGTAATGAAATGGAAAGTTCACGGTTTGCTTTTTGTCCTTATTGTTTTGTTATTAACTGGCTGTATGTATCCAAAAGAGGAGTTATCTCAGAATCAAATCCCTTATAAAGATCAAATTCAGGCAGTTCAAACAGCGGTTGATGATTTTAGAAAAGATAATGGCGGGATACTACCAATAAAAACGAAGGTAGCTGAGACTCCTATATATCAGAAATACCCAATCGAATTTAAAAAAATTTCCCCAAAATATCTTTCTGAACCGCCAGGAAATGCTTTTGAAAGCGGAGGTGTTTTCCAATACGTCCTTGTGGATGTAGAAACAAATCCAACTGTAAAGTTATTTGATTTAAGGTTAACAGAGACGATCCGTGATCTTAATTTAAGAATAAAAGCAAAAGGCTACCCGCCTTATAAAGATCAACTTGCTAAAAATGTATTTTCCTTGGATTATAAAAAGTTGGGGTATGAAAAGGCTCCTTATGCAGTAAGTCCCTTTACGAACCAAAATTTATCCTTTGTTATAAACGGAAATGCTGAAGTATTTGTAGATTATCGTCCAGACCTATATCAGGCTATAAAAAAGACAAACAAACAGTTAAAACCTGGTGAGGATATCCGCTCAATCCTGGTAAATGACTCGATGTTTGTTCCGGCATATTCATTGCCTTACACGGTGGATTCTTCATTAAAAGAACCCATATTCCTAGAAAAATAAAAATTGTTCTAACCCTTTTCCTATGAAATATATTGTAGGAGAAGGGTTTTTTTGCTTAAAAAATCTATTGTGATATGGGCATAACCCAATATCCGTTACCATAGATAGAAACCCTCCATAAATTCAAACGTTCAGACATTACAGATAGTAAACTTAATGGTGAATTCTTTATTAAGGGGGTAAAAAATTTTCGAAAACAGTCATAAGAAGATAGGACAACGTCATAAACATATACTGTCCAAAAATACCTAAATGGATGAAATTATCCCACTTTACTCAATGATCGGGAGGGGATCACTTGGAAAAGGTCGACTTATTTAAAGATATTGCCGAAAGAACAGGCGGTGATATTTATTTAGGAGTAGTAGGAGCAGTACGAACAGGAAAATCTACATTTATTAAAAAATTTATGGAGCTGGTTGTTTTACCGAATATAAACAGTGAAGCTGAAAGATCTCGTGCGTTAGATGAGCTGCCGCAAAGCGCTGCTGGAAAAACCATTATGACAACAGAACCAAAATTTGTACCGAATCAGGCGGCTACAGTGCATGTTGATGATGGCCTAAATGTGAATATTAGGCTAGTGGACTGCGTAGGCTATACCGTTCCAGGTGCGAAAGGCTATGAGGATGAAAATGGTCCAAGAATGATCAATACTCCTTGGTACGAAGAGCCAATCCCATTCCATGAAGCAGCTGAAATTGGCACAAGAAAAGTAATTCAAGAACATTCAACCATTGGGGTTGTCGTAACAACCGATGGGTCGATCGGCGAAATCCCAAGAAGCAATTACATTGAAGCAGAAGAAAGAGTCATCGAAGAGCTTAAGGAAGTAGGAAAACCATTTATAATGGTGGTAAACAGTGCTCAGCCATACCACCCAAGTACAGAAACTTTGAGATCAAGTTTAGCGGAGAAATATGATATTCCTGTCATCGCAATGAGTGTTGAAAGCATGCGGGAAAGCGATGTTCTCAATGTCCTACGCGAAGCGCTATATGAATTCCCAGTTCTTGAAGTCAATGTTAATCTCCCTAGCTGGGTCATGGTGTTAAGAGAAAATCACTGGCTTCGAGAAAGCTATCAAGAAGCGGTTAAGGAAACAGTAAAAGATATAAAGAGATTAAGAGATGTAGACCGAGTCGTCCAGCAATTCAGTGATTTTGAATATATTGAAAGAGCAGGACTTGCCGGAGTTGAAATGGGCTCTGGTATAGCTGAAATCGATTTAATTGCACCAGATGAATTATATGATGATATTTTAAAAGAAATCGTGGGTGTTGAAATTAGAGGGAAAGATCACCTTCTTGAACTAATGCAGGATTTCGCTCATGCTAAAGGAGAGTACGATCATATTGCCGACGCTTTAAAGATGGTTAAGCAAACTGGCTACGGCATTGCCTCACCAACACTTTCTGATATGAGCCTTGAAGAGCCTGAAATCATCCGCCAGGGTGCACGCTTTGGTGTAAGATTAAAAGCAGTTGCTCCATCGATTCATATGATTAAAGTTGATGTTGAATCAGAATTTGCTCCAATCATTGGCACAGAGAAGCAAAGTGAAGAGCTTGTTCGGTATTTAATGCAGGATTTTGAGGATGACCCTCTGTCCATTTGGAATTCAGATATTTTTGGGCGCAGTTTAAGTTCCATTGTCCGCGAAGGTATCCATGCAAAGCTTTCTTTAATGCCAGAGAATGCCAGATATAAATTAAAAGAAACACTTGAAAGAATTATTAACGAAGGTTCTGGCGGACTTATTGCCATTATCCTTTAAGCTTTAGACTCCAACTCGGAGTCTTTTTTTTGGTGTGCCAGGCAT
>NZ_JBCNAD010000057.1:0-7210 GCF_050477905.1 Neobacillus pocheonensis | reverse complement strand
TGATTTTCGAAGCTCGTTGATTGGAGCGGAAGGCGCGAAGACTCCTGCGGGAGTACGGGGCAGGGGATACCCCGCAGGAGCGAAGCGACGAGGAGGCTCCCCGGCACGCCCGCGGAAAGCGAAGCGCCTGGAGCGGAAATCAACAGACTAGTTTAACAAAGCCTAAATAAAAAGGAGTCTTTCCATCATGAACATTATCGATCTTCATTGCGACGCCTTAATGAAACTCCAGGAAGGCAAAGGTAGATTGCGATTTGCCGATGCACCTGAACTACAAACCAATAAAAGTCGGTTACATCAGGGGAAAATTAAGGTGCAGTGCTTTGCGATCTTTATTGAACCAGGCATCCCATCCGATTACAAATTCCAAGCTGCACTCGAGCAGATCGATTATTTTTATCAAGAAGTATTAGGGAAAAATCCAGATATGGTCCACATAAAGGAATGGTCCGATTTTGATTGTTTGAAAATTGGCCAAATTGGTGCGATGTTAACGCTTGAAGGTGTGGATGCGATTGGCAACGATTTAATGAAGCTCCGTATGCTTTACCAGCTTGGTGTCCGTTCAGTCGGCCTAACCTGGAATAATGCCAATCTAGCAGCCGATGGTGCAGGGGAACCTCGAGGGGGAGGTCTCACACTGTTTGGCAAAGAGATTGTAGATTTAAATAATGTACATCAAGTGCTCACAGATGTATCTCATTTAAGCGACAAAGGGATTTGGGAGGTAATTGAATTAGCTAAGTACCCGATTGCGAGCCACTCCAATGCCAGAGCACTTTGCCAACATCCGCGAAATTTAACGGATGAGCAGGTGGCAGCGATGTTTAACAAGGGCGGTCTTATTCATGTCGTCTACCATCCGCCATTTGTAAAAGAATCAGGAGAGGTATGTATCCTTGATTTGGTGAAGCATATCGATCATTTTTGTTCATTAGGAGGAGTAAAGCAAATTGGTTTAGGGTCAGATTTTGACGGGATATCTACCTTTATTACCAACTTAGAAGATGCTTCTAAATCCCATAATCTCATAAATGAACTATTAAAGCATTATAAAGAGGAAGAGGTCAAAGGATTTGCCTATCAAAACTTTCTTGACCGTAGACCGGGGATAGGACGATGAAGATTCGGGAAAGAGGAATCACTATTGGCGGGATGCCTATAGGTTTTAAAAATTGTATAACAGATGTTGAGGGAGTAATGGTCGGGCATGTGACATTGGATTTCCCACTGAATGAGTCTGGGGAAGAGTATGCCTGTACTGGAGTAACAGCTATACTCCCGCACAAAGGCAATTTGTTTAAAGAAAAAGTAACTGCTGCCAGTTATATCATTAATGGATTCGGAAAAACAACAGGCCTTGTGCAAGTAAATGAATTAGGCGTTCTTGAATCGCCCATCATGTTGACGAATACCTTTGCCGTTCCTGCCGTGACCCAAGGAACACTCGAATACATGTTGAAGGAAAATCCTGAAATTGGCGACACTACAGGGACCATTAATATTGTAACTGGTGAATGCAATGACAGCTATTTAAATTCTATTCGCTTGTTTCCAGTAAAGGTCGAGCATGCCATCGAAGCCATCCAAAATGCATCTGAAAACCGTGCAGTTGAAGGGGCTGTCGGTGCCGGTAAAGGGATGATTTGCTTTGGCCATAAAGGTGGGATTGGCTCATCATCTAGAATGGTTGAGGACTATACAATCGGCTGTCTTGTCCTTAGTAATTTTGGGAAAAAGGAAGAGCTGTTGAGGTTTCGAAATTCTGAGAAGACAGGTTTGTCAGAGACCTCCGATGGCTCGATTATCATCGTTCTAGCAACAGACGCACCTTTGAGTGACCGGCAATTACAGCGAGTTGCGAAACGATGCGGAATTGGCCTTGGCAGGACGGGAAGTCATTTTAGCCATGGAAGCGGGGATATTATCATTGCCTTTTCAACAGCCCATAAAATAGCGCATTTTTCGGATGAAGTAACGGAAAATCGTTCGCAGTTGCGTGAGGAACATCCTATCATGAACCAGCTTTTTACAGCTGCTGCCGAAGCTGCAGAAGAGGCGATATGCAATTCTTTATCGCAAGCAATTACAACTAAAGGCAGAGCTGGGCGAATTGTCCATCAGCTTGACTTTTTAAAAGAGGAGTAATAAAAAAATGTACCTTACTATAAAAGAGACAGCAGAATATTTATCGATACCTGAACCAACCGTCAAGAGCCTCATCCAACAAAAGAAAATCCGCGCTCTCTTTGACGGCAGTGAGTATTTAATTTACAAAGAGCAATTTAATACCCATCTTAATCAAATGGATAAATACAAACAACTCGTTGAAGAAATATTAAGCGAACCCATCCCAGAAGATTTAGATGTAAAGGATGAAGATTAGGGGGAGAAACAATGGAGAATATTTTTCTGAAAAGAATCTATGAACCTTTTGATGAGATGGACGGATGCCGAATTTTAATTGACCGGGTGTGGCCACGAGGTGTATCAAAGGAAGCGGCGAAATTATCCTATTGGTTTAAGGAGATTGCCCCAAGCCCTGAGCTCCGTAAATGGTTTTGTCATAAACCAGAGCTTTATGAAGAATTTCGAGGAAAATACATAGAAGAATTACGTTTGGATGAGCAGAAGTTTCAAATGATAGAGCAAATCATCGACATGGCATCTAAAGATAAAGTAACTCTTCTTTATGGAGCAAAGGACCCGATTTATAATCACGCTCGTGTTTTGCAGGAAGAACTTGTTAGAAGGGTGGGTTCCTTATGAAAAATAAAATCGCTTTATCATGGAGCGGCGGGAAAGATGGCTGTATGGCCTTGCAGAGTTTAGTCGACCAGGGTTATGAAGTATCATGCTTGCTTACGACTGTTCCAGTCGAAATTGGGCGAACGTTTGGACACGGGGAAAAAACAGAGATGATTATTCTCCAAGGTAAAGCGTTAAATATTCCTGTCCATTTTATTAAGTGTTCCTTTGAGCGCTATACAGATGACTTTGTCCAAGCATTATTACAGGTGAAAGAACAATATGAATTAACTGGAATTGCATTTGGGGATTTATATTTTGATCCTCACAGGGAGTGGGGAGAAAAAGTTGCAGAATCCGCTGAAGTTGAGTCCATTTATCCTTTATGGATGAAGCAAGAGGAGTCCTTACAGGCACTTGAAAAGTTTGTTCAATCCGGCTACGAAGCAGTCGTCATTCGAGTCAGGGAAGATGTTTTGGATGAATCATGGCTTGGTAGAAAAGTAGATTCCACGTTTGTGAAGGATATTCAGGAAACCAAAAGCTGCCCAATGGGGGAAGCAGGGGAATACCACACATTTGTTTATAACGGGCCCCTATTTTCGAAGAGAATTCACCTGAAAAAAGGAGAAATAATTCCGCTTGAAACCACAAAGAAATTGGAATTTGAAGCGGTTTTGTCTAGCTAATTCATGAGGACAGACAACTGTCCTCATGAAGTCCTCAATTTGTAAAGAAATTTAGATTACATACAAAAACACAGATAAGAAATGCGCCAGGCTTCCAAGTAAAATAAAAATATGAAAAATCTCATGAAAACCTAAATACTTAAACTCTAAAAACTTCGGTTTAGCCCCATAGATGACACCGCCAATTGTATAGAAAACCCCACCTAACACCAGTAAAAATAAACCCCACGGATTTAAACTGCCAGCAAGCGGTGAGAACACAAACACAATCATCCAGCCCATTGCGATATAGAGGGCCGTCGAAATCCAGCGTGGGCAATTAAACCAAACCATTTTAAACACAACCCCGCTGATTGCTACCGCTGAAATAATCGAAAATAGTACCGCACCCGTTTTCCCATTCAAACTAATGAAGCAAAAAGGCGTATACGTTCCAGCGATCAACACAAAAATCATCGAATGGTCAAGCCGTCTTAAAAAGGCAATTACTTTATCTTTTGCCATAACCATGTGATATGTAGCAGATGCTGAATAAAGCAGAATCATACTGATGCCAAAAATGATGACAGCCGTAATGGCCATAGGTGAGGGCGAGCCCATAGATACTTTGATAACCATCGCAAGCAGTCCGACAAAAGATAAAAGTGCCCCGGCTAAATGGGTCAATCCATTGATAGGTTCCCGAATGTAATTGTTCATTAAATATACCTCCTATTACAACATGTAGTTTTAATAACTATATATAATGATACTAATGTTTTAATATCTAGTCAATGCTTATTTCATTAGGTATAATGAAAAATATAAAGCATATGATCGGGGTTTTTACGATGGAGAATATCAATCAATTTATTGAACAGCTTAGCCTTGATGCAGCCTTAACTTTAGAAGAAATTCCAAACATCGATTTATATATGGATCAAGTCATTCAGTTATTTGAGAATAAATTTGCTGAATCGAAGCGGAATGAAGAAGAAAAGGTACTCACCAAAACGATGATTAATAACTATGCAAAAGGAAAGTTGATTTTCCCAATAAAAAATAAAAAGTATTCAAAAGAACATCTCATATTAATCAGTTTAATTTATCAGCTTAAAGGGGCTTTATCGATTAATGATATTAAAGTGATGCTTGCTGGAATCAATAAAAGAATTATCAATGAGGAAATCGATGTAGACTCTTTTTATAATAGCTATTTACATCTAACCAGCAAAAATGTCAGAGACTTTAAAATGGATATGGAGGATCGAGTGAAGGAAGTAAAAGAGGAATTGGTGGATGGGCAACATGCACCATCGCCACAATTAGAAGAGGTGCTTATGATTTCTTCACTTGTTCATATGAGTAACTTATATCGAAAAGTTGCTGAAAAGCTAATCGACCAAATTCCAATCGAAAGAGAAGAAAAGCGTCATCGATAAACGTTGACGCTTTTTACCTTTTCAATTTTAATATCTTGGATTCCTATTCCGATATTAATGGCTTGCGCCGAAGAACCCTCAATTTCCACGTTGCTAATCTCAACAGAATCAGCCCGATTTTCACCGCCAAACACTTTAATACCCGGCCCTGCCTTATTAAAATCCCTAATCATAACATTCTTCAATGCCACATTTCTAGCCCGATATTGGATCGCAATGACGGGATTAGCTTTGTAGTCGTAATCTGGATTACCAATCAACTTAAAATGATTAATGACAACATTTTTATAAGCAGAAACCACCAACCCCCTTGGCGTGGAATCCTTATATAAATCTGAAAAAATCGGTGCAATAGAAAGGAGATTCCCAGCCATAATATTATAGGCCGTTTTTGATTCAGCATCGGTACTTTTGTGATGGCCAATATGGCGAAAATTAAAGGAACGATTATCATTCAACGAAATATGTCCAATAATCTGGACATTGGCCGCTGCGGACGAATTTTCATGAGCTTTAATTTCGACACCGCCAAAGCACCTCGCCGAAGAATTTTGAACGAGTAGAACATTTTGTGAACCATCATCGATTTCAAACCCATTTGAGTTTGAAAAACCTTTCTGATGGGCTCGTCCGCTTGGGTCGCACATATGTGAGTTCGAGATGAAAATAAAGTCGCTATGATGGGTGGTGATGCCGTCATCACCAAAGCCAAAACCGTTTAAATTATCGAGCCAAACATACTTGCTTCCACCCCGGGCACGAAATCTGTCTCCAGCATAATTGTACAAGGTGGAGGAAATGTCAAAACAATGAAGCCCCGGATTAATTGCCTCTACGTCCTTTATCCAGCCGTAGGTAACATTTGCATACGTTAAACAGCTCGAATGATTCCCCCAAGTACTTGTTTTGGACGTGTCGCCAAGCCTTTCGACATTCCAATCCAAGCTAAGGGAGCCAACAAAAAGATGGTGATTCCCTTTCCAATAATTAAGGTTTGTAATAAGTCTTGTACTTTTAGGGGCATCGTCATGCAACTTAATCGTTGTTTTACCTTTTCCAGCACCAATCAAGACCGTCATGGACGGCAGCCGGATACCCTTGGTAATAAAGATCCCCGGTGGTACCATTACTTTTACGCGGCCCTTGCCAATCGCTTTCCGAAAAGCGGCCGTACAATCCGTTTTTCCGTCTCCGACTGCACCAAAATCAACTACATTTACTTCTTTGATTCGTTTAGTTTCTAAGCTGTTGAATTCATTTTCAAGTATTTCGAACCACTCAGGGAAAACTTGTCCCTGTGAATCTACCAAAATCTTCGGGAGTTCCCCAAGGTTACTTGCTTTTGAAAAAAGGCGAAAAAAGGCTTCTCCCAGTGAGAAGGGCTTCCGAGGATATTTTTTTGGAAAGGATTGACTCTCCTGCCTGAACTGGTTAAAAAGTTCAACCGTCTCTTGAACTGCGATTGAGGGTCTTCCGACTATTTCGGCTAGTATCCCAGCGTTTTTTTTCGGGTTATGATTTTTATCTAAATTAAGCATTTTCCTCACTCCGAAATAAGCTTTTTTAAATAGTATACCTTTTAATTATTGGCATAAATAATTATGACAAAATTGGGGGAAAATTTTTTTAGTAAAAAAAGGAGATGATTTCGTTGAAAAAAATATTCCTTTCCATCACTATATTCCTTTTGTCTTTTTCCCTCATTTCGCCTGCAATCGGGGCAAAGGCAGAACAGCCTGTCGTTAAACAATATCCGAGTATGAGTGCAGAGGCAGAGCACTTTTAAGTTCGATTTTCGAAGACTTTGGATAGAGCATGCGATTTGGACACATAAGTATATCGTAAGTGCAATAGCAGGCTTGGAGGACAAAGATAAGATACTTGCAAGATTATTGAGAAACCAGGACGAAATCGGGAATGCAATAAAGCCCTATTATGGAAGAGCAGCAGGAGATAAACTGGCCCAATTGCTTAGAGAGCACATTCTTCTGGCGGGAAAAGTAGTCGAGGCGGCCAAAGCCAATAACCAGGCTGACCTAAAAAAATATAATGCAGAATGGTATAAAAATGCCGATGACATGACTAATTTTCTAGGTAATGCGAACCCTTATTTGAACAAACAGCAATTAAGACAAGCTTTCCAGTTACATTTAAAAATGGTGACTGAAAACGTCGTAGCACGACTTAAAAAGGATTGGGATGCTGATATCCGTGCTTTTGATAAAGGAGAGGCCCATCTTATTCATATCGCTGATACGATTACCAAAGGGATTCAAAAACAGTTTCCTAAAAAGTTTTAACTTAAAAAGCTTGTAGACAATTCTTCCAGTCTAGACTAACCTAAAAAAATGA
>NZ_JBCNAD010000056.1:0-1151 GCF_050477905.1 Neobacillus pocheonensis | reverse complement strand
AATCGAGTAGAGGGAAAATAAATTGATTATTTTCGCCCCTCTCACACCACCGTACATACGGTTCCGTATACGGCGGTTCAATTTATATTACAGTGTGTACTTTTAGATAATGTTCTAAAGCAGAGGGAAGTCCCCTCTGCTTTAGTCTTTTGTTTGAGATTGCTCTTTGAACAACCTTCGAAAGTCCGATGTACCGATAACCTTTCCGACAGAAAGTTAATCCTTTCGCCTCTTCCTCTGGAATCCCTAGTTGAACAAGCGATTTGATTCGTTTCTTTGATACCTTCCATTGCTTCCAGATGATAACTCTAATTCTGGAGCGAAGCTTCCTATCTATCTCAGTCATCGCTTTTTTCATATTCGAGATTCTAAAGTAATTAACCCACCCAAGTGTGACTTGTTTTAGTTTTAAGATTCGGTAGTCTAGCGGAACACTCCAATTTCGCTTTGTTAATTGCCGAAGCTTTCTTTGAAATTTTTGTATTGACGTGAGATGGGGTTTTACTTGGTATTTCTCATTCTTAGAATCGTAATAATATCCGAATCCTAAGAATTTCAAATCTTTTGGACGGGAGATTTTACTCTTTTCTACATTGACTATTAACCCTAATTTATTTTCTATAAATCTCACGATTGTTTCCATCACTCTATTCGCTGCTTTCTCACTCTTCACGAAGATTAGGGCGTCATCAGCGTATCTCACGAATTGGAGTCCTCTACTTTCTAGTTCCTTATCCAATTCGTTCAACATAATATTACTCAGCAGTGGGCTTAGGTTTCCTCCTTGCGGAGTTCCAACTGGTATTTCTTCATATTTCCCATTCACCATTACTCCACTGACAAGATATTTCCTTATTAGGGAAATGACATCTCCATCATCTATTGTATTAGAAATAATTCGCATGAGTTTATCGTGATGGACTGTATCGAAAAATCTTTCAAGGTCAATATCCACAACCCAATCGTATCCATCATTCAGAAATTCCAAGCTTTTAATAATTGCCATCTCACAGCTTCTTTTCGGTCTAAAGCCGTAACTGAATTCACTGAACTGCTTTTCAAATATCGGGCTGAGAACTTGATGAATGGCTTGTTGAACGACTCTATCCACTACTGTTGGTATTCCCAATTTGCGCATCTTGCCATTTTCT
>NZ_JBCNAD010000055.1:0-485 GCF_050477905.1 Neobacillus pocheonensis | reverse complement strand
GCACCTTTATTTTTATAGACACGCAGGTAGGCTTCGTTCATATTTTGATTACTTAGAATCTGTTCTAAAAGTTCCACACTCGTTTCTCCTTCCCTCTCACGTAGTAAGTGATAGCTCCATTTTGGTTAGCTTTTGAGATACGCTCATACTTTCACCATTAATACATTCGGAGTACGTCACTTACGCATTCGTGGTGTTGAAACACTATAAATTGTTCAGCCCTTCATGAACTAATTTCACTACTATGGCTTCTGCTGACTTCTTGCGGTTAACCATTTTCGACTGTACTTCCGTACATCCGCAAGACCTCCCAGGGTAAGACAACTATCTTTCCTCTTTTACTCGCCTGATTTACTCTACAAAGTTACGCACACCTTTTGGACTTTGACTTGTTTGGGAGCCTCATCCCTTTATAAAGCCTTAGTATCAGATTTCTGTTCGTCGAGCCAAGATTTTATTCCACGCTTCCTTCAGCCCTTACCTCA
>NZ_JBCNAD010000054.1:0-1231 GCF_050477905.1 Neobacillus pocheonensis | reverse complement strand
AATCGAGTAGAGGGAAAATAAGTTGATTATTTTCGCCCCTCTCACACCACCGTACGTACGGTTCCGTATACGGCGGTTCAATTTATATTACAGTGTGTACTTTTAGATAATGTTCTAAAGCAGAGGGAAGTCCCCTCTGCTTTAGTCTTTTGTTTGAAATCGCTCTTTGAACAACCTTTGATAGTCCGATGTACCGATAACCTTTCCGACAGAAAGTTAATCCTTTCGCCTCTTCCTCTGGAATCCCTAGTTGAACAAGTGATTTGATTCGTTTCTTTGATACCTTCCATTGCTTCCAGATGATAACTCTAATTCTGGAGCGAAGCTTCTTATCTATCTCAGTCATCGCTTTTTTCATATTCGAGATTCTAAAGTAATTAACCCACCCAAGTGTGACTTGTTTTAGTTTTAAGATTCGGTAGTCTAGCGGAACACTCCAATTTCGCTTTGTTAATTTCCGAAGCTTTCTTTGAAATTTTTGTATTGACGTGTGATGGGGTTTTACTTGGTATTTCTCCTTCTTAGAATCGTAATAAAATCCGAATCCTAAGAATTTCAAATCTTTTGGACGGGAGATTTTACTCTTTTCTACGTTGACTATTAACCCTAATTTATTTTCTATAAATCTCACGATTGTTGCCATCACTCTATTCGCTGCTTTCTCACTCTTCACGAAGATTAGGGCGTCATCAGCGTATCTCACGAATTGGAGTCCTCTACTTTCTAGTTCCTTATCCAGTTCGTTCAACATAATATTACTCAGCAGTGGGCTTAGGTTTCCTCCTTGCGGAGTTCCAACTGGTGTATCTTCATATTTCCCATTCACCATAACTCCACTGACAAGATATTTCCTTATTAGGGAAATGACATCTCCATCATCTATTGTATTAGAAATGATTCGCATGAGTTTATCGTGATGGACTGTATCGAAAAATCTTTCAAGGTCAATATCCACAACCCAATCGTATCCATCATTCAAAAATTCCAAGCTTTTAATAATTGCCATCTCACAGCTTCTTTTCGGTCTAAAGCCGTAACTTAATTCGCTGAACTGCTTTTCGAATATCGGGCTGAGAACTTGATGAAGGGCTTGTTGAACGACTCTATCCACTACTGTTGGTATTCCCAACTTGCGCATCTTGCCATTTTCTTTTGGGATTTCCACTCTTAAGGCAGCTTGTGGTTGGTATTTTCTTGTTCTGATGCGCTGACGTAGCTCATCCTTGTTCTC
>NZ_JBCNAD010000053.1:0-487 GCF_050477905.1 Neobacillus pocheonensis | reverse complement strand
CGCACCTTTATTTTTATAGACGCGCAGGTAGGCTTCGTTCATATTTTGATTACTTAGAATCTGTTCTAAAAGTTCCACACTCGTTTCTCCTTCCCTCTCACGTAGTAAGTGATAGCTCCATTTTGGTTAGCTTTTGAGATACGCTCATACTTTCGCCATTAATACATTCGGAGTACGTCACTTACGCATTCGTGGTGTTGAAACACTATAAATTGTTCAGCCCTTCATGAACTAACTTTCACTACTATGGCTTCTGCTGACTTCTTGCGGTTAACCATTTTCGACTGTACTTCCGTACATCCGCAAGACCTCCCAGGGTAAGACAACTATCTTTCCTCTTTTGCTCGCCTGATTTACTCTACAAAGTTACGCACATCTTTTGGACTTTGACTTGTTTGGGAGCCTCATCCCTTTATAAAGCCTTAGTATCAGATTTCTGTTCGTCGAGCCAAGATTTTATTCCACACTTCCTTCAGCCCTTACCTCA
>NZ_JBCNAD010000052.1:0-14324 GCF_050477905.1 Neobacillus pocheonensis | reverse complement strand
ATTTTTTGCTTGCCAAATACATGTAATGTAGGTTCTGTAGAACTTTTATTGTGAAATCTTATTGTTTTGACCTTTGAAAAGTAATACCTAGCCTTTCTTGTAGGTATTCTTCTAAAACTATTATTTCAATTCTATGTGGATCTCTTTCGTTTTCTAAAAAGAATTGAGTATAACTATTCGAATCAGTCTTAGGTATACATTTTAATTTTCTCTTGTTTCCAAATATATCAGTCACTGTCTCGTCATTTTTGATCGATAATTTCCAACAAACTATTCCATAGAGTCTATTGAAAGAATGGTTAAAAGAACTTTTTAGTATATGTTTAAACTCGATAAACCTTAAAAGTGAGCGCTCAAGATCGACTCCTGTATTTCTCAATCTAGCTAAAACATCTATACCAGCATGTGTATCATAATCAACTATCTCAAAGGGAAATAAATCGGGTTCAAGCATGTCAATCGAATGATATAAAGCAAAGACTCCTTGCTCTTGTCTCGGCTCTCTTAATTTCTTATTTTTGTAATTTGCAATTTTAGTTGATTTGATTAACTTTAGTCTCTTCTCGTAATCTCTCTCTTCTTTTTTTTCACTTTGATACGCCTGAGATTGTTCCTCCAACCATTCCAAATCTCCCCATTCATTACTTTCTGTAATTTGTTGATAGATACTTCTTACAGTCGCCTGGATTTCATCAAGTATCTCAGCAGGAGTATTATCAACGGAACCTCTATTCGCTGTTAACTTTAATTCTTGGCAATTGAAAAAAGCGTGGAATTTCGTGTATTCAGACCCCTTACTAGTAATCCACTCATTTTTCCTTTGAACAGGTATAAAGTCCTTAGATAACCATACTCCGTACCTCTCTTGAACCCTATATGCACCATCCGGAGCAGTATATCCGCTTCTCTTAATCATATTATTTATTGTTCGTTTTGCTTTATTTCCCTCAATATAAAAGACCGCTTGATATTGTATATCAGGATACTTACTTAACGATCCTGTATAAACTAACTTCTTTACAAAATAATCTGGTGCATCTGCCATGTAACTTTCGAATAATTTATCCAAATTTTCTGATTCCCTTGGGAATCTATGACCAAAAGAAAGTAATTCAGGGGTGTCTCTATCAACTCCTTGAACAAATAGTTTTACATTATTGTATGGTGTGTATTCATTTATTTCTTTCTCAAATGACCCAAATTTTGTAAACCAATAAATATAATCGACTAATCTATCATGATTAAAGACTGATCTTTCATTATTGTTATATCCTATAATCTCAATAAAAGTACCCTCAAAGTTCTCAGTAATTTCTTCCACATTAACAGTAGGTACCTCACCTTCGAATAACAATCCAATAGGATTTTCCATAACAGCAACATACCTTTTTCCATCTTTACCTGTCGTCACTGAAACACTTTCGGAATTAAAGTATATTTTTGTCCCGTGCCCTTTTTCCCCGATTAGGCTTTCATCATTTGTTTTTTCTTCTCTTCTGATGGAATTCCCCAAATCAAAAAATGATTTTAATCCCTTAGTGTCCATTCCGAGGCCATTATCTCTTATTGTAATCTTTAGTTTTCTTCTCCCGTATTCTTTAAATACTGTAAAAAGAATATATATCTCTGATGCTTTTGCATCAAATGAATTACTAATTGCTTCTCTTACTACATCCAAAGGATTGGAAAAGTCTGAAGCGATCTCCAAAAATTCTCTACTCGGGTTTACTTCAGGTTTAATAATAGTTCTTGTAATCACAAAATCACATCCCAAAATATATTATCTGTATATTTTACTATATTATGGAATAAAATTGTTTATCACTTTAAATCTTTTTACTCATAACCTAGTTATATACTTAGCAACAATAATTAGATATTTTATGATTTGTTACCTTCTTTTTATATCAAAAGGTAAAAGGCCTACATATTTTGGTTTCGTCATCAACACCAAGTATACATATACATTGCAGCCAGGGATAAAAACGCTTATTTAAAGGCAATTAACGCCAATAAAGTTTAAAACGACCACGCATTGACAAGTAAATAACAGGGGAGATACTATAAAAACCCAGTCCAAAGGTCGGAAGAGGGCTCAGTACAAAATCGGGATTGCATTTCTCTTCGCCTGGGTCAGTGGTTTCTTTATTCTGGTTGGTATGTCACCAAAAGGAGATATCCCTGACGATATAAGTTCTCCTGCAAAGACATTTACGTTTATTTTACAGAAAAATCAAGAAGAAATTGTAAATACTGAGGGATTTTTTTGACCCATCTGGTGTGGTTGATGAGCGTAAAAAAGCTCTTAGATCCATAGTTCAACGCCAGGGACAATCTTCCCTTCCGTAAAAAGTATTAGGTGGCTTATGAAGGAAAATGCCCTATAACAGGATGAGATATTTAAGAAGCACTTGAAGCTCCACATGTTACGCCATATAGAGGGGATATTCATACATTGTGGGATCTTGGATATATCTGTGTTGATTCAAAGGGTATGACTGTTCTGTTACATCCTAATTTGCGATCAAGCGAATACGGAAAATATCATGGCATGGTATTACGTTTACCTAAGGACATTAACGACGCACCTTCAAAAGCTGCACTTGATGAGCACCAATTTTTGTGACTTTTAATAGTGATTAGACAATAAAAGAGCAGGTACGAGCCTGCTCCCTTTTTGAATAATATAATTGTGAATTGTATATACGGAAGGGTTCGCTGTTTTACGAAGTGTACCCAAAATTTCCGTTTATCGTATATCATTAAGCGTATCCTCAATTAGAAAAGCTCCTATCATGTTTCGTAAACATGTTAACCTTTGAAAACTCTTGATTATAAGGTTTGGACATATTATCAATTTCTAATTTTAATAAAAACCTAACCTACTAATAAACTCCTCGAATTTAAGGGCAATTTCTTTAAATCTCTCATAAGAACCTCTAAATAAACCTGCTTTTAAAGGTGTCCAAGTCTCCTGAAAGCTATCTGCTTCCTTTATTATTTCAGCAAGTATATTATTTGATCTATGATACTTCCAACCAAATCTTCCTACTGGGCCCCAAATGTGCTGTTCTGAATAGAGATCAGCGTACACTAATCCTAAGAATATTTCAAACCTATCGAAAATTTCATCGTAACTCTTTCCAAGGAAGAGGAGCTCATCCAAATCGGGTTGTAAAATTTTATACAAGTACTCACTTCGTGGTACAAAATGACGTTCATGCTCAGGAATCATTTTAAAAGCATCATTTATAGGTGTTAATTCTGAAATGGATCTTAATACAACTTCTTTATTATCTTCACGGCGCTCGTCTCTAATTTTAGTTGTTAGAATTCTTGCTAAAAACTCGTAGTTTTCGTTGGCAAGAGCACTTATTCCTCCAGAGTACATGACTAGTAATATAGGGTACCATCTTAATCTAAGCCAAAGATCTAAACCTCCACGCAATTCATTATTTTCACTTAATCGAGTCATTATTCTATTAATAATTGGAGCATGTTCATCTTGCCCCCAATGAGCAATGCAACTGGTTATTAAACAAATACCTTTTGCATTACTTTCATATTTACTTAATCTTTCTATAAGATTTTCTGCATCTACTTGTATTCCTTGGACAGGGAAATGTTCATCTGTTAAAAGCATTACAATTTTACGTAATTCATGGTTTACCATATCGTCAAGCTTTATTCTACTTTTACTTTCTGATAAGAATTCTTTTGTCTCATCAATAATATCTTCAATTGTTTTTACGCTGCGTTCCTGTAAAACCGCTGGAATTTCAACTAAGTAATCAGTCTCAACTTCTTCGGCTTCTGGCATATTATCCAAGATTGGAGCTTTAAATATGAAATCTCCCTCCCCTTCTAAAAAGCCATAATGAGGGGTCTGTTCAGAGTACATATCCTTTGATACCTTTTCATAGACATATGACATTACTCCATTTGCCGTAATTATCCCATCAACATTAGAAGCATTCCCCTCCAAAGCTTGTATTAGGTGACCGGTAAATATAGAATGTCCTGGTATTGGTCCATTAGAATCTGCTACAACCTCATTAGCCTTCCCTGCAGTAAGGACTTGCCTAGAGCCTCTTTTCAACATATCTTTTAAAAACCGATATGAACCTGGTTGAAGTGAGCGTGATATCGCCAATCCGCTGTAACATGCGTCCATTATAAATAAGATATGTTTAGCCCGAATTAATTCAGTATTCTTTGTTAAGTCGTCCCATCTAATAAATGTTGATAAATCGTCAGCTTTACCATCATGTGGTACTAGAAAACCAATATCACCTCGTCTCCCCACCATAGTGTGACCGTGACCTGCATAAAAAATGATAATCCGATCATCAATTTGTACCTTATCATTTGCTAGCTTAAGAAACATCCTCATTATATTTGCTTTTGTTGCGTCTTCATCCAATAGTACCGTAATGTTTTCTTCGGGAAATTTATAGGTTTCTTTTAGTATAGTTGCGACTGCAATTGCATCGTTACAAGCGTAACTTAAATTTCCTCCATATTTATACTTATTTATCCCTATAACAAGTGCCCAACTGTTTGTATACATAGGTCTATATATTACAGACATTATTTTAATACCTCCCTAAACATAAATAACCATTGGGTTGCAATTAGCAATCGACTGTAAACAAATGCCAAAAATATACAATCCCCGATCGACTAAAATCGGGGATTAAACAACTCCTATTTGTTTCTTTTTTCAAACTCTGTCTTAGTTAATTCACATTCACGAACTGCAGTTTCCCCTGAAAAGGAAGGATCGTCACCATAGTTAAAGTTCCTCTTTATAACCTGCGAACTAAAACTTGCTCCTTCTGAAACTGGCCTACTTCCAAAACTAGGAGAATTTCCATCATTTTCACCATTTAAAATTTGATTCACTATTTGAGATAACTGATCATCTGCCGGCATCTCTATCCTCCTATTTAATAAAAATATTAAAAATATATATAATAACTGCTGATATTATAGCAGCTGCAATACAATATACTCCTCTTGTATAAAGCTTTACCTTTTGGTCATTAACCTTCCCATTGTGTTCAATATTTTGTCTATATGTAATTGTTAATGCTTTTGCAACGACATCAGTTGGAGCTGCAATATTTCCAGGGTTAGTAAAACCAGATAAATCTACTCGATTATAGGTCTTAATCCCAATTATCCTTAAGCAATAAACTAAAGAACATACTAAACATAATATTGTGATAATAATGAATAAAAAATAAAAAGTATAAGGCAAGGCGTTAAGGACGTTATCTACCTTTACTTTTTTTAAATCTGGAATACTGATATACGTTGGAATAAATGCCAGAAGTGCTGCAGTTACCGTAGTTAATATTCCTACTCTTGTATCTAAGGTACTTGCACGTTCATCTTCTTTATCATATTCTCTCTGAATAGCACCAAAAAGCAACTCTGCCGAAGGGAAAGATTGCTGTTGTTGTTGTCCAGATTGATTTTGTTGCCCGGTTTGCTGTTGTTGTCCAGATTGATTCTGTGTGCTTGACATATCTACACCTCAAATTTCCTTTTCGACACTTGGAAAATCATAACAATATAATAACGAATATTTCATAAATTGTAAATTAAGAGATTAGTATATTTTTCCACTTCAGAGGATAAAAGGATTCATACGAATATGCCCACTGTGTGAAAAAAAGTCAAATAGGTTGAGGCTTTATCCTTACCAGGTTTCGGGATTACACCTTCATCTTCGTAAATAATCAGGCACATGAGGGTACAACACATCCTTATTTTTTGTGATATGGTACCCATATTACACCATTAATCCATTCTTCATGAATTCCTCTTCCGTTTACCAACGCTTGACTACATAATCTAACGTTTTGTCTGTATACAAAAAAATGATCGCCATTTTTGACGATCATCGTTTATTAATGTAAAGCAACCGATAGTTTAAGTACAAAATTTCACAATTTCAGAATTACAAAAGGCGAGCATTAAGCCTACCGATTACTTTTATTCATTTCAGTAATATCCTTTCCTTACGGTCGCCCCTAAATTATCTATCGTTTTAATAGCAACTAAAAGAGCTGTTCTTTTTTTGTGTTTCGTCCATTTGGTTTTAATTACTCAAAATTGTGGGTATACACCTTTAGGCTTGGACAGGTTTTTTCTGCTTTTTAAAGAGAGGCTTATAAGCTAAACTACAAACATTATTTTTACCCTGAGACTATATGTCTCTCCGGGTAACATAATTACCTTCTTCATATTCTTTAAAATTCGGGTGTTTCATTGTGCCCCACCAAAAAAGTAATTTCAGACTTTGAGGTAAAATTTTTTCTACTTCTAAAACAAACTGGACACATAAATCTAATGTATCAACTAATTCTTCTGACCCCATAGATATTAAGGGAATTAAATGTGATTTCTTTTCGTTTTCAAAAGCTGATGCGTGTATTAACCTGTTTCTTTTTCTGTTTATCTTTTTAAAACCTGCATATAGATTTAATAATTTTTCTTCTTCTGTTTCAAGTGCTTGTAAAAACTCAGGTTTAATTAGGTTATCTATAATATCTTCATCATTTGGTTGTTCAGATTTTTTTATAAACTTTTTTGCTATGTCACTTTGTAATTTAAAATTACCCTCCTTTACATTATAGTAAACATAGTATAGATAGGATTCTGTAAATGTTATACACTGTACACTCAATGAATTTATTAATGCTTGCATTTCGCTTTCAATTGTTCTAACTTTAATACGAATATCACTAGGAAATACAATATCTTGAGAAAGTATATGCCTTTGATCTTCTCTAGCTTCAATTAAACACTTTCTTTTTTGAAGATAAATGTTCCATATAGAAACTAAATATGCATAAGTTATAAATTCAGGGAAAGTATGTACTAATCCTTTTTCCATATCAAATTCAATCCAATGATGATGTTCGAGATTGTCATACGAATTTGAATAATAATTACTTAAATATTGCTTAACCGACATCATTTTTTCTAATTCTTTAAGGCTAATTAAATAGCGCTCACCATTTATTCTGCTTTTTATCATTTCTCTCATAAATGAAATTATTGAATCAATTGTAGAATCAACATTAGGATTTTTTATATAATTTGCATTTAATTCTCCTCTAAATAACTTACCTGTTGATTCAACCAATGATTGTTCTGTATATTCCTTTGGATTATTTAGTAAATCATAACAACTCGTTTGAATTCCACGGTATTTATCTAGCCTTTCAATCAATGTTGTTTTATTAAGAGCAGCAGTAAATATTAAAGCCAGATAATTTTTATATATCTTTTTAGGGTTCTTACTTAACTTATCTAAAGCCTTTCTACTAAAAAGGTAGTCTAAATCGGCAAAGTCTATCACTGTTATTCCCCCTTATATGAGATTTATGAAAGTGTTTCTCCCTAAATAAAACTAATTATTTCAAACTTTTGTTTGGAACATAACCCCTGCTAGATTAAAAACGTTTTTTACCTTTTAGCACCAAGTACCATCTAAATATTTTATACGGTTACCATAATGAACGTGCCAATGCATATGTTTATTGCTTTATTCTCACCAATATTAGTTGACACAGTACAGGCAGCGTATTTGTCGTTTACCTGTTTTGATACTTTCTGAATCACGGAAAATAAATCGTTCAGCACATCTTTATCTTCAGATTTAACATCGATCAGTGAAGTAATATGTTTTTTGGGGATAACCACGATATGTACATCATAAAAAGGACGAGTATGATAAAAGGCAAGAGTATTTTCAGTTTCCAAAACATTTTCTACAGTTATCTTACCACTTAATACTTCATCACAATAAAAATCTTCAACCCCGTTAGCATAAGTAACAACTCCCAAATTATTTTATAACCAATTACTAATACGACAAATTTTACCTATTTCCTCCAAATTTAAAGGAATATAGTATGATTTCTACCTCTTGAACGATCCTGACAGTTAGTTTAACAAAGCCCCCGAGATTTCTGATTCCGAAAAAAATTTTTAAATCGATTTGGCTATTTTGAGAACTAATTTTGTGGAAGGTGGGTATCTTTCATTTCGAACTCGTCAAGGTTTCGGGATTTGTCGTCCATTTGTGCATTACACCAGGCAAGTGCCGATATGGCTCGGCTTCATCGTTCGTGATAGGGTAGCCCCTACGCTAATCTGTCACTATATCACTACGAACCCAACTAAAGCTTAAACAGTGTGCTTCCTGAGACATAATCAATCAAGAATAAATGGAAGAACCACGCCTTTGTCATTTAATCAATAACTTTTAGTTTCGCTTTATCACCTTTAAGTTCGATTGATTTCGCATTATACGCTAGAGCAGCTTCTTTCGGATCTTCGTAACTCCCACAATAAATACTTTTACTATGGTGAGAAATGGTTGCATCCCACTTATCTAATTTTTTATTGTAAGACACTCCTCTGTAGCCCGACTTGTTACGCTTATGAAGGTCTTTAGTAGGTGAAACATAGTCCCATGGAACATCGTTTAGAACGGCTTCATCTCCTAATATTTTAACGGCCTTCTTGTTGTAGGCAAGAGCAGCTAATTTCTCGTCGTGAAATGCACCGCAATAGTATTGTTTCCCTTCGTGGACAATCGTTGCTGTGTACTTCCCCCACTCCATCATACGAACACCTCGGTAAGTAGACGAAAATTCACGATCAATTATAACGTGACTACCGTCATAATCTTTCGGCAAAACATTGGGTCTAGCAAACTCTCCCATTAGTTTATGAGCATAAAGATTGTAAGCATAGGCAGCGTCCTCTTCGATAACAAAATAACCGATGTGCTTTTTATGTTTATCCACAGCTATCCTGGCAACCCACTTACCTTGCTTCTTGCTCCAATACACACCTTTATATTTAGACGAACCAGTCATTGGTTTTTTGTTAAATATGTTCTGTTGATGTGTACATACTCGGAGATTTTCTCGATTATTATCAAGTTTATTTCCGTTTATATGGTCAACGATCAAACCTTCTCTGTCTATGCCAGCCTGATCTATTACAAGTTGGTGCATCTTCACACGAATAACTGCATATCCATTACTATCAACATACCAATTGAATTTACTAAGAAGCTCGTAATCCTCGTCACTTACTAATGCGACTTTTCCTTCGGCGTATTTACCATGTAATTGAATCTCTTTCATGTATATCTCCCCTTACAATAGATGTAACTATTTTACCATTTTTTTACTGTACTACGATAATCGTCTATAAAAGTACACTATTTTCAACGTACTGAAATGTACAAATTTTAAGTCTATAAATGTGCTAAATTAACTTTATGAACGTCTATAAAATAAAATATACTTTTATAAACAATAATAGTATGATTATCCCATAGGATGTTTAGATGGGGGAGAAGATTAATGACGACTAAACGATTCGGTTACGTACGTGTAAGTTCAAAGCAACAAAACGAAGGTAGACAGATTGAAACGATGCTACAAAGTCACATCGAGGAAAGAGATATATTCATTGATAAGCAAAGCGGATCAACATTCGATCGCCCTCAATATCAATCACTTAAGAATATTCTCCGTAAAGGCGATACAGTCGTATTCGATAGTATCACCAGGATGGGCAGAAGCATGGATGATACGTTGAAAGAGTACCGTTATTTCGTTGAGAACGGCATTAATCTAGAATTCATTAAAGAGCCGATGCTTAATACAGATGCAGACCAAGATGACGTAATACTTAAAGCAATCCAACAGGCTGTTCTAGCTATATTGGCTGCATTCGCTCAGAAGGAACGTGAAGAGATTAGAACGAGACAATCTGAAGGGATAGCATTAGCACAGAAAAAAGGAGTTAAGTTTGGACGACCTACAATGGAATTACCACAAAAATGGAATTCACTGTATACTCGGTGGAAGTCTGGCGAAATTACAGCTGTGGAATTTATGAGACAAGTCGATATGAAAAAAGCGACCTTCTACAAGAAAGTGAAGGAATACGAGGGCAAATAGGGACGGGATAACCGTCTTTTTTTATGTCACGACGTCAAGTAAATTTACTTTACATTTATACACAAACCATCTTCCAAACACTGGAATATCAACGTTTTTAAACTGCTGATCGTAAACCCTGAGGTTTTTGAAAACCGCCATTTTCGGTCGTGCAACATCAAACGCTTTAACGGTTTTATAGCCCCCGATATTTTGTCAACTTCTTCTGAACCTTTTCTAAAAAACGACTCGCCTTCTGTGGATGGTTCAACCCCAGTGTATCGGCAATTTCTCTTAGTGTAGCTTCTGGATAATCGTAAAGATAACGTAATAACGCTCCTTCATGGACGTCTAATAACGGCTCACCCATCATCTGTTGAACCATTACAGTGTGAATTACGTTGTTTTCCAAGTTGCTTGTTCGCTGATCTGCGATTTGCATTTCCTCTATACTGGCTGCAGTGTAATCATGAACACGTTTCTCTCGTTTTGCCCATTTAATCAAATCCAACGCATTGGAACGCATTTTCTTTATGATGTGTTCATATAGCCAAAAGTCGCTACGGCTATCATAGTCGTACCAGATCATATCTAGAACAGCTTTCCAAAAGACCTCTTCGAAATCATCGGCATACAGTCTAATCCCGCTGGATTGAGCATTCCGTGACCAATGTCGTGAAGATGCTATGACTGTACTACGGAGTATCGTACAAATCCTATCGCAAGCATCGTCTGGATATTCATCTTCGTATAATCGTTCAATCGCTTTAATTAAGTCCACCTTACCTTTACGGTAAATCTTTTCGATCCTACGTTCTTTGCGCTCCAAAAATTCATAAACCGTTTCCTTCGGTTCATCTTCAGGTTGCAGAATGTATCTATCAAGTTCATTAACAGCTAACATACTAGTAGCTCCTTTAAAAAAATTTATATATTCATAGAAAATAGTGTGACAAACCACCCAAATTTGTCGTATATATTATGTACGACTGAGGGAGGAACTCCCGAAGGAGAGTAACGTATATAATGGTAAATATAAACGTATAAATAACGTAATAAGATGTTGATATAACGAGATATGTTAACGTAATGTAAGTAAATGCGATGATTGTTAAGTAAATACAGGCGGCTTTCGTTTATCGCTAATAACGACGACGAAGAAACCGCCCTATGAGTTACTTTAAGTGAGCACCGCCCTGGCTGGATCAGGCATTTTGAATGTCTTACGGACGAAATCAATTCGTCTTTGGACATCTTCAGCTTTATGACCACGCGGAACTATTCGATTTAGGATTTGTTCATCAGTTATACGGTCATATACCTCTTGTGCGATCCATTGGATCAAAAAAGCTTCAGCTTCATCTTTAAACCGTCCTAGAAATATGTCTTTGAAGTGGGAAACGCCCCAGTATAAATTTCCATATTTATCCTTACTGTTTTTCATTAGTGCGCCATGTAAACCGAGCCATTGATCAAAGATAACCTCTGAGAGTATATTTCTTCCATTCTCTGTGTTTGAACAGACTTTTAAATTATTCCGTCGATTGTCAGTGCCAATATGATTAATGTGATCCACAACTTTTCCTGAATCAGGATTCATTAACCAAGCATGCAAAAATACTTTTTTTCCATTCAATTGACCACGAACATAATACGTTCTGGATTTCGCATTCCACTGTAGTGACCATGTATTTGGGTATTCTTTTGCCCTGGCTAAATCTTCTATCGAAATAGGTGCTTTCACGACCTTGTTGTAACGCTTGCAATGTATGAGAGCTATCCCCTGTTCTTCTATAATTTCATATGGATTTTTCATTACTTAATACCTCGTTCCTTTAATTTTGTATTTAATGTGTCAACCATCCAATTTTCAATCACCCTATCGATATCCTCTTCGTTCATTGTTGATATCTTTGTAGCTTCTTGTATTTCCTTGACTTTTTCTTGAAACTATCAATTTTCCCCACCTTAACTCCTCCTCAATTTGTAGATTAATTACACAAAATGTAAATAACAGCCGCAAATCTTTGTCTGCAAATATTGAATATCTACTTGAACGGCATCTGTAATTCCTGTAGCTCGTTTGAACTTCTTAGTAAAATCGGGAGTAACCCTTATAGCTCCTTTTTCTATTGCAGATATCAAACTATTACTGACGCACATCCACCTTGCTAATTCTGCGGCTTAGTTCCAGGAACGTTGATCGTGCAGCTGTAACCATTCAAAACCCACCTCCTTTATCGTTCCCACATAACAGTCCGGCTCATGGACGCTATCGTAACGCATGATATACTAAAAATTTGGTTCTATGACTTTCTTCAATACTACAGTCCGGTCTATGGAGCGAAATGTAACTAGATTTTTTAATAAATTTTTAAATGCCTTGTAAAAATTCAATCTGATTCCTCCCTTTGTTAACCTTCGAATATACAGTCCGGTCTAATTTCGGTTTTGTAGCAATTTTTTTTTAAAAAAATTTGACGGCTCTTTCATTTTGAATCCCTCCTTTGTTGTTCCTCACATATAAAGTCCGGCCCCTTATGGCATTTGTAACGCAAAATTTACGAAGAAGTTTAGATGACTTGTTAATTTTGATCGTTTTAACAGTAACCATTTCATAATTCCTCCTTTATCGCTCCTATACTAACAGTCCGGTCTACAGGCACGTTTTTAACGCATTATTTTATAAAATTTTTTCCTCACGAGTATTACCCTTTTGATGATTACAGTCCGGCACAATTGGCCCATCGTAACGAAAAAAGTAAAAAACCCCCATTCATATATAACAGTCCGGTATGAGATAGGATTTGTATCGCCCTTTTTGAAATTTTTTTAATCTACTTGTTCTTTTAGCTAAGTTATCATTTACCTCCGTCCAATCAATGGAATCGGATTAGGTTTTCCTTGGATACTTAGGGCTGCAAAGAACGTTTGAATGCAAAAAAAAGACGCAACCGTAATGGCTGCGCTTTTGTATATTATTTGATCTGATACTCATGAGGATTGAATACGGGATTCGAATGTATAACTGAAAATATTAAACTAGAAATATAAATCGGGAAAGATTGACAGACACTGTACAACCGTATTCCTCCTGCTATATACCCATGATAGGTACATTCGTATGGTAATTTCCGTTATTCAATTATCGCACCCGTTAGTTCAACAAGCATCTGCTCAACTTTTATCATCTAAAAGGTTTAAGTCCATAGGATTTCATATCTTTTTCTGAATTAGTAAATAATACGGAAGAGGTGATAATATGGAAAATGAAAATATAAAACTTACATCTTCCGAAATAGGAACACTATGGGGGGAGTATGTAAACGGAACAATGACCGATACAGTAAATAGATATATGTATTCCATTATTGAAGACGAATCAATAAAAAAAGTTTTTTTACTTGCCATTGAGACCTTCGAAAAGCAAAAGAAGCAGCTTGTTTCCTTCATTGAGAAAGATGGATTTCCCATTCCAATTGGATTTACTGAGTCCGATCTTAATAAAAGTGCAGATAGATTGTTTTCTGACATGTTCTGCTTAAATTATTTACATCTTATGACGATACATGGTTTGTTGGGTCATACAACAGCTTTAAGTGTTTCTGTCAGAAAGGACATACGGGAATTTTACAATTCATGTGACAATGATGCAAAAAATCTGTACGATTTAACCATTGAGTTGTTGCTTGAAAAAGGAAAATTCCAAAGAGACCCCTATTTCTATCCTACCGAGAGGCCTGAATATATTTCTACCAAAGATTTTACTGATGGATTCTTAGGAAAAGGGAGACTGTTATCTGCCACAGAAATAATCAGTATTTCTCTGAACATTAAAAAGAGCATTATGGCAAAAGCTCTTTCGATAGGATTCAGTCAAGTCACTGGATCAAAAGAAGTAAGAAAGTTTTTTGAGCAATCTGAAAAAACAGCTGATGAAATTATACAAGCCCTTTCAAAAATTATGCACAAGGATAATTTGCCGTGCCGATGTCGTGGGAAACAGAGGTTACAACGTCAAAAGACGCTCCTTTTTCGGATAAATTAATGTTGTATCATATTGGTTTCTTGGCTCAAACTGCACAAGTATATCACGGAACAGGTCTAGCTGGAGCCATGCGAACAGACCTTGGTGTAGTTTATGAAAAAACCATTCTAAAAACATTAGTAATTACCAAAGACTGGTTTGATATTATGGCAAAAAACAAGTGGTTAGAACAGCCGCCTCTTGCTCCTAATAGAAAAGAAATCGCAAAAGAAAAATAATAACGATAATGTCCTTCCTCATACGGATGGGCATTTTTAATTTCTAAGAAAAAATCTTATTGATACAGATAGGTAAGG